>BOJX01000010.1 GCA_016860685.1 Planctomycetota bacterium
CGGCACAATCTCTGGATCGTCACCGACGAAATCTACGAGTATATCACGCACGAGGCCGAGCATTTCTCGATCGGCGCGTTACCCCAGGCCCGCCAGCGCACGCTGACGATCAGCGGCGCCAGCAAGACCTACGCCGTCACCGGTTGGCGCGTCGGGTACACGGTGGGCCCGGCGGCGATGATCGACAAGATCGCGGTCGTCTCCGACCTGTTCTACATCTGCGCTCCGAACCCGCTTCAGCACGGCATCGTCGCCGGGTTGGCCCTGCCGCAGGCGTATTACGACCGGATGCGCAAGGATTACGAGACGAAGCGCAATTTGATGGCGGATACGCTGCGGGCGATCGGCTTCACGCCGTATCTTCCGACGGGCAGTTATTACATGCTCGCGGCGTTCGCCCGGGGGCGCTGGAAAAACGCGGTTCACGCCGCCGAGGACATCCTCGAACGCACCGGCGTGGCGTCCGTCCCGGGGTCGGCGTTCTACCGCAACCCTGCTGACGGGGACGACCAGCTCCGCTTCTGTTACGCGAAGAAGATGCCGGAGCTGGAGGAGGCGTGTCGGCGGCTGCGGAAACTGGGGTAGCCGCCGCGCGTTGCCGTCCTACTCACCGTAACGGGCGACGATCTCCTCGCGTTTCTTGCCGAGGATCTCATACTTGCGCCCGATCTTGGTGAACGCCTCGATCGCGCGGTCGATGTGCGAGAACTCGTGTGCCGCGGAAAGCTGGACGCGAATTCTCGCCAACCCGCGCCCGACGACGGGGAAGAAGAACCCGATGACGTAGACGCCCTCGCCGTAAAGGTCACGCGCCACGTCCTGCGCAAGCTTCGCATTGTACAACATGATCGGCACAATCGGGTGGACGCCGGGCTTGATGTCGAACCCGGCCGCCGTCATGCCCGCGCGGAAGCGCTTCGTGTTCGCCTCCAGCTTGTCGCGCAGCGTCGGGGTCTCACTGAGCAGGTCAAGCACCGCGATCGACGCCTGCACGATCATCGGCGCCAGGGTGTTGCTGAAAAGGTACGGGCGCGACCGCTGCCGCAACAGGTCGATGATCTCCTTCCGCCCGGTCGTGAACCCGCCGGAGGCGCCGCCGAGCGCCTTGCCGAGCGTCGAGGTGATGATGTCGACGCGGCCTTCCGCTCCGCAATGCTCCGCCGATCCGCGTCCGGTTTTTCCCAGAAAACCGGTGCAGTGACTGTCGTCCACCATCACCAGCGCGTCGTACCGGTCCGCCAGGTCGCAGATGCGGTCGATCGGGGCGATGCTCCCGTCCATCGAGAACGCTCCGTCGGTGGCGATCATGCGAAAACGCGCGGCCTTCGCCTCCTTCAGTTTCGCCTCCAGGTCGCTCATGTCGGCGTTGGCGTAGATGAGCCGCTTCGCCTTGCACAGACGGATGCCGTCGATGATCGAGGCGTGGTTGAGCTGGTCGGTGATAATGACGTCATTTTCCCCCAGCAAGGTCTCGAAAAGCCCGCCGTTGGCGTCAAAGCACGACGTGTAAAGGATCGCATCCTCGGTTCCGAGGAATTCGCTGATCCGCCGCTCGAGCTGCTTGTGAATGTCCTGCGTGCCGCAGATGAAGCGGACCGACGACAAGCCGAACCCGTGGCTCTCCAGCGCCGCCCGCGCCGCCGCGATCACCTTCGGGTGGCTGGACAGGCCCAGGTAGTTGTTGGCGCAGAAGTTGATCACCTCGCGCGGCGCAGATCCGATCGGGAACGACACGCGGATGCCCGCCGACTGCGGCGTGAGGATCGCACGTTCCTCCTTGTACAGACCCGCCTCGCGGATCGCGGAAAGCTCCTTTTGAAGATGCGGTTGGAAGTTGGTGTACATGTTCGGTCTCGGGTACTCGGGATTCGGGTACTCGGGTTTCGAGTACGCTCCGGTGCGTATTGTGCGGCGCGCTGCGCGAGGCGTAAAGGCGACCGGGCGAGCCTACGTCGCCCGTTGTGTTCCCGTCGCCAGCGCGGTCAGCGCCGCGCCATCCACGCGGCAGATGCGCCAGTCATCGAGCAGGCGCGCCCCCAGGCCGACATAAAAATCGATCGCCGGGCGGTTCCACTCCAGTACCGACCACTCAAACCGCCGGCAGCCCCGCTCCACCGCCAGCTTCGCCAGCCGCGTCAGCAGCGCCTTGCCCACGCCCCGTCGGCGCTCCTCCGGGCGGACATAAAGATCCTCAAGGTAAAGTGTCGGGGCGGCCTCGAACGTCGAAAACGTGTGAAAGAAAAGCGCGAAGCCCACGCCGCGCCCCTCCGCCTCCGCCACCAGCGCCTCGGCAAAAGGTCGCGCCCCGAAAAGATGCCGCCGCAGCGCGTCCTCCGTCGCGGCGCAGGCGTGCGACAACCGCTCGTATTCTGCCAGTTCCCGGATCAAGGCGACGATCAGCGGGACATCGGCAACCGTCGCCGGACGGATCTCAAAGCTCGAAGCGCGCGGCGCTCCCTCGATCATTGTTGTTCCCTTCTTGCTCCCGCGGCTCGATGCCAGCCGTTTCAGGTCGGGCACGCCGCCTCTGAGGCGGTATGCCGGCGTGAGAAAAACGCACTACCCCTCGCTGCCTTCAAGGGCCTCCATCTCCTGCGGCGTCGGCAGATGATGCGCTCCCAGGAAAAAGAGCACCGCGCCCGGAAGCGACGACACGATCTGCAACACCCGCACCGCCAACGCCAGGCAGAGAATCTGCGACACCGATCCGGAGTCGCGAAAGACCTCCACGTAAAACAACTCGACCGCTCCCGCGCCCTGCACCGAAATCGGAATTACCGTGATGACCCAGCCCGTGCCGAAGTAGGCGAAGAACTCGAAAACCGTCCCGATCCCCGGAACCTGGAACCCCAGCGCGGACGCCGTCACCACGTACGACCCCGTGCAGAACACCTGAAGCAGCATCGTCGAGACGATTGCGCCGACCGTCAGCCAGCGATGCCGCACGAGGTTGCACGCCGTCTGATCAATCTTCCGCAGGTAGTCGATCTTCGGAAGGCGCGACAGCAGGGCGGCCGGAACCTGACGACGCACCGGTCCCCAGAAATAAAGCAAGCCCCCGACAACGCCCGCCAGAAGAATCCCCCCCAGAACAGGCCGGAACGCCGCCAGCTTCGGCGTGAACAGCGCCATCACGCCGACCAGCAGCACCAGCCCCACCAGCCCCGCCACTCGGTCCAGCAGCACACTCATGATCGACTCGGTCTTGCGTTTTGCGTGCCGCGCGACGCAGTACATCTTGTACATGTCGCCCGCCGTCCCGCCGATCGCGTACGCAAAGTTCAGAAAATTCCCGACGTAGCAGAGCTTCAGCGACTCCCAGTATCCGATGTCGATCTGCTGAGCACGCAGCATCCACTGAAAGCGCTTTCCCTGGATGAACGTGCCGGGGGCGAAGATGAACAGCGCCGCAATCAGCACCGCGATCTTCGCCTGCGACAGCGTCGTGCGAAGTCCGTAATGAAGGTCGGCTTTCCCCGGTCTGTCGGAGCCTTCCACCGGCGGATAGGTGCGCGGAAGCGTCTGAACCTGCCCGGCGCCGGACTCCGTCACCGAGAACGTATCAGCGGCCTCGTCTTCAGTGATCCGCCCGACGAACGTGCGCCCGTCCGGCAGCGTCGCCACGTCGTTCCACGACACGCCGCGCACGACCAGATACAGACCGGCCACGCACACGCCGATCCGCAGGGCGTTGAACAACAGTTTCTTGCGACTTTTCGACACCACGCCGTTCCGGTTCCTTAGCGGGCGAAGGTGGGATACACGCCGCGGACGCGACTCGCAAGCGCGGCGGCAGGCAAGCCTTCAACTCCCGACGCTTCCACGTGGGGGCGGCGGTCGCCTCGGTTGATTATCGGCGGAACACCGGTACAATGCGGACAGCGCCGCGAGGTTTCGTTCGGAGCATCACCGTCATGCCGATGCTTGTGCTGATCGGAGTTTCGATGGCCGCTTTCCTTCAAGCTGGTGAAACGGGTCCGCGTCGTCCTCCAATCCCCTCCGTGGAGGAACGCCGGAAACTACCGCCCGACGGCGGACCGGACTTCAATCGCCTTGTTTTCGAGAAAAGTCCCTACCTCCTCCAGCACGCCGGCAACCCGGTGGACTGGTTCCCCTGGGGCGACGAAGCCTTCGCCCGCGCCCGCGCGGAGGACAAGCCCGTCTTCCTCTCGATCGGATACTCGACCTGTCACTGGTGCCACGTGATGGAGCACGAGTCGTTCGAGGCCGACGACGTCGCCGCGCTGCTCAACCGCGACTTCATCTGCGTCAAGGTGGATCGGGAGGAGCGCCCCGACGTGGACGCGGTCTACATGAGCGTCTGCCAGGCGATGACCGGCGGCGGAGGTTGGCCGCTTACGATCCTGATGACGCCCGACCGGCGCCCCTTCTTCGCCGCGACGTACATCCCGCGCGAGGATCGCTTCGGCCGCGCGGGGATGCTCCGTGTCCTGCCGCAGATCGCCGAAGTCTGGCGCACGCGGCGCGGCGAAGTCGAGAACGTCGCCCGCCAGATCACCGAGCAGATCGCTTCGCGCGATGCGGCGCCGGACGCGGGCGACATCGACACCGAGACGCTCGCCCTCGGCTTCCGCCAGCTCGCCGGTCGTTTCGACGCCGAGCGCGGCGGTTTCGGCGACGCTCCGAAGTTCCCCACCCCGCATCATCTGACCTTCCTGCTCCGATGGTGGAAGCGGTCCGGCGACGCGGCGGCGCTTAACTTCGTCGAGCGCACGTTGTCCGCGATGGCCACGGGGGGCATCTACGATCACCTCGGGTTCGGTTTTCACCGCTACTCCACCGACGCGGACTGGCTCGTCCCGCATTTCGAGAAAATGCTCTACGATCAGGCCCTGCTGGTCATCGCCTACGCCGAGGGGCATCAGGCGACCGGCAAGCCCGAGTACGCGCGGACGGTGCGTGAAGTCATGACTTACGTTCTGCGCGACATGACTTCGCCCGAGGGCGCTTTCTACAGCGCCGAGGACGCCGACAGCGAGGGCGTCGAGGGCAAGTTCTATCTCTGGACGGCGGAAGAAGTCCGCGCCGCCCTCGGCGAGGACGACGCCCGCGTCGCCGCGGCGATCTGGAATCTCCGTCCGGACGGCAACTTCACCAACCCGCATACTCCCCCGCGCACGAACATCTTACATCTCGCCCGCCCGCTCAGCGCCGTCGCGGCGGAGTTGAAGACGCCGGAGGATGAGTTGCGCCGGCGAGCCGAGCGCATCCGGAACAGGCTCTTTGAAACCCGCCGAGAACGAATTCCCCCTCACAAGGACGACAAGGTTCTCACGGACTGGAACGGCCTGATGATCGCCGCCGCTTCGATTGCTTCCCGGGCTTTCGACGAACCGCGCTACGCCGACGCCGCCCGTCGCGCCGCCGATTTCGTGCTGACCCGCCTGCGCCGCGAGGACGGCCGCCTCCTGAAGCGCTACCGCGAGGGCGACGCGGGTCTTCCCGCCCACCTCGACGACTACGCCTACCTCATCTGGGGGTTGATCGAGCTTTATGAGACGACGTTCGACCCGCGCTATCTTGAAGCGGCGATCGAGCTTCAGCGCGTGCAGACCGCTCAGTTCGGCGATGCGGAGCACGGCGGGTTCTTCCTCACCGCCGCGGACGGAGAGAAGCTCATCGCGCGCCCGAAAGAGCTGTACGACGGCGCGCTGCCCTCGGGAAACTCCGTATCCGCGCTGAACCTGCTGCGGCTGGCGCGCCTCACGGGCGACCCGGCGCTCGAAGCCCTGGCCTCACGCACCGTGACGGTTTTCGCCGGGACAGCGCGCCACGCTCCGATGGCGTTCACCCAGTTCCTCTGCGCCGCGGACTTCGCCCTCGGTCCGGCGTACGAAGTCGTGATCGCCGGAACGCCGGACGCCGCCGACACGCGGGCGATGCTCGGCGCGCTCAACCGCCGTTTCCACCCGAACGTCGTCGTGCTCCTCCGTCCGGACGCACCCGACGCGCCGCCGATCACACGCCTCGCGCCCTTCACCGCAGCGCAGAAACCGATCGACGGGAAAGCGACCGCCTACGTCTGCCGCAACTTCGCCTGCGCCGCTCCGACGACCGATGTGCGGGAGATGCTGAGCGGGATTGACCGTTAATCTGAAGGTTCTGGCGCATGCCTGTCCGGCTTTCTGTCGGAAGGAGGCCCCACAAACGACCCCTTGAAGAGAAGAGAAAAGAGTTGATGGCTTCGGTCAGGTTGAAAGGCCAATTGGCGGTCATCCCGCGACCGGTTAGACTCTCATAACGCCTGGATCAGAACAAGGGGAGCAGGTCATCGGCACATGCGGACCGGAGGTCCGCGATCCGGGGGCACATACCGACCGGATGACTCGGGAATCAGCGCCTATCGTCCGTTGAGTCGTCGTCCGCCACGGGGCAACTGAGGCTCTTGTCATACATCCCCGACCGGTCAAAGCAGCAGGGGCGGCGCTTTCCCTTGGCGAGCATGTCGCAGGCGGTGGCGATCCGCTTGGCGCGCGTCTCGGGCTTCTTGGGCGAGGTGATCCAGTGAATGAAATCGCGGCGCGCGGCCGGCGTAATGTCCGCCCACGCCTCTCGCGCCCCCGGTTTCCCCGGCGACCCCTTCGGCGCCGCCGTAAGCGCCTTCCGCAGATCGGCCGGCACTTTCGGTTCCGGCTCCTCCGCTACGGGCGCGATCTCCAGCGTGACGACGTCGCCGGCCTTCGGAAGCGGCTGCGGAAGTTCGTCGCTCTCCCGCCCCAACGCTTGGTGCGGCTTTCGGTCCACCTGGAGCGGTTCCCGACCCCTCTTCAGCCGCTTCCGGTCCGCGTTGAACAGCGCCCGGTCCACTTTGAGCCAGTGTCCTCCCTGTCCGTCCGGTTCGAGCGTGGCCTGGAACGGATGGCCGTTGATCGTGCCCTCCACAGTCACCTGTCCCCGCGAGGGCAGCTTTGCGCTGGCGTCCCTGGGCAGGGTCAGAAAGGTCCAGGAGACGGGCCTGCCGGCAACCTTAGGCCGCAAAAGTTTGGCTGTGAAACGGATTTCGGAAGCGGTCCAAATTTCCGCCTCGACGCCACTCTTGTTCTTTTTCATGTTTACCTGAATCTCTGCTACGCCCGACATCCGTTTCCACGACAAGTCTTGTGGTGCGACACGCGCTCCGTCAAGAACGGGCGGGTCCGGTCGAGGAAACTCCTTCTTCTTTGGCGGTTGCGGCCTCGTTTCCCTCGCCCCGAGCGCCCCGGGCTACCTCCGTGTTGCATAAAAGTGATATATTCATATCAAGAGAGGGCTGAGCCTGGCTGGCATGCTGGATAACCCAGATTCAGGGATTCCGGGCGTTTCGCAAGCGGAAAGAGCACCCCGAAACCCAGGTGGCCGAAACGGGTATAAGGGGCGGAAGCCAACGTCCCAGCCCGAGGTCCGTCCTCAGGGTGGGACCGGTGACGTTCGGATGCTCGGCGTCGGGCCGTGCGTCCCGGGGAATGCGATCCTCGCCAGCCGTTTGATAAGACCGGTTTTGGCGGGGCAGGAGGCGCCGAACGGTCCGCTTGGAGGGCGGTCGCGGGTTGCGGGATCAAACCCAAGGGCGACCGCTTCCGAACGGGCGGACCGGATCCGAATTTGAGCAAGGAACTTACAACCGGGAATTCCGAAAGCACACGCAACAATAGCACGCGCACCAGCAACACGCGCGACAACAGACGAGGAACGCAGCCTTGAGCGTCGCAGACACCCTACTGAGCCGAAAGAAGATCTCGCCCGAGCAGCTTGAGAAAGCCAAGTCCGCGCGGCGCGGCTCCGAGCGCATCGAGAAGTGCCTCGTCCGCCTCGGCTACATCAAGGAGCGGGACTTCCTCGAAGTTTACGGCGAGTCGCTTTCCATCCCCGTCGTCGACCTCAGCCAGGTCAACATCGACGAGAAATTGCTCAAGGACTTCCCCACCAAAGCGGTCCACCGCTACCACCTCGTGCCGATCGCCCGCAACAACGGGACGATCAAGGTCGCCACCGCCAACCCCTTCGACCTCTACGCCTTCGACGAACTCCGGATGCTCACCGGGGCGAAGATCGAGACGGTCCTCGCCACCGAAGAGGACATCGGCCGGATCATCAAGAAGCACTTCGGCGTCGGCGGGCACACCGTCGAGGAGCTGGTCAAGGAGATCGGAACCGACGGCATTCAGATCGTCTCCGAGCGCGAAGCCACCGACGCGGACATGATCGAGGAGGCCCAGGAGGCCACCGTCGTCAAGCTGGTCAACGAGATTCTCGTTGAGGCGATCCGCGACCGCGCGAGCGACGTACACATCGAACCGTATGAGCACGACCTGAAGATCCGCTACCGCATCGACGGCGTGTTGCACACGACCAACTGTCCGCCGGAGATCCGGCGGTTTCAGAACGCCATCGTCAGCCGCATCAAGATTCTCTCGAACCTCAACATCGCGGAGAAACGTCTCCCGCAGGACGGCGGGTTCAAGATCAAGGCTCAGAACCGCGACATCGACCTCCGCGTCAGCATCATCCCCGCCGCGTTCGGCGAAGCGGTGGTCATGCGTATCCTCGACAAGGCGTCGGCGCTGCTGTCGCTGACCGAACTGGGCATGATCGACCCGGCGCTGGAGGGCATGAACAAGCTCATCGCCCAGCCCTACGGGATCATCCTGGTCACCGGTCCGACCGGTTCCGGTAAGACGACGACGCTCTACTCGGCGCTCAACACGATCAAGAACGACACGATCAAGATTCTCACGGTTGAAGACCCGATCGAGTATTACATCGACGGCATTCAGCAGGTGCAGACCAAGGCGCGGATCGGATTGACGTTCGCGGCGGGGCTGCGCTCCTTCCTGCGTCACGACCCGGACGTGATCCTCGTCGGCGAGATTCGAGACCTCGAGACGGCCGAGGTGGCGATCAACGCCTCGCTCACCGGCCACCTTGTGTTCAGCACCCTGCACACCAACGACACGGTCACCGCCAACACCCGCCTCCTCGACATGGGCGTCGAGCCGTTCCTCGTCTCCAGTTCGATCAGCGGCGTGCTCGCCCAGCGCCTCGTGCGCAAGCTCTGCCCGGACTGCAAGGAGGAGTACAAGCCGGAGATGATAGACGTCCCCGCAGACTTCCAGATGCAGAAAGGCGACAAGGTCTACCGCGCCGTCGGCTGCCGCGACTGTCGGCACACCGGCTACCGCGGGCGCATGGGCATCTTTGAGCTGCTGATGATCAATGACGAGCTGCGCGAGATGATCGTCACGCGCAAAAGCGCCGGGCAGATGCAGGAGGTGGCGCGGAAGAAGTACGGCCTGCAACTGATGCGCGAAGACGGCTGGAACAAGGTGCGCCTCGGCCTGACGACGATCGACGAAATCGTCCGCGTCACGCAGGCGGTGCTCTGACGGTTGCGGTGATTGGACGGGTATGTCCCTCTCCGAGAGGACATTTCTCCTCATCGAGGCATGGCGGGTACTCCTAAGCGACGAGCGTCGTTCACCGTTCCGCGATGCATCTTTCCGACGTGCGCATCCTCCTGTTGACGCGGTTTCACAACGTCAGGGACCGATCGGCGCGGCTCGGTATTGAAACGCGGTTCAGGCGTTTTGCGACGGAATCCCGTGGGGCGTGTCCGGTCGGCGTGGATCGGCGCGAAGGGTTTCGACGGTCCGCCGGGAGAATACGGACGGACCCCGCCCGTCCCCCGCCTTACGGTTTGACCACCGGGCGTTTCACCAGCCATCGCTGGCGCAGACGGACGGAGTCGACGCCGAGGCGCTGGTCCGTCGATTGCGGATTGCGTCCTGTACATTCAAGGCGGATCGTATGTTCGCCCGGGGGCAGTTCGTGGTCGCCGAGACTGTGGTCGTGGACCTCGATGGTTTTGCTGTAGAGGTCGATCGGTCCGCCCGCGGGTTCGCCGTTCAGCAGCACACGGTAGGTTCCGTAGTCATAAGCGTGCGTCAGGCACAGCATCAGGCGGCGGTATTCCTTCGTCTCGACCTTGAACCGAAACTCGTGGAACGGTTTCGCAGCGGGTTCGCCGGCGGCGGCCCCGAATTCGGCGAGCCACTCCGCGGGGATCGACGCCGCGCTTCTCCTTGACTTCTGCCATCGCGCAGGCCCTCAATTGGAGGAAAGCCCGTCCCCCGGTATCCTATCACCGTACGCAAGGGTTTCCCCTGTGAGGACGGCCTTTTTCCTGAGTTGAGTCGGGAATCAGGCCGATCTGGACGGGGGAGAATCGGGGTAGTCGCATCATGGTCACCGACGCACGCGCGGGGGGGGCATCCCCCGACCCGCCCGAATTTGTTCCTCTCCGCATCAACCGCGCGGCATCGGAAGGCGGCGGTTCTGCGCGCCTGGCCGCGGGACTGAAGAACGTCTCGGAGAGACGCCCTACCCGGGGTGATCCCCGGCCTCTGCCCATGACGCGCCGCGAGATGGACGAGCGCGGGTGGGACGCGGTGGACATCGTCTTCGTCACCGGCGACGCCTACGTCGATCATCCCAGCTTTGCCATGGCGCTGCTGGGTCGCGTGCTGGAGGCGGAGGGCTTTCGCGTCGCCATCCTTGCCCAGCCGGACTGGCACTCGTGCGAGCCGTGGCGGACGTTCGGCCGCCCGCGGCTTTTCTTCGCCATCTCCGCGGGCAACATGGACTCGATGATCAACCACTACACCGCCAACCGGAAGGTGCGCAACGACGACGCGTACTCCCCCGGCGGGCGCATCGGGCTGCGGCCTGACCGGGCGACGCTCGCCTACTGCCACCGCGCGCGTGAGGCGTACAAGGACGTCCCAGTGATCGCCGGCGGCGTCGAAGCGAGCCTGCGCCGACTCGCGCACTATGACTACTGGAGCGACACCGTCCGCCGCTCGATCCTGCTCGACAGCAAGGCCGACCTGCTCGTGTACGGCATGGGCGAGTCGGCGATCGTGGAGATCGCGAGGCGAATGCGGAATGCGGAATGCGGAATGCAGGATGCCCCCCCCCTTCCGGATTCCGCTGAGTCTGACGTCTCGGCAGCATTGGACGCCGGGCTTTCAATTCAGCAATCCTCTTCCGGCATTGCACCTTCTCGCACGCCCTGGCGCGACGTCGTCCGGTCCTTGCGCGACATGCGCGGCATCGCGTACGCCCTCGGGGCGAAAGAGGCGCCGCCGACGGGCACCGAGGTTGTGACGCTTCCGTCGTATGAAGAGGTGAAAGCTGACAAGCTCAAGTTCGCCGAGGCGACGCGGAAGTATCACCTCGAGACGAATCCCTACAACGCGAAGACGCTCGTGCAGCGGCACGGCGATCAGCACGTCGTCGTCAACCCTCCGCGGCTACCCGAATCCGAGTCGAACATGGATCGGTATTACGACCTGCCGTATACGCGCCGCCCGCATCCGTCATACCCCGAGCCGATCCCCGCGCACCAGGTCATCAAGGATTCGATCACGCTGATGCGCGGATGCTTCGGCGGATGCACCTTCTGCTCGATCACGATGCACCAGGGGCGGATCATCCAGTCGCGCAGCAAGGACTCGATCCTGCGCGAGGTCAAGACGCTGACGTCGGATCCCGCCTTCAAGGGCACGATCAGCGACCTCGGCGGCCCGACGGCGAATATGTACAAAATGCAGTGCGTGAGGCCCGAGATCGAAGCGATCTGCCGCCGCCTCTCCTGCGTGCATCCGAAGATCTGCCCGCTGTTGGGCACGGACCACGCGCCACTGATCGACGTGATGCGCGAAACCCGCAAGCAAAAGGGCGTTAAGAAAGTGCTGGTCGCCAGCGGCGTGAGGATGGACCTCGCCCGGCGCTCGCCCGAGTACATGCGCGAGCTGACGCTGCATCACGTCGGCGGCCACCTCAAGGTCGCCCCGGAGCACACGGATGACAAGACGCTGGCCCTGATGAAGAAGACGCGCCCGGAGGATTTCGAGGGGTTCTCGGAGCAGTTCCGCGACATCTCGAAGCGCGCCGGCAAGAAACAATACCTCGTCCCGTATTTCATCAGCTCGCATCCGGGCAGCACCGTGGAAAGCATGATCGAGTTGGCCGTCTTCCTGAAGCGCAACGGCTACCGCCCGGACCAGGTGCAGGACTTCATCCCCGCGCCGATGGATCTCGCCACCTGCATGTATTACACGGGGCTTGATCCGATGACGATGAAACCGGTCCACGTGGCGACGCGCCTGCGCGAGCGGAAGTTCCAGCGGGCGCTGTTGCAATTCTTCAAGCCCGCGAATTACTTCACCGTCCGCCGCCTCCTCCTCGACCACGGCCGAGGCGACCTCATCGGAGAAGGCTGCGACGCGCTGATCCCTTCGCGCCCGCCGCGCGAGGCGATCGAAGCCCGGCGTCAGGAGGCGGAGCGGATGGCGCGGCGGAGCCGGACCGGCGAGCGACCGCAGTCCGTCGCTGGTCCGTCGGAATCGGAGTGGGATCTGGCCCGCAGCATGTCGGAAGACGAGGATCACTATCACTCGCCGGGGCGGAGACCGTCGGGCGAGGACGCTCCCGATTCAAACGCCGCCGGCGCCCGGTCGGGCGGCGCCGGTTACCGCCCGGGCCGTCGATCCGGCCGCCGACGCGAGCGCCAGTGATTTCGCGGACTTCCTGCGCCCGGCCGACGCTCGCCGGTCATGACGTCATCGTCCGTTCTGACGATCCGGCGCGCACCACAGTCGCCCCTTCTCGCGGCGAAGGAGTTCCTTCTGATACTCGCCGTGGGTCATCCACTCGGTGTGCCCGTCGATGCCAGCGACGGTGGATCCGCCGCCGTGGCGCGTGGTCAGGCCCTCGGTGGGGAAGCTGGACCCGTCGTTCCAGGTCGGCTCGCCGGCCTCCCAGAAGATCAGCGCCTCGGTTCTGAATCGCGTCGTCTGAAACGACCAGTCGGCCCGCCCGAAACCCGCGACCGCGCCGTTCATCAGATAGCTCGTGAGGTGTTCGGTCTGAAAGTAAGGCTCCAGGTGCTTCGGACAGCGGTACACGCTGTCCACCTGAAAATAAGGCCACACCAGTCCGGTACGCCGATGTTCAGGCTTGAACTCGACGGGGGATTGATAAAGCCACCCGGGCACAGGATCCATCGCGGCCCAGTTCGGGGGTGGGAGGAAGTCGTTGTAATCCTGCGCGTAGAGGAGCGCGGCGGTCATGAGCTGACGATGGTGGGAAGCGCACAGCGCGCGATGGCCTTGGTCGCGCGCGTTTCGCAAAGCGGGCAGGAGCATGCTGATCAGCAGGGCAATGATCGAAATGACGACGAGCAATTCGAGAAGCGTAAACGCCGCAGCCCTCTGTCGATTGCCGGTCATATTTCAACAGGATAACAAGAGAGGCCGGTCCGGCGAAGACGAGTTTCCGGCGAGACGATGCGGGGAGGGGGGCTGCCTTTGTCGGGGGATTTGGATGGAACTGCGGAAACCGGGAGTCTTCGAGGTCGAAAATCGGGAGACCGTCATAGCTCATGACCGAGTCGGAGCATTGACTTCTCAGGGGAATCAGAACGCCTCCTTACCCTTGACCTTGCTTCGCAACGTCAAGGACAGGCGGGCGTGGCTCGGTGGAGAATTGGCGTGCAAGCCGCGCGCAGTTCGGGGCGGCGTGGGGATCAGGGCGATTGCCCCCAGTGCAGTTTTCTGACGAGGTTGTCCCACGGCGAGCGGGAGGGATTGCGCACCAGGAGGAAGTCGGCGGGGAACCTGCGGATGCGAAGGATGTCGCCTTCGTGGAGGGGCATCGCCGCCTGTCCGTCGACGATGACGGACGTGCCGCTGTTGACCGCGACGGGGCGGACCTCGATCACAGCGTCCGGTCCGACGACGATGGGACGGTGGGTGAGGGAGTGAGCGTTAAGCGGGGTGATGCCGATGGCCCGCAGTTCCGCCGCCATCACGGGCCCGCCGGCGGACAGGCTGTGAGCGGTGGAACCCGTCGGGGTGCAGACCGCCAGCCCGTCGCCGCGAAGATGGGTGAGGCGCTCACCGTCAATGTAGACGTCGAGCGCGATCATGCGAAAGGGCGGACCCATCTGAATCACGCAGTCGTTAATCGCCGGGAGGGCGTGCTGCGCCCTCTGCGACGTCAGCGTGACCTCGAGCGTCAGCCGGCGTGAGACACATGCGTCATTCGTCATGACCCGATCGAATTGCGCACAAAGCTCATCGAGGGAGAATTCCGCGAGGAAGCCGAGCTTCCCCATGTTCACGCCGATCAGCGGAAATTGTGTCGCTCCGAGGCTCCGAGCAACGCCGATCAGCGTTCCGTCGCCGCCGAGCACGACGATCCGGTCGGGACGGGCGGCGATGGCGGAGGAAACGTCGAGCGAAGGAACCGTGCCGACCAGTTCCGCTCTGGGTTGCGAAAAAACCGCGAGACGTTCGAGCGCAGGAGCCACGTCGGGCTTATCCGGATTCGAGAGAATCAGGATCCGTGATCGACGGTTTCCGCTCATCATTGGTCCGAACGCTTTCTAGGAAGTTCCTGAAACGATCCGACGCCCCAGGGTGATTGTCGATCGGACCCCGACGTGCTGCAACCTGCGATGCGCGGAGCGGGGGCGGCAAGCAGGGCAACCGCATTCTGACTTCGAATCCGGGTGGCATGGCCTGGTATACTCATCTGGCCATGCTGAAGGAGCAGAACGCCTGTTCCTCTCAGCAGGGTGGAAGGATGGCATGCTCTCGCGGTACTCCGCGTGAGCCTGCGTCAGGGTGGCATGTCCTGGCGTACTGGCCTGGTCATGCTGAGAACGGCAGATCTCAGAATGCGGTCGCCCCGGGGCGGCAAGTCGGCGAAATCCGAAGACCGGTGGTCCGGGGGCAAAACAACGCTTATGATTAGGGAGCGACGGCGTCGGCAAAGGTATGTGGCGGGGAGGGCCGATGGGTCTGCGCGTGGTACTGGTGACCGGTCCGCGGAAGTCGGGCAAAGGGGCGATCATCCGGGCGATGATCGACCTGCTCTGGCAGCACCGCCCGCATTATATGCGTTTGGCGCGGACCAACGGCGACAAGAAACCCCCCTCGAAGCTGGGGCTTCAGACGCCCGAGGACTGGGGGCTGGCCAGCGCCCGGTGGCTGATGTACGACGACGACCTGATCTTCGAGCGTCTTCCCGCCGCCCTGACTCAGATTCATGCCGCCGATCGCTACGGGTCGGTGGTGGTCGAGGCGGACTCGGACCCGATCGTGCGGAACGCCTACCCTTTCGATCACCGCGTGTTCGTCATGCCGACGCCGTGCGCTCTTGACGAAATATTCCGCACACCCGAACAGGCCGCCGCCGCAATGCACGCGGTGCTCAAGGACACGACGGCGTTCGCCTCCGAGGTCTTCGGCCTGATCGACCAGGGTCGGCTGCTCTCGGACGGGGAGTGCAATGAAAAACCGGACCTTTCCGCGACGCAGTGGCGCGGGTTCCTGTATTCGCCGCTGGGAGAGGAGCTGATTACGCGGATTCTGCTTCAGCCGCCCTATCACGGGCTTGCGGAAAGCGACGTGGTGATCATCAACACCGGCGTTGGGGCGCGTTCATGTTCGACGGCGAAGTGCATCAGCAAGCTGGATTGCCTGCTGCGGAAGATCAGCACCCTGACGCAGAGGGAGGTGCGACGTTTTGCGTGCGACCTGTATGCGGAACCCACGCCGGCGTCGCGTGAACTGCTGGAAGTGCTCGCGCCGATGTGCCAGGCCGGGCGGTAGCAGATCTTTTTCAACGGGCTGTTAACTCGACTTTTTGCCTTTTCCTGAGGTCTCCCCTTAACTGCGGGTGCGGAGGTTGAAATCGCACGAACTTGCGATCATGTCCGGAAGTCGACGGGATTTCCTTTGCCTCGGAGGGACGGAAGAATCGAGGAGATGACGCATGCCTCGCGCCGCCGATCTGGCGCCCCTCCGGGGCGGCGCGGTCTGGCGTTCCGCGTTGCAAATTCGTTGCTCACTTTGGGATCGCGGCGGGGCGGCGCGGGTCCGCAGCAGCGGACCCGTGTCCAGCGAGGAACGGGCGTTCTGCCCCCCAGCATGGCCAAGTGAGTACGTCAGGCTATGAAACCCCATCGCAGCGTCGAATCTCTGGAGAAGGCCATCCCTGACTACATCCAGCCCCGCAACAAGAACCCGATGCCCTTCACCTGGACCGCCGACCCGGCCGACATGCTCACCGGAGTCATGCGGCCCCTCAAGCCCTGAATACGGATAACAATCGGTGAGCGACTACATCAGGGGCATGTAACCAGCCTCTCGATATCGCATCCGGTGACGCGCACCGCACCGCTGGCGCTGGGGCATTCCTTCACGACGACCTTGCCGCGATTGTTCGCCGCCTTGCGGATACAGTCGCCGGAAGGCATCTCGAGGGTGTAGTTCATACCCGGCGTTCCGCCCTTGAGCACGGCCTTGGTCTGACATCCGCAGCCGCGGGACGTGGTGGTCGCCTTCAAGGACTCCGCTCCGTTGCATTCATCCGAGGGAACGCAGGGGGATTCCATCAAAGGGAGTCCGCCGGAACAGCCGGGACTGGGCGAGGTCGTGCCGAAGAGGACGCCGCCCTGGGTCACGGTGTAAGCCGGGTCGAAGTAGACTTCGAGCCGGTCGCCGGCGTAGTTGATCTGGGCGCCGTACTGCGGCGCTCGCGGCGCGAGGCGCTGGAACAGCGCCTGGCAGATAATCGGTCCTTCGGTCTGGAAGTTCAGCTCCGCCGCGGAGACTTGCACGCTCAGTTCACCCACATCGGTGACGATGCCCGCCCGAAAGATGGCCGGTTGCAGGTTGACATCAAAAGGTTCAAAGAAGCTCTCAAATACGACCCGCGCGGGCTGTTCCACCGTGGAGACAAACTGCGTCCTCAAGCTGTCTCCAAGCTCCGCGGTGTCACCCGTGGAGAAGTCGATGTAGCGGATCGCCGGGTTCAGGTTCTTGAGCTTCAACTCGCCCGCGGTTCCCGTGTCGATGTCGAACATCACGCAGGTTGCCTTGATCTTGGCAGCCTTGCGTTCCGCCGACAGGTCCTCGGCGGTGATCTCGACCCTACAGTCCTTACCGGGAATGATGTTATCGTCCTTGTCCCGCGCGACGAGCCGGACGGTTCCGGTCTTAAGCGGATCACCGACCTTGACGGTGGCGGTCCGGAAGTCGGCGAACACACTGCTCGTCGCAACCGCCATCACCCATCCCCCGATCAACAGATTCTTGTTTACGGTTTTCATGGCAAACAACTCCTCTTTCCCGCGCCGAGTCAACGGCTGGGTTCAACCCTGGGTCCGAAAGCGGCCGCCGCACTCCCGAGAGACCTCCGTCGCCGTCTGATCGGCGGCGGAGGCGCCCGGTTCCGAACCCCGGAATACGCGGTGCGGTCTGCATGCCGCTCTCCCTTATTCTGACTCCGTTATTGGCGCGGCGGGTCTTACAGTAAGCCGCGTTCCGTCGGATGAATCGTGGCTTGGGATGCCCCGGCGCAGGGTCCACGGAAGGCCCGGGGCATGCTCACCTGGAGGGCGACGCCGCAATGCGGTGGAATCCGTTCCGGCTGGTTGATCCGCAACGGCGGGGACGATCAAAGCGAGGGCAGGACCGATCCGGAGTGGACGGACGCGGACGACGATGCCCGGTCCGTCCCGCCGGGCGCCTGAAGCGCCGCCCTGGGGTCGCCGGACCTGTCCGAATGCTTGATTTACGCCACCGCCAACCGGGTGCGGACGATGCGGGCGATCGCCGTGCCCGCGGCGGTGACCTGCTCGGCGCTGACGTCCAGATGCGTGACCGCGCGGACGGTCCGCGGTCCGACGGGCAGCATCAAGACGCCCGACGCCTTGAGCGCGTCGCACAACACCTGCGCCGTCGCCAGGTCCGGATCGACGTCGAAGAACACGATGTTCGTCTGCACCTTCCGCGGATCGACCGACAGTCCCGGAACGTCCGCGATCGTCTCGGCGAGGCGCTTCGCGTTGCGGTGATCGTCGGCGAGTCGCTCGACGTGATGATCGAGCGCATGCAGCGCCGCGGCCGCGAGGATGCCCGCCTGGCGCATCCCGCCACCGAACATCTTCCGGAAGCGGTGGACGCGCTGCACGATCGCCGCGCTGCCCGCGACAATTGACCCGACCGGCGCCCCCAGCCCCTTCGAGAAGCACATCGACACCGTGTCGAACGGTTTCGCCCACTCCGCGATCGGGATGCCCGTGGCGACGCTCGCGTTCCAGAGTCGCGCTCCGTCCAGATGCATGCGCAGGCCGAATTCGTCCGCGACGGCGCGGATGGCGCGGATGCGCTCGATCGGCCAGATCGTTCCACCGCCCTTGTTGTGCGTGTTCTCGATGATGATGAGACGGGATTGCGGAAAGTGCGAGGTGGGCGGGCGCAGCGCCGCCCGGACGTCGTCCTCGTCAAACAACCCGCCTTCGCCGCGCAACAGCCGCAGCGAGCACCCGGACAGGGCGCAGGGCGCGCCGGCTTCGTAGAAGTAGAAGTGCGAGTGCTCGTGCCCGATGATCTCGTCGCCCGGTTCGGTGTGCGCGCGGATGCAGGTCTGGTTGCCCATCGAACCCGAGGGAACGAAAAGGGCCGCCTCTTTCCCCGTCAGGCGGGCAACGCGATCCTGAAGGCGGTTGACGGTCGGGTCGTCGCCGAAGACGTCGTCGCCGACCTCGGCCTCGACCATCGCCTTGCGCATCGCGGGCGTGGGACGGGTGACGGTGTCGCTGCGCAGGTCGATCGGAAAAGAAGCGCTCATACTAGTTCACCTCCTGCGGCGGTCATGCCCGGATGAACGGCCGCTTGTGTGAGGATAACGTAGTCTGCGGCGGATGTCTCGCCCCGACGGAGCGAACCCGTCATCGCGGGTGGGTGTTGCGGAATGAGCGCAATCGGGCGGGCGCCGATCCCCGAAACAAGGATCGGCGCCCGCCGCCTCCGGTTGCCTTGCAGGCGGCACGGGACAGACCCACGAACCGCCGCTTTCGCCGTCGACCTGCATCAGGCCGCGCGGTACACGCCGCGCTCGACGCGCTTGGCGCCCTTGAGCTTGCCCATCGTGTTGTTGATGGCGTCGGCAAGCTTCTTGGACTTCGTCTTGTAACCGGCCTTGAGCACGGCGCTTTCGATCTCGGCGATGCTCATGCTCTTGCCGGTCTCCTTGAGCACCTTGAGGATCATGTCGTTGAGAGAACCGGGGCGGTAGCCGCCGCTCTTTGTGCCGCTTTTGCCCTTGCGAGCCTTGGGCTTGACCGCCGCCTTGGGAGCCGCGGCGCTCTTCGCGCGGCGCGCGCGCTTTCGCTTCGCAGGACGGGATACAGCGGCGGATCCGCCCATCGAGGAGATCGCCCCCTGGAGGGCGGACAGTTGCTGATCAATGCGCTCGCGCTGGGCCGTCAATTGAGCGCAGTAGGCGTTGAGCGTCTCGGAGAAGTCATCCGACGCGACGAGAGCGGCGGACATCGGCGACGGGGCGCCGGCGCGCTTGGCGCCCGCCCGCTTCCCCTTCTTCCCCTTTTTGGCCGGCGCGCCGGTCATCGAGACGTTATGCACGGCTTTCATGTGCCGGCCGAGGTGCGGCGGCATCGCGAACTTCTGACCGCAGATCTTACAAACCAGATTTTTCTTCATGCTTCTGAAACTCCTTTCATCGTCATGCGACGGCCGCCGGTCTGGTCGAATTCAAGACCGCCGGCGACTCAGGTTCGTCGCCCACTGTTCTGGAGACCGGCCGCGCCGCGCATCGCGCGCAGAGAGGCCGACGGAAGAAGCGCCCCAAGGCGCTCCCCGAAATTCAATTCCCGGTTCTCCGTGTCAAGAAAACTCAATGCTCTGGACGTTGTGCCCTGATCGCTTCATGCCTTTCGGGCAATCGGCTTCCCTACCGGTGGTCATTCGCGGGGGGTGGACAAAGACGCCGCGACCTTCACAGCGCGGCTCAGCCATAAAAGGGGGGTCGAACCGAACGAATCCCGCGCACCAAACCGAACACTCCGACGCTTTGCGGCGGCGCCACATCGCCGCAGTCGTTTGAACCTTACGCACCTGTCTGATCCTGTCCGGCGGACTGTACCGACCGATGCCGGGAGGTATACAATCACAACCCCCCGCCGGTGTCAAGTGTACCAATACTGCGACGCCCGACAAAGAGGGTCCAGATGTTCACAACAGGTTGTTCAGGCAAGGCGGATGAGACGACTGTCCCCCCGACCGTCCCACCAGTGTTCGCCCGACTCCGCAGTCCGCGACGCCGACCGCATACATGGATGGCCTGGGGGGTGGTCGCAGTCGTCGCCGCCCGCTCTGTCTCGTCCGTCGCGCAGGATCGCCCGCAGGACATTCTGATCGAGTTCCTCACCCCGCGGCATTCCGATGCGGACGGGCGGGCCGCGCAACCCGACTCCGACCCCACATCGGTGACGTTTCTGCAACGGGCGGAAGACGCCATCGCCCGCGGAGACTGGAAACTGACGATCGACTCGCTTCAGCGGAATGTCACAGAAGGCGGGCGAGTCCTTTGTAAACGCGAGCCGTCCCGGCAGCCTGACGAGGCCTCCCGGCTGAAAGACACGACCCTTTTTGAGTCCGCGCGGCGTCAGGCGCTGCGCCGGATGCAGTCTCTGGACGCCCGAGGACGTGAGGCGTACGAGCTTTTGTATTCAGGAATGGTATCCGGACTGCTGGCGGCTGCGGAGACAAGAGGCGATGAAGCGCCTCTCGTTACGGCGACGTCCGCCTATCCCCTCTGCAAAGCCTCGGTTGATGCGTTTGACGAGCTGTCCAGCCGGCAGTTGGATTCGGGCCGGGCGGCGGCGGCGATCACGACGCTGGAGGAACTGGCTTTGTGGCATCCGGAAGCGGCCGCCGCGCCGCGTTTGCGACTTCGGATGGCGGCGGCTTTGACGTTGGCGGGGAGGCAGGTCGAAGGCCGGCGCGTGGTGCGCGAGGTGTTGGAGCGCCCGGATCTGGACGAGGGTGCTCGCGCCGCGGCGCAGGATTTGTCAACCTGGGCCGCGTCGCTCAACCTGATGGCTCGGGACTCCGCCGCGCGCAACGGAGGTCATCTCACTTCCGTCGGCATTCAACAAGCGACCGGTGCGTCGTTGTCCTCTCCTGCGCCGTGGGCGCTGTCGCTGACCGACGACCTGCACAGTCGGTGGGACTACATCAGGCTGGCATGTCGAGCGTGGACACTGCCTTTGCCTCCCGTGCTGAACACGGCGCAGGACGCGGAGCAATTCTTCGTGCGAACCGCCGACGGATGCCTCGCCCTGAATCTTTCGACGCTGCAACGGTCGTGGACCTGGCGGGAAACGGACTGGCCGCAGAGAACATCGGGCGTCAATCCGGCGGGAAGTCCGACGGAAATTCTGGGTCGGTGGATCGCGGAGTCTTCAGTGGACGCCCTGGGGGCCAGCGTCACCGCGTACGAGGGGCGCGTGTACGTCATTGAAAGGCGTCCGGCCCAAAGCGGCGAGAACTACCTGATCCAGCGGCTCCGTCGCGGCATGATCGACGTGGACCCGGAGTCGGACACGGTGCTGGACTGGGTCGGGGGGCTTCCGCGCCGGCTGGTGGCGCTGGATGCATCGACGGGCACGGAACTGTGGTCGCTCAATGCCGACGGTCGGGCGACGGATCCTTTTCACGACATCTGCTTCCTGGGCCCGCCGCTGGGCGTCGGCGGAGAGCTGTGGTTGTTGTATGCGCAGGGGAATGACATCTACCTCGCCGTGGTGGATGCGGAACGAGGGGAACTGGCGGACCGGATGCATCTGTGCTCCGCGGAGGGACTGGATGCGGGGCGCGGGGCCGCCCTGCACTGCGCCACCGACGGCGAGCGCGTCTACGCTCAGACGGGGCGCGGACTGCTGGCGGCGATTCATGCGCAGCAGCGGACCTTTGAGTGGGCGTACACCTACAACGACGGGCATTACACGGTCTGGCATCAGCGCAGCGATCAACTGGCGGGAAGGATGGGCTGGCTGCCCGAACCCGTGATGACGGCGGGCGGGCGGGTCATTCACGCGCCTTATGATGACGACCAGCTCTGGGTGCATGACGCCCGCACGGGCGAAGTCTTGTGGCATGTTCCGGCGGGAAGGCATCAGTACGTGATTTCGACGGACGGAGCGTCCGTCTGGCTGGGCGGCGACCGCATTTCGCGTCTGTCGCTGGCGGACGGCGAGACGATCTGGACGGTCGCGCGGGACATGCTTTCGGGGGGCGACCCGGCGCCCTCCACCTGCGGTCGCGCGGTTCATTGCGGCACGTCCATCCTGGTTCCGTCCGAGCGGGCCTTGATCGAGCTTGACGCGGATTCGAGTCGTCTGCTGAGCAGCCGCATGTATGCGGAGGGACAGGCGCCGCCGGGACATCTCATCAGCACCGGAACCGCTCTGGTGGCGATCGACCCTGCGACCGTGCGCCTCTACCCCGACTTGGAGCACGCGCTGCCGAAGGCGCTGGCGGCGCTGCAAGCCGAACCCGTCCCGGTCCGCAATGTCCTTCACGCCTCGTGGTTGACGTACCTAAGCGGCGACCCGGCGGAAGCGCTGCGGCTCCTGAATACGCCCTCCGTCGGCGCTGAAGCGGCGGACGAGGAACGTCGCGCCCACCTGACGGTGCTTTGTCTGCTGGATCTGTCGGCGCGCAGCGCGAGCGCGGATGAAAGACGCCGCCTCTGCGAGTTGGCGGAAGCGGTAGCGCGGACGCCCGACGACCGGTCGCGCGTCTCTTCGGCGCTCGCCGACGCGCTGTCGGCGTCCGGCGAATCTGCGGCGGCCTTCAGGAAACTCTGGACGATCATCGCGGACCTTGCGCCTCGTGAAGATTTCTTCGGAGCAGACGGGGGTGCGATGGCGGACGGGGCGGCTCGCCTTTCCGGACGGTTGCGGGCGATCGAGGCGGATCTGAACGATGCCGAGCGACATCGTCTCAGGACGTGGGCACAGTCTCTCGTGGCGCAAGCGGGGCAGCGTCTCAAGCAGGATGACGCCGCGAGGGCGTGGTCGTTCCTGAGGTCCGTCGCAGGTCTCAATTTCGCCGGCGGCGGCGCCGACGCCGCCTGGTTGCTGCTCGGGCATGCCGCCGTCGCGGATCAACGATATGAGTTTGCGGAATCGGCGTACGCCCGCGTCGTCGAGCTTTCACAACGTCCGGCGACCACGGTGGAGGCGTTGATCGCGCTTTCCAGGCTTTACCTTCCCGACGCGCTGAACGTTCCAGGTCGGCGGGCCGCGGCGCTTGAACAACTGCGGGAGCGGTTCTCCGGCGTCGCGTTGCCCGCGGCGCACGCCGAGGAGCACCGGGGCATCCGCACAGTCTCGGACTGGCTCGCGCGTCAGCCGGCGCCTCGGGGGGCGACGGGGTTGCGGTCGGACGGGTTGCTCCGGCTTGCGCGGGAAGCCGGGGGGGGGATTGAAGGAGTGTCCGAAGCGGTGGCGTTTGTCGACGTGTCACCGATGTCCGACGCGGCGGCGTTCGCGTGGGATGAGGTTGTGTTTCTGAGCAGGGGCAATGCGTTGATCGCCCGTCGCCTTTCCGACGGCGCGCTCGCGTGGGCGAGTCAACTGGCGCTGCCGAACCAGCCTGCGAGCGGAACATCCCCGGGCAGCCGGGATTCGTGGATCACGACACGAGGCGCGGTATGCGGCGCGGCGCTCCTCCTGCCGGATCAACAAGCGCTTCACGCGGTCGGATTGCGCACCGGAAAGCGACTCTGGAGCGCGGCGTACCGGTTGCCGCCGGTGATCGGCGAGCCGCCGCCTTCGGGATGGGAGTTCTGCGTCGTGGTGGGCGGGCGCGTGGCGTATCTGCCGACGTGGGGGGAGGCGACCCTCCTGGACGTGGCGGACGGTGCGCCAGTCTGGACGGCGCGGACATCGGGAACGCCGCTGATGGCGCTGAGCGCGGACGGCGGGCGCGTTTTCGCCCTGGAGATGGGGCTGTCCGGAGTCCACGTGATTCAAGCAGACGACGGAGAGGTGACGCGGCGGATCGCGTTCGCCGGACCGGACGAAGACGCGCCGGAGACACACCCGGGACCGTGGGTTCGGGCGGGTCTTCTCGTCGGCGCCGCAGCGGAGGACGAGGGGGTCTCCTGGGTCGGCGTGGATCCGGAAAGCGGCGCGGAACGGTGGCGGTGGACCCCGACCAGAGAGGTGGTTCGCGCGCTGACGGTCGGGACGAGCACCGTGGGCGCGGCGCTGAGTGAAGGACGGTTCGTCGCCCTTGACGCCGGAACCGGGCACGTGATCGTGGATGCAGCGCTGCCGGACGGACCGGTGGTCGCGGCGACGCGCATCGGCGAATTCGTGCTCGTGCAGTGCGGGGCTTATGATGGCGGCGGATCGCCTTCGACGCTCGCGGCGTTTGACGCGGCGACGGGCGCCCCGGTCTGGACGCGGGAAGACGCGGTGATGCCCGAGTTGCCGGAAGCGCTGTGGCGGGAATGCGGCGACCGCCTGCCGATGTTATTGCAGCGGGAGGCGCGATCCGGACGTCGCGGGACGGCGGTGGATGTGGCGATGGTGGATGTGCGGACGGGGCGGGCGGTGGGCCCGTCGTTGACGCTGATTGAATCTGACTCGCGGGAGCGGCCCACAGCGGGCATGACACGGCGCGGCGGGCAGCTCGTCATTCCGACGACGGTCGGCGTCCGCGTTATTGATCTTGAGACCGAATCAGGAAGCGGCGGATAAACCTGACCGATGATCCGACATCCCTTGTTCTCGGGAGTTCTTTCTGCGTTGATCGCGGCGGGACCGGCGTCCGGCGTTTTCGCGCGAGCGGCCTCCTCGGGGCAGGACGCCCCCGTCAATCGTCTTCCGAAGCACATCACGCCGGAGGCGCAGGCGGCGATCGACCGCGGACTGGCGTTCCTGGCGGGGATCCAGAACCGGGACGGATCGTGGGCGAACCGCGCCGGCGCCGAGGGCTTTCCGGTGGCGATGACGGCGCTGTCGGGCGTGGCGTTTCTGATGGACGGAAACACGACGACGACCGGGCGCTACGCCGAGAACGTCGAGCGGGCGCTGCGGTTCATCCTCGGGTCGCAGACGCCGACGGGTCTGATCGCGCGCGAGGCGGTCGAGAGCCGCCCGATGTTCGGTCACGGTTTCTCATTGCTTTTTCTAGGTGAGTTGCACGGGATGGTCGAAAGTCCGCAGCGCCAGCGGGAGATTCAGGACGTGCTGCGTCGCGGCGTGGTCCTGACGGCGCGCAGCCAGAGCCCGCTGGGCGGGTGGATTTACACGCCGGACTCGCGCGGAGACGAGGGGTCGGTGACGATCACGCAGGTTCAGGGACTGCGCTCTTGCCGCAACAGCGGCGTCGAAGTCCCGAAGGATCTGATCGACAACGCGATGAAGTACCTCGACCGCTCGCAGAATCCCGACGGCGGGATTGCGTACACGGCGTCGCGCCCCGGTCCGTCACGGACCCCGATCACGGCAGCGGCGGCGGCGTGCTGGCTGAACGCAGGCGAGTATGACAACCCGCGGTTGAAGCGCGCGATGGATTATTGCCGGCGCTCGATCGGTCCGGACGGCGTGATCGGCGATCATTTTTTTTACGCCAACGTGTACTGGGCGCAGTCGGTGTACCTGGCGGACGACGGGTACTGGGACGTGTACTTCCCGCTGGTGCGCGACCGGATCCTCAGCCTGCAGAGCACCGACGACGGCTCGTGGCCGGGGGAGGGGGTCGGCGAGGTTTACGGCACGGCGATGGCGCTGATTATTTTACAGATCCCGTATAACCGGCTGCCGATCATGCAGCGATGACGATGGGCGGACGCTGCGGCGGACACAGGGCGGTATTGCGCGTAACCGATCAGCAAGTCCGTGTTTAAGGAACTCAAGATGCAGAACGATGTTGAAGCGGTTGAGGCGTTGCGCAGCGGGTATGCGCGCCTTCGCACCGAGATAGGCAAAGTCATCGTCGGGCAGGACGACGTGCTGGAGCAGCTCTTCATCGCGCTTTTTGCGGGGGGGCACTGCATTCTGGAGGGCGTGCCCGGGCTGGCGAAGACGCTGATGATCTCGACGCTGGCGCGATGTCTGGACTTGAAATTCAACCGCATCCAGTTCACGCCGGACCTGATGCCCTCAGACATCACGGGGACGGAAGTGATCCAGGAAGACAAGGCGAGCGGCATGCGGATGTTCAAGTTCCTGCCCGGACCGGTGTTCACGAACGTGCTCCTGGCGGACGAGATCAACCGCACCCCGCCGAAGACGCAGGCGGCGCTGCTGGAGGCGATGCAGGAGCGGCACGTGACGGTCGGCGGCGAGCGGCACGATCTTCCCGGCGTGTTCTTCGTGCTGGCGACGCAGAACCCGATCGAGCAGGAAGGAACGTATCCGCTGCCGGAGGCGCAGCAGGATCGGTTTCTTTTCAAGATCAACGTCGGCTACCCGCCGTATGACGAGGAGCTGGCGATCGCGGAGCGGACGACGGCGGGTGCGGCGCCGGAGGTGGCGCGGGTGTTTGACGGGGCGGCGATCACCGGGTTTCAGTCGGTGGTCCGGCGCGTGCCGGCGGCACCGGATGTTCTTCATTACGCCCTGCGCCTCGTGCGGGCGACGCGCCCGGAGGACGAATCCGCACCGGCGATCGTGCGGAGCATGATTACGTGGGGCGCCGGTCCGCGGGCGGTGCAAGGGCTGATCCTCGCCGGCAAGGCACGAGCCGTGATTCACGGCCGGAATCACGTCGCCGTTGAGGACATCTCCGCATCCGCCCCCGCGGTTCTGCGACACCGCCTCGTCCTGAACTACTCCGCCGAGGCCGAGGGGTACTCGCCCGACCGGATGATCGAGGAATTGATCGAGTACGTCGATCCGCACGCGACGGGTCCGGGCAGCAATGAGCGATTCCAGAAAGTTCTTTCAACCTGACGTCCTGAAGGCGATCACGCCGCTGGAGCTGCGCGCCCGCCAGGTCGTCAACGGCTTCCTGTCCGGGATGCACCGCAGCCGGTACCGCGGATTCTCCGTCGAGTTCGCGTCGCACCGCCTTTATGCGCCGGGCGACGACCTGCGGCACATCGACTGGCGCGCGTTCGGTCGCCTCGACAAGCCCTTCATCAAGGAGCACGAGGTGGAGACGAACATGCGCGTCCACCTGCTGCTGGACGGCTCGGAATCGATGGCGTACCCGGAGCATGCGCGGGACGGTCGGATGACGAAGTGGGACTACGCGGCGACGGTCGCGGCGTCGCTGGCGCATCTGCTGGTGGGGCAGCAGGACTCGGTCGGGTTGACGTTGTTTGATGAAGACGTGGTGAACGTCGCGCCGCCGTCGACGCGCAAGGCGTCTTTGTCGGGGCTGATCGGCTCGATCGCCGAACATCGCCCGCAACGGCGGACGCAGGCGCGGGTCGTGCTGGATGAGTTGTCGGGGCGCGCCCGCGGGCGTGGGATGGTGATCCTGCTGTCGGACCTGCTGACGGACGTGGATGAGTTGATCGCGGGCCTGAGGCGCCTCCGCTTCAGCGGGCAGGAGCTGCTGGTGCTGCACATTCTGGACCACGACGAGCTGGAGTTTCCTTTTCTGGACCGGACGCAGTTCGTCGGGATGGAGGATGCGTCGCTCGACGTGCTGGCGGATCCGCAATCGTTACGATCTGCGTACCTTGAGGCGCTGCATCGCTTCCTGACGCGCGTGCGCGGGGAATGCGTCAATCAGCGGATCGACTACGCTTTGTTCAACACTTCTGATCCGCTGGATATCGTTCTGACGCGGTTCCTGGCGCGGCGGCGCGGCGCCAGGTAATCAAGATAGCGAGATGCGGGTTTTTGACGGAAGACGGCGGGCTGGATGCGCCAGCGCGGCAGTGCGAGCGGTAACGTGTGACAACGAGGATTGACGACAACGTGCTTTCGGTCCTGGGCAATCCGCTTTCGGCGATAACGGCGCCTTCTTTGCTGGGCGCGTTCGTCTGGCCTGCGCTTTTCTCCGCCGGGGCGGCGTGCGTGGCGATCCCGATTCTGATTCACATCCTCGCGCGGCGAAGATACCGCCGGGTTCGGTGGGCGGCGATCGAGTTCCTGCTCGAGGCGCAGCGTCGGAACCAGCGCCGCGTTCAGCTTGAGGAGTTGATTCTTCTGGCGCTGCGATGTCTTGCGGTGTTCTGCGTAGCGATGTTCGTGTCGCGGTACTTCATCCCTCCGGAGGGGGTCGGCGGGGCGCTCGCGCGGGCGGCGAGGGTTGAACACATTTTTGTTCTCGACGACTCGTTGAGCACCGGATATCGCGTGGACGAAGCGACGACCGTCTTTGACCAAGCCCGCCGGTCCGTCATCGCCACCCTCCGCACCGCCGATCCCGAGACAGACGCCGCCACCGTGATCCTCCCCTCGCGTCTCGACGAACCGCTGGTCGCTTCTGTAACGCCGAGTCCGGATCAGATCGAGACCGTCCAGGCGCAACTGGCGACACTGGCTCCGACGCAGGAGACCTACGACGCAGCCGCGGTCATCGCGGCCGTGCGCGAATTCCTGGATTCCCGACCGGACGCCCTCAACGTCGTCCTTCACGTCGTCAGCGACTTTCAGGCGAACACCTGGATCGATCGTCCCGGAGACACCGTTGATGGACGGGAAGACGCCGCGACCCGCAAGACCGAGGCGGGGATCTTTCATGCGCTGCGCGACTGGACCGGCGACGAGCGATCGCTGCGCGTCGTGTGCGTCAATGTGGGGTCTCCGCAGGCTGCCAACCGAGGCGTTCACGATCCCGCGATCCTGTCGGGCATTCCGGTGGTCGGGACGGAAGTGCGCGTTAAAAGCAGCGTTTTCTCCGTCGGCCCTGGCACGGACGAGTCGACGGAGTTGACGGCGACGATCGGCGAGGCGCTGACGTTCACGCAGGCGATCGGGGTGATATCAGCAGGCTCCAGCCTTACCGCAGAGACCGAAGTGGCGTTCCCCTCGGCCGGAGAGGAATCCGTCCGGCTGAGCCTGCCATCCGACCGGCTCGAAGGAGACGACGCCGCCTACCTGGCGGTGCGCGTCTTCAATGCGGTGCGCATCCTCATCGTCAACGGCGAGCCGGATTCGGATCCGTTTCTGGACGAGGTTCATCTGCTGGCGACCGCGCTGCGCCCCTCGGGGAACGTGTTCTCGGGGTATGAGGCGACGATCGTCAGCGCTTCGGAATTCGAGGAGACTCGCCTGTCCGATGTTCACGCGGTTATCCTCGCCAACGTGCCGGCGATGTCGGACCGCGCCGCTCAAGCGCTGACGGAACATGTGCGCGGCGGCGGGGGGTTGATCCTCTTTCTCGGCGACCAGGTAGATGAGGACGCGTATAACCGCTTGTTCCTCGCCGAGAGCCGCGGAATTCTCCCCGCTCGTCTTGGCGAACGCGAGATCGCGGCGGATGCGCCGCGCGGACTGCTCCTGACGGACCGGCATCACCCGGCTTTGTCGCGCCTCGCACGGGAGGGCGACCCGCTGGGTCTGGGACGCGTGCGTTTTCGCGGGTTCACGTCGTGTTCGATCGACGCGCCGGATCCTGGCGCTGACACGGACGGCGATGATCCTGACGCCGTCCCGCTTGTCGATGCCGGTGCGCGGGTGCTGGCAACGTACGACGACGACGCTCGCTCGCCCGCGATCGTCGAGAAACGACACGGCGAGGGCCGCGTCGTCCTTGTGACCAGCAGCGCGGACAAGGAGTGGAACAACTGGGCGGATTTCCCGACGTATCTGCCGATCTGCCTTGAACTGGCCGCGTACGTGACCGAGCGTGCGGGTGAAGTCCGGACGGCCCGGACGGGCGGCCCGGTGGAGTGGACCTTGCCCGCGGACCGGTATGAGGCCGCGGGGTTCGTCCGAACCCCGGCTTACCCCGCGCAATCGGAGGTTTCCCTGACGGGGGCGCCGACGCCGGACGGGCGAAGTATCCTCTTCCGCCTGCCCCGGGCGGAGTCACCCGGGATATACCGACTTTCTGTGAGTTCGCATGAAGCCCGGGAAGAGACGTTCCTTGCCGCCGCCAACGTGGATCCGCGCGAAAGCGACCTGCGTCCCTGCCGGGAGGAGGAGCTGCGCCGGACGTTCGACGGCGTGCCGATGCAGTACGTCGCCGGCGCCCAGGCCGAAAGCGCCGAGCCGCCCGCCCGACGGGAACTCTGGTCGTTTTTTGTCGTCGCCGCAGCGCTGACGTTGATGCTGGAGCAGACGCTCGCGTGGTGGTTCGGACGGCGGCATCGTGCGACGCCCGCCGTCGCCGGTTCCGCCCGCTGAACGCCGCGCCGTGCAGCCCCCGGGATCCGGTCGCGTCAGCCCCTCGCCGGCGCTCTTACTCGCGCCGCCCGCCCAGCAGACCCGAGCGCATCAGGAAGTACAACAACTGGAGAATCGCGCCGATCGTGGCGGCGACATAAGTCATCGCAGCCGCGTTCAACACCTTCCCCACCAGCGGATCCTCCGCCGGAACGATCACGCCGCTGCTGACCAACGCCGCCCGGGCGCGGGAGCTGGCGTTGAACTCCACCGGAAGATTGACGATCTGGAACAACACCAGCAGCGAGAACAACGCAATCCCCGCCGCAATCATGCCCGTCGATTGCAGGGCGAACCCGACGATCAAAATAATCATCGAAAGCGAACCCCCGAGGTTGGCCAGCGGAACGATCCCGTTGCGCACGACAAGCGCGGTGTAGTTCGAGGCGTCCTGAATCGCATGCCCGACCTCGTGTGCCGCGATGCCGACCGACGCGATCGACCGACCGTGAAAGACCTCCGGACTGAGGCGCAGCACCTTGTGCCGCGGGTCATAATGATCCGAGAGAAACCCCCGCGCCGGCTCGATGCCAACGTGATAGATACCGTGCGCCTCAAGGATGCGCTGAGCGGCCTGTGCTCCGGTCATCCCGCTGGAAACCGGGCGCCGGCTCATCTGGGCGTAGGCACTTTTTACCTTGAACTGCGCCCACAGCGCCAGCAGCCCCGCCGGCAGCATCACAAACAGAAGGTACGTCGGATCCCACGTGTATAAAAACGCCAGCATGTGCATCATCCTCGTTTCACCTTGCTCTAACGGACTTCACCTTGTCGTAGTGCATATTTCGAGACTCCGGCAAGCGAGGTGCAAAATGCGTTCCGCGACCGAGCTGTTCTAATCTCCTGATTTCAAAAGAGTTAACGCCGTATCTCGATAGTATCGCTCTGCCAGATTGACAGGTTTGCACACCGAGTAACGTGTCGCAGCGGCAAATGCCGGTTGCGGTTCCACCGGCCGCTCCTTCTCACCCAGCCAGATCGCTCTCCCGGACAGCGGGGCGACCGACGGGGTAGTACTCAAGACCGTAACGGCGCAACGTCGAGCCTTCGTAAAGATTGCGTCCGTCAAAGACGATGCGGCGACGGAGCCGACGTGCGATTTCGTCGAAGTCGGGGCTGCGGAACTCATTCCACTCCGTGCAGATGAAAAGCACGTCGGCGTCGTCCAGTGCCTCATAAGGCTTCGGACAATACGTCACCCGGTCCTTGTACATCTGACGCAGGGGCGCCAGCGCTTTCGGATCATGCACCCGGACGCGCGTGCCGGCTTCGAGAAGCTGGTCGATCAGGGCCAGCGCCGCCGCCTCTCGGATGTCGTCCGTGTTCGGCTTGAACGCCGCCCCCCACAACGCGGCGGTCAGTCCCCGCACCTGCCCGCCGAATCTCCCGCTGAATTTCTCGAAAAGAACGCGTTTCTGACGGACGTTGACGTCGTGGATCGCGGGAAGCAGTCGCGGGGCCATCCCGGATTGATCGGCGAGATGCGCCAGCGCCCGCACATCTTTCGGAAAGCAGCTTCCGCCGTAACCGGCGCCGGGATAAAGAAAGTGATGCCCGATCCGCGCGTCGCTGCCCATCCCCCGGCGGACTTCGTCCACGTCCACATCGAGGCGGTCGCAGAGGTTGGCGATTTCGTTGATGAAGCTGACGCGCATCGCGAGGTAGGCGTTGGCCGCGTATTTCGTCAGCTCCGCGGCGCGGCGGCTCATCCGCAGCATCGGCTTCTGATTGCGGACAAAGGGGCGGTAAAGGTCTTCAATGATGCGCGCAGCTTCGGGAGACTGCGACCCGACGACGACGCGGTCCGGGAACTGAAAGTCGCGGACCGCTCCGCCCTCCTTGAGGAACTCAGGGTTGCTGACGACATCGACGGGAAACTTCGCCCGCTCACGGATGAGGGTTTCAACGCGCTCGCCGGTTCCGACCGGGACGGTGCTCTTGATCGCCACGACCAGCGGGCGCCCGACGCGCGGCCCCAGATCGCGGGCAAACGACTCGATCGACGACAGGTCCGCCGCCCCGCTTTCCAGCGGGGGCGTGCCGATCGCAATAAAGACGATCTCCGCGTGGCGGACAGCCTCTTCCAGATCATGCGTGAAGCGGATGCGCTCGGCGTCACGGTTCTGCTGTAGCAGGTCCGCCAGCCCGGGTTCGAAGATCGGGCACTTCCCCGCGTTCAACTCCTCCACGCGGGCGCGGTTGATGTCGTAACCGAGGACGCGGTTGCCCGTGTCCGCAAGGCATGCCCCCGTGACCAGTCCGACGTATCCGCTTCCTGCGACCGTAATACGCATGCTCGTTTCTCTCTTGACCGGACCTTCCCCAGTCCGCATTCCTAAGATGTTATCGGGCAAAGTCGCTTGCTCGACCAGCCGGGCCGGGACGCATCCCTGCCGATTGTTTTACGCCTCCCGAACCCCGATCGTTCGTCTTTGCAGCAGGCGGTGTGCTGACACCCCCCCTCAGACAAAGAGGCCGGGGACGCCGTCATCCGGGCAAGCGTGCAATTCGGAGGCGCGGTCGGATTCAGTCCGGTTTCGGCGCGGCCGGTTCGGGCGCGGGGGACGTCGGCGACGGGACTTCGAGGCGGATCGCCGCCGGTCGCAGGCGGCTGTAACGGGCGTCAAGAGCGCGGTTCCAGTTCTCGATGCGTCCGGCAAGCCGGGTCAGCAGCGGGGTGGGGTCTCCGACGATCTTCACGGATTCGATCTTGTCGCCGGGCTCGAGACGCTGCACCACGTCCAGCCCGCCGCGGACCTGTCCGAAGATCGTGTTGCGTCCGTCCATCGTCGGTATCGACCGCATTGTGATGGTAAAGCGGCAGCCGTTGGAGTCCGGTCCGGCATTGAGAAGGGAAACGCGCCCGGGGCGATCATGCCGGAGCGCATCCGTAAACTCGTCCTCGAACTTGTATCCCGGCCAGCCGATGCCCTTTCCGAGCGGACAGCCGCCCTCCACCGCCGTCTTCCCGACGACCCGATCGAACGTCAACCCGTCGTAGAACCCGCGCTGCACCAGGTTCACGAAACTGGCGACCGCCACCGGCGCCTCGTCGGAGAGAAGCTGAATTCGGATCTCGCCGCGAGCCGTGGCAAGCACCGCCTGAAGTCCGCCGGTCCGCGCGGAGGCGTTGCGGGTTTCCTGGACATCACCGGGTTCCGGGGTTTCCTGCGCGGTCCGGCCGCTGCCGGGTTCCTGGTGAGCGGTCGGCGCCGCGGCGGCGTGGCTCCACGCGAGCAGTGCGAAGATCCGGATGCCAGTATTCCAGCCGATCATGCCCTCGCCCCTGATACGCGGAATGTAAACCGCGCAACGCGCGGGACGCAAGAAGATGAAGTCCGAAAGCAGAACGTCGCTCCGGCCGCTTCATTGCCGACGTTCCGTCGAGCACCGGGACCGAACCTCAACCGAAACTGGTCGTAACCGCGATCGCGTCCTAGAATCAGCCGAGTTAAAGGTCTAGTACATCGGGGGTCGGAAGGAGTCATCATGAGCTTCGAGGCACGCGGGGAGGCGGTGGTCGGCGTACACGATGTAGAAGACCTGAAGCTCATCTACCGCGTTCTGCACGCCCACCTGGCGGAGCACCCGGATTTGATGGACACGCATTTCCTGATCGAATTGCAGGGTTTCCTGCACGCCAGGGCGCGCGACGAGGGGGTCGACACGACGCACCACGGGGCGTGGGACGCCTGGCTGGGAAATACGGACGCCGCTCCCTGCGACGAGCGCGTGCGACAAAGGCGGACGATCCGGCCCTGAAATCCCCTCGAAACGCCCCCCCTACTCCGGTACAATGCGCATCCGCAATACGTTCGGGCATCGCGGATTTCAGGAGAGGGACACAAGATGATCGTTTTGCATTTACCGCTGCGCGGCGGGCTGATTGCCGCTTTGATCGCCTTAACCGTCAACTCGGCCGCGACGGCGCAGGACTCGGCCTTCGGTGGATTTGTGCGTCAACCGCTCGACGGACCGGCGCATAACTGCATCACCCCCCGGGAGCATGACCACGTCCGCGACCTGCTCGCCGCTTATGAGGCGGCGCACGGGCCGCTTTCCGCGCCGGAACCGTCGTCGTCGTCCCTGCTTTACCCTTTCTGGCCTCAGGCAGGCTACGTATACGGCGATCTTTTCAGCGGGTTGTTCGTCGATCAGGATCCTTCCTCCGGCTTTCGCGACTACTCCTGCCGCGACTTCACCTACAACACGCACGCGGGGATCGACTGCGGCCTGCGCAGCTTCGCGGAGCAGATGATCGGCGTGCCGGTGTTCGCCGTGCTGGAAGGGACGGTCGTCGCCACGCAGGACGGCTTCGACGACATGAACGTCAGCGGAAAAAACAACGACGCCAACTTTGTCATCATCGACCACGGCAAGGGCCGCCTCGGGTATTACTGGCATCTGAAGAAAAACAGCGTCATCGTCACACCGGGTCAGCCGGTCGTCGCCGGACAACAGATCGGACTGACCGCGTCGAGCGGATACAGCTTCGGTCCTCATCTTCACTTCGAGAGCCGCGATCTGCCCGATTACACCGTGTTCGACCCTTTTGCGGGCGACTGCCGTCCCGGCGACAGCGGCTGGGCGGATCAGGAACCGCTCAACCTGGACACGTATTTCGTCGACTTTGCGTTCACCTACGAGGATCTGTTCCAGCACGATCCGCTGCCGTATGAGCAGCCGCGCACCGGGCAGATCGCCACCTCGGACGGCTTTATCTACTTCTGGATGATCTTCGCCAACCTTCCCCCCGGCAGCACCTGGCGCAACGTGTTCATCCGGCCTGACGGCACGACGGCGTACGACTCCGGCGACGTGGAATTCGGCTGGAATTATTTCATCCGGCAAAGCGGGCTTTTCTTTTACTGGTGGATCCCGGACATGCACACGATCACCGGGCGGTGGCGGGTGCAGGTGTATTTCAACGGCGCGTTGATGACCGACGCGCCGATCGAGGTCGTCGTCGAGCGGGATCCGCAGTTCAACCGCCCACCGGAGCCGATTTCGCTCCGGTTCGACCCTCCCGCGCCGACCGACGCAGACGCGATCTTCTGCCGGCTCGACACCGATCTCGTACTCGACGACCTGGACTACGACGTCGTGCGCTACGAGTACACCTGGCGGATCGACGGGAACGAGGTCCGGCGCGTCACGTCGGCGGGACATGCAGACGCGATCCCGCGCGGCTTGGCGCCGGCGGGCTCCGTGGTCGAGTGCCTCGTGACGCCTTCGGACGGGCGGACGACGGGAACCTCGGCAACGATCAGCGCCGTCGTAGGCGACGCGGGATCGAACTGCTCGGGCGAGGAGAAGCTCAAGGCACGCTGCCGGGAGAAGCGCGGCGCGTACCTCCTGAAGGCGAAGATCTCCGGCGGCGCCCCGGGTGCGACGCTTACCTTCCGTCTCGACGAGCGCCCCGAAACCGACAACGCGCAGAACGTCAACAACCGCGGCAAGGCGGTGGCGAAGTTCAACGGACTGACGGCGGGAGAGCACGCGGTCGAGGTTCTTGAGTGCGGCTTGCGGAAAAATGTGACCTGCGAGTAATTCGGAAGCGGATCCGAATCCCAGCAAGGGGCGACATCTTTTCGGATATCTCGCGATTTTGTTGCGACACCCGACGGGGAGGACGAGGAGGAATCAACAATGTCGTCAGGCGGATTCGTGTTGCGGGGGGCCGTTATCCTGGGGTTTGCAGCGGTGCTCGTCGCCTCGGCGCAGGGGGATGACCGGCGCGGGGCGTGGGGACCGGTCTTTGACTGGGGACTGCCGGAACGGCTGACGACGCCGATCCACGCCAGCGTCGTCGTAACGCGCCCCGGCGGACAGGGTCCGCTCGTCGGTCAGGTCTTGACTCACGGGTATTACGGAACAACGTGGTCCTACCTCTGGAACCCCGAAACCGGGGTCTTCACCTTGATCGACTTCCTCCCCGACGATTCCGCACGCGAGTGCGGCGACGGGCGACCCGACGCGATGACGTCGCTGTTCTGCTCCGGACACAGCGTCCTGGCTGACGGACAGTTACTCCTGGCGGGCGGCGACCTGATGCACGAGGATCAGAACTGTCCGCTCGGGTACGCCTTCGCCGGCGCGTATTACTCGCACACGATCAACCCCCTCGACGTCGCCCCGACCTACGTCCGCGCCGGCGACATGAACCAGGGCCGCTGGTACCCGACGAACACGATGCTCGGCGACGGATCCGTCGTGACGTTCTCCGGTCTGACGGAATGCGCATCGTGCGACGACAACGGATTCCCGATCAGTCCGCTGAACGCGGACGTCGAGCGTTACAACCCCGCGACGCGCACGTGGTCGATCATCTCACAGCGCGCCCTTCCGCTTTATCCCTGGATGCACCTGCTTTCAAACGGGCGCGTCTTTTACGCCGGCCCGGGCCGCGACTCCCACCGCTTCAACCCCAACAACGGAACGTGGTCCTTCGTGGACTTTTTCGACCACCCTTACCGCAGCTACGGAACGTCAGTGCTTTACCCCGCGGGTCCGGATCAGGTGCTCGTCATCGGCGGCGTCTGCTGCGGCGACTTCGCAACGAACACGACGGAGATCATCGACCTGTCGCTCAGTTCGCCGCAGTGGCGACCCGGCCCTGTGATGCGCACCGGGCGCACGCAGTTGAACGCCGTCCTCCTGCCTGACGGCAGCGTGCTCGCCGTCGGCGGGCGCAGCGACTTCGATTTCGGCGGTCCGCAGGCGCAGCCGGTATACCGCGCCGAGCGGCTGGATCCCTTCGCCCGGCGGCAGCGCTGGAAACGGATGGCGAGCATGAGCCGCCCGCGCATGTATCACTCGGCGGCGGTGCTGCTGCCCGATGGGCGCGTGCTCTCCGCGGGGGGGACCGCAGCCGAAGGTTATCCTCTCGATGAGAAAAACGCGCAGATCTTCAGCCCGCCTTATCTCTTCAAGGGCGCAAGACCAGTCATCACGTCGGCGCCGGAGGAGGTCACCTACGGCGCATCGTTCTCCGTGGTGACGGCCGAGGCTGATCAGATCTCCTCCGTCGTGCTCATCCGACCCTCGAGCGTCACGCATGCATTCAACATGGAGCAGCGTTATGTGCCGGTGACCTTTGCGTCACGTGGCGGGTCGCTGGAGGTCTGGGCGCCCTCCGGCGGCAACGTCGCCCCGCCGGGGTATTACATGCTGTTTATCCTGAACCGCGACCGCATCCCGTCGACGGCGGCGTTTATCCGTCTGCACTGAGGCGGTGACGCCCCCCGTCCGGTTGAGCCGAATTCAGGACGGCGGAGGAAGTTCGACCCGCACCGTAATAACCTCTCGTCCGCGACGAAGAATGAACTCGACGAATTCACCCGGTGCCAGCGCCTTGATCGCCCGGTCGTAGGCTTCGGCGTCCGGCGTCTCGCGCGTGCCGACGGCCAGAATGAGATCGTCCGGACGGACACCGGCTCGCGCTGCCGGCGAGTCCTTCAAGACGCGCTCAACATAGGGCAGCGTCGTTCGATATCCGGCTTTGACGAGACGGACCCCGGGATCGACGGACGCGACGGCATCACGCTGCGCCGCCTCCGTCGCCGCCCGATCACCGCCGCCGGAACGTGCCTCGGCCAGAAACGCACGGATCTCCTCGACCGGGATCGCGTAATTGAGGTTCGTGTTGGTGCGGTTGAGGCGGACCTCCCGTCCCAGCACCCCGACGAGCGCACCGGATGCATCCACGACGGGACCACCCGGAAAGCCCGGACTGCTCGTCACGGCGTCGATCGCCCAGACTTCGCCGCGGTAAGCGAATTCCTTCGATCGCCGCGTGGCGTCCAGCGGAAAGCGCGACATCAACACCCCCTGCGTCACGGAAGGCGCTTCAGCCCCTTCCGCAATGTGAAAAGGATTCCCCACGGCCAACACCCACGCCCCGGCAAACGTCTCCGGATTTTCCGTCACCTCGAAGTGTGCGAACGATCGCGGCACGGACGCCGCCTCGTTGGACGAACCCTCCGCGACCGGCGCGGCTGTCGCTTCAATTCCGCGTCCCGTCGTGAAGACGCCTGAGATCCGAAGCAGCGCAAGCTGCCGACCCGCGTCCCGGTGACGAACCTCGGCCTGCCACGCCGAACCGTCGCGCATCACCGCCTTGATCCGCCGGGCATCAATGAGCAGAGACAACACGGTCACCACATCGCCCTCGGCGGACACGAGCACCCCGCTTCCGTATCCGGCCTCCATCCCGGCGCCGAGTCCGTACAACTTGACCGTCCGGTCGAGGACGGCGTCGACAAGGGCAGATGCAGGTGTCGGCGACGAATTCGGGAGCGAGCCCGCCGCGCTCTCCTTATTCCGGTCGGAATTCCCCGCGACAGAGTCGGCTTCCTCTTCAGGCGTCGGCATCAGCGGAAACGATACCGGAAGCTCGATCGGCAGAGGTTCGAGTCGACAAACCGCGCGCGAGGTCTGCCCGCTCCGCTCATACTCGATCGCCAGCGGCCAGTGCTCCGGGTAGGTTCCGAGCAGGCTGGCGTAATGATTCGCGGAGGTGATCCGATGTCCGTCGATCGAAAGCAGGCGATCGCCCGGACGAAGCCCCGCGTTGTACGCCGGCGCGTTCTCGAGCATCCGGTCGAAAATGACGCCGCGACCCAGCTCATCGCGCACCGTCGCCTGCAAACTCCCGTGCCGCACCAGCCGTCCCTCGCGCAGTCCGGGAAGAAAGCGGCGGATCTGGTTCGCGGAGATCGCGTAGCCGACGCCGACGTTCAGGCGGCCACGGGAGTTGATCGAAATGCGCCCGTTGATGCCGATGATCGCCCCGGAAAGATTGAAAAGCGGCCCGCCGGAGTTTCCCGGGTTGATCGCGGCATCGGTCTGGATGCAATCGGAGTAAAGGAGATGATCGCCCTCGCCGTACTGGTACCGGTGAACCCCGCTGACCCGTCCGAACGTCACGGTCGGCGTGAAATCCTCGGAGAGCACAAAGGGATTGCCCATCGCGATCACTTCGTCTCCCACGCGGACGGCGTCCGAGTCGCCGAGACGGACGCAGGGAAAGCGACCCGACGTGTAACCCTCTCCGCGCGGTGCCGCCCCGGCGTCTGACGCGCCTTCAACTTCGCCGAGACGGAACATCGCCACGTCGCCGCCCGGATCGACGCCCAGCACATGCAGGGCGTACAAACGCCCGTCGGACAGTCCGCCCAGTCCGCGGCGCGTCTCCAGCATTTCCGCCACGACGTGAAAGTTGGTCAGCCCGTGCCCGTCCGCGTCGATCAGCACGCCCGAACCCCCGCCGCGCTGGAGCGGATCAAAAACGCACACTACCGCCGGCGCTAGCCGCTCGACGAGCGCAACGCGACGCGCCTCCGCCTCCTGAACCCGGCGCCTCGCGGATTCGAGGCTCGCCGCGTCCTGATCGCGCGCCGTCACGGTCGATGCAAGCGAAAAAAGAACGAGCACCAGACCGCCCCCCCCGGATTGACATCGCCGAATCAATGCCTGACCCGCCGGAGCGGCGTTCGTCAAGAACAAGCGGCGTCGCGCACGCCCCGGCTTCGTCACCGTGACGTTCATCGCCTCAGGCCCGAAGGTTTGATGACGCGGGCGTCGGCCCAGTTGCCGAGATCTCCGATGTCCACGCCGTCCGCAACATCGCAGATCAACATCAGCGCATCCGTCCCGACGATCGAGAGGCGCACCTCCACGGCGCGGTCGCTCGGCGTCAACCGCCCGCTGTCGTAGACAGTCTTGCCGTCCGCTTCCACGCGGAATTCGACGCTGCCTCCCGGACCCGCGGCGTCGTCCACGCCGACCACCGCGAAAAAGAATTCGTAATCACCCCCGAGCGCATAAGTCACGGCGGTGCGCGCGTGCATGCCGACGCCCTTCGGAAAGTCGCAACCGTCGAGCCGAAGCGGACCGCGCGCGGCGTTCTCATCATTCCGCGCCGGACGAGGAACGAGCAGCACCCCCTCGACCTGCTCCCTCGCGCGCGGCAGGTCGGAGACGTACACCACCCGCGGATTCAGGTGCTCGATCCGCGTCACCTCTGCGGACGGAACCGCAACGCTGACCCCTTCCGTCAGGCGCACGTGAAGCATCTCGCCCCCACCGCTCAACGATCCCGGGAGAATCCAGCCGCGCCGGGTGTAAATTCGGAACCCCGGAGGATCCTGAGGATTCAGCGGCGCCGCCAGCACGACCCCGTGCATGCGCGCCGTGCGGAACGTCCGGGACTCACTGCCCGCCCGAAAACGTCCGGTCTCCGCGCCCAGCGACTCCAGCACTCCGCCGACCGTCCGGACTTCGCCGCTCGCACATGCAATCAGGACGTCTTCGCCCGCCCGCCGTGCATGCAGCGCCGTCGTAAACGCAGCCTCGCCGTCCGGACATGCTCCCTCCCCCGCGAGCCGGACCGCCTCAACGACCGACAGCGGCAACACCCGAGCCTCGCCGTCAGGAGTATTGATCGCGATCCCGTCTGACGACTCTTCTCCCAGGCGCGCTGCGATCCGACCGCCGCCGGCCAGATGAACAATCACATTCCCCTCGCCCGCAACAGGCGATGCGGGAGTCACACCGGTAAACGTTATCTCCAGCACGTCCTCCGCGGGAACGATCATATCGACGCCGGCCTGATGCAGGACCGCGCCCGCCTCAGTCCACCCGTGCCAGGCTCCCTGCACGCGCCGTCCGTCAACGAGGCGGACCTCCACCTCCGAGGAACCGATCCCCGGCAACATCACCAGAACGCTGGCGCAGATTGACAACAAGTCTTGAACCCCAGAACAGGCGGACGGCGCCGCGGCTCACACGCTCACTTCGGCTCCCTCGCCAACTGCTCGTAATACTGCTCGACGAGCTTCCGGTATCTCGGCGGAAACGAGTCCCGCAACGCCTGAAGAACCTTCTCCCGCTCCGCAGGCGGCAGCGAGCCCCACGCCTCGCCGGGATTGATGTCCCGGACGCTCAGATGCTCGCGCACCGCACCGTCAGGGGGGAGTTGCGACTGCGGCATCGGGCTTTGCGGCTGCGAGGGGTTCCGCCCCGGCGACCCGCCTTGCGACCCGTCGTCCGGCTGATTCTGCTGGTTGCGCTCCCGCTCCTCGGCTTCCTCGATCATCTGGTCGAGCAGGTCGATCGCCCGCTGCTGACGCGACTGCACTTGCTCTCCGGTGTCGCGGTGCTTGAGGCGGCCCGCCGCAAACGACATCAGGTCGCTGACTTCGCCGATCTGCCCGGACGTCCTCGCCTCCAACTCCGCCAGCATCTGCCGCGCCGACTGCGTAAGACGCACCGGTGCGTCCGGATGCACCGTCAGAAACTGCACGAGCTTCCGCGACGCCGCGTCATATTGCAGGTTCTCAAGCAGCGCGGCGGCGTGACAGAAGTCGAACTCGGAAAGTCCGTAACTGTACTGTCCGATCCGCTCCCGCCGATCACCCGCCGACGTCTCCACCGTCTTCAAGGCCGCCGCGGCGTCCCCCGCGTCCAGCAACGCCTTGACGTGCAGCACCGTGGCCGCCGCCGCCAGATAAGGATCCTCCGCCTCGCTCAGCCGTCGCGCCACCTCCGCGCATCCGCGATGATCATCGCGATCACGCGCGTCCAGCGCAGCCCGAAACTCGGCGTGAAGCGACGCGAGCGCCTCCGTCAGGAACTCCGCCTCGTCCGGCCTCGGCGTCACCTCCCACTTCCGGAGGATTTCGTCACGCACCGCGGCGTCACCCCCGGTCTGCGCCTGAAGGAACTCGATGAACCGCTCCGCCGGCGACTTCTGCGCGGGCTTCTCCTGCGCGATCGCCGTCGCCGCCGCGCAGAAAAGCCCGAATGCCGCAATGAACGCCTTCATGCTTGATCCTCGATCCGCTCTCAACCCGGTCATTCCTCCTCCAGCCGCTTACGCAACTGCCGCGCAATCTCGAAGCACTCCTGCTGTCGATCCGCCGTCTGTGACAGCGTGTGCTCCAGCGTCACGTCCGCATCAGGATCCGCCGACCGCGCCTTCTCGATCATCACCGTCCGATCGCGAACCCGCCCCTGCGCCGCCCGCAGCAGCTTCAGCTCCGCCGACGTCGGCAGGAGCGGCGCGTTCTGATCGGACGGCGCGCCCTGATCCCCCTGCTGCTGGCGCTCCCGCTCCTCCTCCTGCATCTTACGCACCGCCTCCAGCAACTGGCTGAGGGTGTCAAGGATTTCCGCCTGCACCGCCTGAGTCACCGCTCCAGTCTGACGCTGGGCAAGTCGGTCCGCAACAAGGCGCATGTCATCGGACGCCTGCTCAAGGATTCGCGGAAAGACAATCGTCGTGCCTTCCTCCTCCAGAATGTGCAGGCACGTGTCGACGATGCCCGCCAACGATCGTTCCCGCTCCGACAACCCCGCCGACGCCAGTTCGAACGCCCGATCCGCTGCGGATGCCCCTGACGCGTCCAAGGTCGCGGTTTCCTCGTTGATCCGTTTCTGCTTGACGTAAAGGTCATGAAACCGCGCTTCAAGGTCGCGGAGCATCTCCTCACGCTCCTCGCGACGCTTCTGACGCAATGTGTCCTCCAGTTCGCGCTTTGCCTGCTCCAGCGCCTCGACCGCCTTTTCCTGGTGCTCCAGCGCCCCCTCCTGATCCTCGCGTTCGAGATCCTCGGCCGCATCCTGCATTTCTCGCTCGGCGTCTTCAACGCGAGGTTGAGCTTCCGATCCGGGGCGCGGGCGGTTCGGCGACGGCATTTGCCGGTCAGACCCGCCCGACGGCCTGCTTTGCGGCGGATGCATATCCTGCGAGAGCTGATCCGCCTCCTCCGCAAGCCGCCGCTGCTGACGCGCCAGATCCTCCTGCGACGGCGCCGGCGACCGCTCCTCCGCCGCCTCCTTCAACGCATGCACGGCGCGGCGCAGCGCTTCCTCGGCGTCTTTCTGCTCTGACTTGGCCTGGGGACCGTCCGCCTCCTGCAACGCCTCGGCCGCTTGCGCCATCTCATCTGCGGCGGACTTCATCGCTTCAGCGCCTTGATCGAGCGATGATGAAGCGGATTCCTCCTGTGGGGCAGCGTCCGAACGCTCGCCTTTTTCAGATTCGTTCGGGTTAAGAAGGCCAGACCGCGCCTGCGCCGCAGCCTGCTCGACGGCCTCCGCCAACGCGGCCGTTGCTTCCGCCAGCTTCCCTTGTTGCTGCGCCTGTTGTCGCGCCGTCTCCGCATTCATCCCGCCAGGCGCCGCCGCCTCTTGCAACGTCTGCGCCGACAAGTCCGCCTGACGGTTCAGAATCTCCTCGGCGCCGCGCAACGCCTCCTCGACGCGCTGCTGCAATCCCTCGCCCGACGGATCTCGCGTCGCCTCGCGCAGTCCGCGCTGACGGTCCAGAAGTTCCTCGAGCCGCTTCATCTGCGCCTGAAGGTCGGCGATCTCCCGCTCGCGATTCTCATTCCGGCTGTCCCGCTGGAGCAGCACCGCAAGCACGGTCTCAAGGTCCGCCACCGCCTCATCCTGAAGCGCGGTCGTCGAACGCAGATCCTCCCCACGTTGCAGACGGCCCACCAGATCCGCAAGATGCTCCGGAGCGCCCAGCTCCCCCAGCCGAGTCAGCGCCCGAGCGAGCCGCTCCGCGCTCTCCGGCTCCTCGACCGCCAGATCCTGTTGCAGCCTGAACATCCGGTCCCGGAACCGCTCGACCCGGTCGCGGATCATGTCCTGCTTGACCGCCAGCGGTTGCGAGGGAGGGGGGGGTTGTATTCCGGACCACGCGGCAAACACCCGGCTCTGGACGATGCCAACCCAACTCGACACGGCCAGCACCGTCCCCACGATCACGCTTTGTCCGCGCATAACGCCTCCGCAGACTCATCAACCGCCTTCGACAGCCGCCGCCGCCTCATACAAGGATATCGGCCGCGACACCCTCATTATACGGTTCAGACAATCTTTCATTCCAGCAAGATCGCCCGCTCCACGCCGCTGGCGCCTTCCTTCCTCGCAACGCCAACCCCCCGGGACGTCGCCGACGCGATTTTACATCCCTGGTCTGCCTGGGGATTCTGCCTGCACCGTTCTGGAGCCCTCCTCATCGGCAAGCCGCTTGAACATCCGGTGCGCGATCATCATGAACACCAGCGCGACAATCCAGATCCCCCACCCGATCCACTGCCAGAGGTACACGCCGAGCAACGTCGCCACCGTCCCGCGCACCCCCGTCAACGTGACGTGGATGCCCATGTAAAGGTCTCCGCGGGCGCCGCTGGCGAAATGCAGGTGCCCGAGGCTCCACGCCACTTTGCCGCCGCCCATCCCGAATCCGTAAGCCACCGCCTGAAGCGCAAAACACGACATCATCATTACCGGTGAGATCGGACCCAACGCATCCCGGTAAGTCATCGCCAACTCCCCGGCGAGTCCCAGCACCGCCGCCACCCCCCAGAACCAGCAGTTGATCACCCGGAAGCGAAGCACGCCGACGCGATCAAACAAGCCCCCCCACTGCCGCAGGCTTCCGAACGTCAGCAGGCGCGGCATCGCCGTGAAAAGCACCGTCCCGACCCAGTACACGTCCCCGCCCCAGCCGTCGATCTCCCGCGTCACCAGAACCGTCAGCACCGCCATCACCAGCAAATTTGAAAGCCCGAGAAACGTCTGCGCGCTGAGATAACGCGCGTACGCAGGGTCCGCCGCGATCGCCTCGTGCATCCGATGCCAGACCCGCCCCGGCGACCACTCGAACAGCTTCTCCCGGGTCGTTAGCCGCCCGTCCCCTGAACGCAGCGCTCGTTCTCGCCGTCGGCGCCTTCTTCCCTCCCCCCGCACACGCATCCGAAGCAGAAATACCAGCGACAGCAACCCCGCCGCCGCACAAACCTGAAGGACAATGCCGAAGGCCCCGGGGTCTCGGTCGCAGATCGGCGCCACGATCAGCGCCGCAGATGTCGACACAAACAGGTTTGCTGCGTGCAGCCGCGCCGTGATCCGACCGCGAGAGGTCGCGGGGTAATTCACCTGCCAGATCGCCGGCCGTAACGTCAGAACGCCCGCCAGAAAAACCTGAGACAATGCCAGACAGAAGATGAACGCTCCCGCCCCGCCGCGGGTCGGCGACGCCAGCGACGCGGCAGCCGCAAACAGCGCCGTTCCGGCGACGAACAACGCCTGCACCGCAAGCTTCGGCGCCCGCGCCAGGAGCATCCCCCAGTACACGCTGAAAAGATAGGACGCCGTCGGAGTCGCCGTCGCGATCGCCACCATCGTCGCGCTGCCCGAAAAGCTCTTTGACACGACGAGGCTGCCGAACCGCCCCTCGACCAACCCGGCCAGCATCGTCCAGAGGATCGTATGCTGATACTCGTGAAGAAAATTCAGACGCGCTGATAAAGGAAGTGATCGAAGTCGAAGCAGGTCCACGGATGCCGTCTCTCATGCCGCGCGGCGCCAACGCCGCCGCTCTCCCCACGTTTATCCCTGCGGCGACGGCGTCGCAAGCGCGGTCATTGCCCGGCGGCCTGACCTGCCGTATCCTCCTCTTGCGTCACCGACCCCCGGCGACGGTCAGCGAACGAGGCTTTCCTTGCGAAAGATAGACGGACTTGAACACGCAGCGCCGCTTCCCGGCGGTTGCGTCCTGACGGTCGGCAATTTCGACGGTGTTCATCGCGCGCACCAGCATCTGCTCAAACATGCAAAGACCCTCGCCGGAGCCTCTCTGCCGCTGGTGGTCATGACGTTTGAACCGCATCCTTTGACGATCATCGCGCCGCACCGCGCGCCGCAACGACTGACCCCACCGGACGAACGACTTCGATGGTTCGAGATCTGCAGCGCAGACGTCGTCGTCGTCGTTCGCAGCGATCCCGCCCTGCTGGCGATGACGGCGGCGGATTTCGTCGAGCATGTCCTTGTCTCGCGCTTTCGCCCGAAGCACGTGATCGAGGGGCCGACCTTCGGGTTCGGACGTGATCGGACCGGGACGAACGAACTTCTTGCAACCCTCGGCGCTCGCTTCGGGTTCGCCGCACATGTCGTCCCCCCTCTTTACCTCCCCGTCGATGGCGCGGAGCGCGCCATCTCAAGCTCCCTCGTCCGGGAGTGTCTTGTCGCCGGTCGCCTCGACATCGCCAACGCCGCCCTCGGACGGCCTTATGCGCTGATCGGCCGCGTCATACCGGGAGACGCCCGCGGGCGCACCCTCGGTTTTCCCACCGCGAACCTCGACTGCGGCGACCAGCTTGTCCCCGCCGACGGAGTCTACGCCGCTTGCGCTCACACGCCTTCGGGTCGCTTCTCCGCCGCCGTCAACATCGGCGCAGCCAGGACTTTCGGCGGCGCCGACCGGCGCATCGAGGCTCACCTTCTGGATTTCAACGGCGACCTGTATGATGCCTCCCTGCGGCTGGAACTCCTGAAGTTCCTGCGGAATCAGCGAACGTTCGCCTCGGCGGACGCACTGAAGACGCAGGTGATGCGTGACCTTGACGACGTCCGAGCGTGCATCAAACCGGAAGCGGAGACAGTTCGGGGATGATCATGACCTTGTGGGTTACCTTGTTGTTGATTGAGGCTCCGCCAGACCGGCGCCCGACGGATCCGGGCGGCGTCACCGAGCGCGTGAGCGTTTCTACATCCGGCGACGAGGCGGACGGCATGAGCATGATGCCCGACATTTCCGCCGACGGACGCTTCGTCACCTTCGAGTCCGGCGCTGGAAATCTCGTTCCTGATGACGACAACTGCGCGTCCGACGTCTTCGTCTTCGACCGGCTGACCCGGACGACCGAGCGCGTCAGCATCTCCTCGACCGGCCTCGCGGGCGACGCCGGAAGTCAACGCCCTCGCATCAGCGGCGACGGACGTTTCATCGCGTTTCAGAGCAACGCCTCAAATCTCGTCCCTCACGATCTCAACGGCTGCACCGACATCTTCGTTCACGACCGCCTGACCGGAAGGACGACGCGCGCAAGCGAAGACCTCCTCGGGGCGGAGGGCGACAACGCCAGCATTCAGCCCCGTCTCAGCTCCTGCGGGCGCTACGTCGCGTTTCACTCCGCCGCCAGTTGGGATGAGCGCGACGTCAACGGACAGTGGGACGTCTACCTCAAAGATCTCCTCACCGGCGACCTCGAGCTCATCAGCCTCAGCAACGACGGCGCGGTCGGAAATGACTGGAGCGAGCACTGCTACGTGTCCAGCGGCGGACGCTGGGTCGTCTATCACAGCAAAGCCACGAACCTGGTTCCCGACGACCGGAACGATAAAGACGACATTTTCATCTTCGATCGCGCCGAGAGGCGCACCCGCCGCCTTTCCGTCAACGCCGCCGGCGAGGAATCCGACGGCAACAGCGCGTTCCCCGCGATCTGCGGCGACGGACGCTGGGTCGTCTTTGAAAGCGACGGGACCAACCTCGTCCCGGACGACACGAACCGCCAGCGCGATGTCTTTCTCTGCGACACCCTCGCGGGCGCATTGAGGCTTATTTCCCGCGCCGACCAGCGCCCCTCGGATGGCGCGAGCATAAGGGCGCATATCAGCGATGACGGCAGGTTCGTGGTCTACGTAAGCCAGGCGATGAATCTGGACCCGCGCTTTGCTCCGTCGGCCGGCGCAAAGATCTACTTCTACGACGTCGCCGCGAAAACGACCGCGCTCGCAGGACTCACCACTGTCGGCACGCCGGCGGAAGGCGCCTGCACTTTCCCGATGATATCAGCGGACGGCGCCGCGATCGCCTTCGTCGGGTTCGCTTCCGACCTGGTTCCCGACGACCGGAACAACCTGGCCGACGTTTTCGTTCGTGCCGCAGCGCCTTATGATGGAGAATCCGCCGTCGCGATCCTCCCGGATTCGCCGCCGCCGAAGAACGCGCTGCCTGATCCTCCTGGCGTCGGAAGGACGCCCGGTCCCTGATGAATCCGCTCTTGCAAGCCTACGACGCCGCCGCGAACCGCGCCGCCACGCTGCGCAGGCCGCTCCTTTTATCGCATACGAAACCGGACGGCGACGCCTTCGGCTCCCTCGTCGCCGCGCGCGAAATGCTTCGCGCCCGCGGCGCCGA
>BOJX01000011.1 GCA_016860685.1 Planctomycetota bacterium
GTGACGCGGTTTCGGGAGGGCGACCGCGTCGTCCTCCACCCCGCGCTGGGCTGCCGGGTGCGCGGGATCGAGCCGCTGTGCGACTCATGCCGGCGCGGGCGGGACGCGCTGTGCCGCAACATCACGCGCGGCGCGATCGCCCGCGGCGTGCAGACCGGATATTGCCGCGACACCGGCGGCGGGTGGAGCGAAGGCTTCGTCGCGCATGAGTCGCAGCTTTACGCGGTTCCCGCGGAGGTCGATGACGCGACGGCGGTGCTGATCGAGCCCTTTTCCTGCTGCCTGCACGCCGCGCTGAGCGCGCCGCTCGACCGGGGGAACACGGCGCTGGTGCTGGGCTGCGGGTCGATCGGCCTGCTGACGATCGCGGCGCTGCGCGCCTCGGGTTGCGCGGCGCGGATCGTCGCCGCGGCGAAATATGATCATCAGCGGGCGCTGGCGAAGGCGCTCGGGGCGGACGAATTGGCGCCCGGCGGGGGGGCGCTCCGGGGGAGGTATGAGGCGTGGGGGAAGCTTCTCGGCGCGGACGTGCTGAAACCGGAGTGGGGCAAACCGACAGTGATCGGCGGCGCGGACGCCACGTTCGATTGCGTGGCGAGCAGTGCGTCGATCGACGACGCGATCCGCTTCACGCGCAGCGGTGGAACGATGATGCTGGTGGGCATGCCGTCGATCCCGTCGGGCGTGGACTGGACGCCGCTGTGGTTCAAGGAGTTGACGCTCAAGGCGACGTACGCTTACGGTCTCGAACGCGTTGGCGAGCGGACCCTCGACACGTTCGACTACGCGATCGAGTTATTCCGGACGTGGGGACCGAGGTTGACCCCGATGTTGTCGCGCCCTTTTGAACTGGCGGATTACACCGGGGCGCTGGCATGTGCGGCGGATACGGGGCGCAGCGGGGCGGCGAAAACCGTGTTCCGCATCGGTTAGCGACGGCGAAGCGCCGCGATTGCGATCGGCGCCCGACACAAGACTGGAGCGAGATGGCATCCAACGGAAACATCCACGTCGTCACAAAGGCGGACCCGCCGTTTCTGATGCACCGCGGCGAAAGTTTCGTCCGCGAACGCCTGCCCGAAGGCGTACACGTCATCTATCCGAACCCCCCGCTGCCGGCGCTGCCCGACGCACGCGAGGCGATCCGCCGCGCGATCGACCACCCCCTCGGGCAGGATCCGCTGGACGCGCAACTGGCGCGCGGCGACATCCGCCGCGTGACGATCGCTTTCGACGACGTGTCGCTGCCCCTGCCGCGCATGCGCCGTCCGGACGTGCGCCAGCTCGTGATGGAAATCCTGCTGGACAAGCTGGATCGAGCGGGCATCACCGATGTCCACCTCATCTGCGCGATCTGTCTGCACCGGCGCATTACCCCGCGCGAGATGAACTACATGCTCGGTCCGGACATCTTCCGGCGCTTCTTCCCCGACCGCCTGTACAACCACGATGCGGAAGACCCGGACGGAAACGTTCACCTCGGCACGACGGAGAAGGGCGAAATCGTCGAGATCAACCGTCGCGCGGCGGAGAGCGACCTGCTGCTTTATGTGAACATCAACCTCGTCACGATGGACGGGGGACATAAGTCCGTGCCGGTCGGCCTGGCGACCTACCGCAGCGTGCGCCATCATCACAATGCGCACACAATGCTGCACGACAGCAGCTACATGGACCCGCCGGCGAGCCTTTTTCACCGGTCCTGCGAGAGGATGGGCGCGATCGTCGCGAAGCACGTGAAGGTCTTTACCGTCGAGACGACGCTCAACGGCGACTTGTTCGACCCGACGCTCGCGTTTCTTCAGAAGCGGGAGCATGCGTGGGACGCGAGGGACCGTCTGACGTATTCAGCGATGAAGACGGCGCTGAACCTCGCGCCGTTTCCGCTGCGGCGCAAGCTTTACAACGCCCTGCCGGCGCCTTACGGATTGACCGGGGTTCACGCGGGCGACACCGGCGCGGTTCACGAGCGAACGCTGGTCAACGTGGACCGGCAGCAGAACGTCAAGGTGGACCGCCAGTACGATGTCGTCCTCGTTGGCCTGCCGAGCATCGGTCCCTACAACGTCAACAGCATCCTCAACCCGATCCTCGTGCAGTGCCTGTCGGCGGGTTACTTCTTCAATTTCTACCGAGGCAGACCGCTCGCGCGGCGCGGCGGAGTGATGATCGTGCATCATCCGGTTCAGGAGGCGTTCAATACGCTGCACCACCCGTCGTACAAGGACTTCTACGACGAGTGCCTGCCGCAGACGCGCGATCCGAAAGCGCTGGAGCACCGCTTCGAGAAGCGCTACGCCGAAAGCGACCGGTATCGTGATCTTTATCGCAACTCGTACGCCTATCACGGGGTCCACCCCTTCTACATGTGGTACTGGGGCGCACACGGGATGGCGCACTTCGGCAAGGTCATCGCCGTGCAGCCGCAAAGCCGGCAGGCATGCCGCCGGATCGGCTTTGAACCGGCGGCGTCGTTTGCTGAAGCGCTGGAGATGGCGAAAGCGGTGGTCGGTCCTGAACCCAGTATTGCGTACTATCACTGTCCGCCGGTGCTCATGTGCGACTTGCGCTGACCCGATTCGGGCGGTCCGCCTGCCAAGCGGCTTCCCGGGCCGTCAGACTTTGCCCATCTTAACGCATACGGCGGATGTTTGCGTAAACATGAAGCTGAATCACCCCGTGTCCTCCGGGAGTCCTCTTATTCGTTGATCGTCCAGCGACGCGCGGGTCGATATGAGCCTCCGGGGGGCCGATTTCCCCCGTTCGGATCGAGTCATGTGGGCTTGGCGCATTTCACGGAGGAACGACGATGAAACTGGCGCAACGACAGAAGTTCAGCGGCAAGGCGAGAGCGACATTCGAGCGCGCACGGCAGGACCAGCGCTGGATGGAGGCCTGCATCGATGAGTATTTCGACCCCGAGCTGCCTTTCACACATGGGGAACGAGTTGTGCCGGTGCGTTACGGCACGCCGATCCTGGCGGAAGTGAGCGGCCTGGAGGGTTCGGGTGGTTATCCGTCGCTGGAATCCGCGCTGGACGCGCGCGATGAGACGGAGGTCGCAGCGGTTTCGACGCCGTCAGGAGCAACGGCGTCAGCGGTTCGTGCGACGTTCATGACGGACAGCCCCGTCGCTGCGGGCGTGAAGTACGGCGTGGACCTGCTGCCGCGGAAGGTCGAGGCCCCTGTGTTTTCGTGGGTTCGTTTCGCACTGGGGTGCGGTCTGGGCGCGGCGGCGGCGGTCGGGGCGTGGCTGCTCGCCGGGTGGGCGACGTGACGGGCGATCAGGTCAGCTCGACGTCCCAGTACGCGGCGCTGACGAAGTGCCGCCACGAGGCGTAGCGCTGATCCGTGAGCTTCAGGTGCAACATCGGGTTGTGCCGGGGTTTTTGCGCGGCACGGATGAGGTGCATCCCGGCTTCTTCCGGCGTGCGTCCGCCCTTGTGCACGTTGCACTTCAGGCAGGCGCAGACGATGTTCTCCCAGGTGTTCGATCCGCCGCGTGAGCGGGGAACCACGTGGTCCAGGCTCAGGTCGCGCAGGCTGAATTTCCGCCCGCAATACTGGCAGGTGTTCTCGTCGCGGGCGAAGATGTTGCGGCGGTTGAATTTGATCATGTGCCGCGGCATCCGGCCGTAGGACAGGACGCGGATGATCTTCGGTACGGCGATGTCGCGGCGGACGGTGCGGATCCACTCATGCTTGTCGCGCTCGAACGCCTCGCGGAAAGCGCTGAGCTCGGCCCAGTCCCGGAAGTCGTAGGAGACGTAGCGCCCGTCCTCGACGTGGACGATCTCGGCGGCGGGGCGGTCGTTCGCGAAACGCTTGAACAAAAGCGAAAACGCGCGCCGGACGCTGATGATCCGAAGCGCCAGGTAATGCGCATTAAGCATCAGGACGCTGCCGTCCAGCCCCGATGCTCCCTGAACGTTGTACGCAAGGCTCGCGGAGAAGACGATCCTCCTCGTGGCGGCGATCCGCTCACGCGGATCCTGGAACTCCACGACGTTTGCGACATTCTACGCGGTGACGACCGGTGATTCAACGGGCGCGCCTCATCCGACGAACCGGCGGACGATCGAGCGGCCGGATGTCGCCGGACGTAAAATTTCTCATCAAGGAGGCGTCCGATCATGTCGCTGGAGATTGAACTGAAAGTCCGGGTTGACGATCACGACGTCGTGCGCCGCCGACTCGTGGCGCTCGGGGCCGAACCCCTCGGCGCGGTTCTCGAGTTCAACCGCCTTTTTGATACGCGTGACGGCGCTCTTGCCCGCGGGGGGGTCGGGTTGCGCGTACGCACGCACCTTCCGCAACCGGCCGACCAGGCGGTGACGCCGGTTGGGGCGTCTTTCCCGCCTGCGTCGGCGTCCGGGACGGCCAAGGTGACCGTCAAAGGACCGCAGCGCCCCGGTCCGTTCAAGGTTCGTCCGGAAGAAGAGTTCGACGTCGCCGACGGGGACGCCGTCGCCCGCGCGTTCGCCCTGCTCGGATATGAGACGACGATCGCATTCGAGAAGCGTCGCGAGAGCTGGAGACTCGGTGATTGCCGGATCGAACTGGATGCCCTTCCCCTGCTCGGATTGTTCGTCGAGGTGGAGGGTCCATCGGAGCAGGCGGTGTCCGAGGTCCGCCGCCGCCTGGGTCTGGACGCACACCCTCACGTTCAAGCGTCGTACGTGTCGCTGCTGGACGAGGCGTGCCGAGACAGGGGGCTTGATCCGCACGTGTTTTTTCAGCCGTCTGCGTCGTCATCTCACGCGGAGGATTAAAATACAGACCGCTTGCGCCCCGGCTCGTTTGGGGGTCATTCCGGGGCATGACCGGGAAGCCGCAGGGGTCGCGGGAGGCGGACGCTTTGCCATCCGGCGACCCGCCGCGTCAGCCCCCGACAGCCAGCGCGTCCTCGACCCGCACGCGCAGGTCCGCCGGGATCTCCGCCCCGCGTTCCGTGGCGCGGTTCAGCGTCGCCTTCGCCTCATCCGGACGGTTCAGCAGGAGCTGCGCCTCCGCCAGCAGCAGAAGTGCCGCGGCGTTGTCCGAATGCGCCTCGACCGCCACCAGAGCGTACAACCGCCCCTCACGCACCTTCTGATGCCGTTCAGGACCGTCCTCCAGCGCTTTCGCCTCGGTCAGCAGCGCCTCCGCGCTCGCCCGGAAGCGGGTCGCCTCCGGCGCGTCCGACCGGATCCGCGCGAGCAGTTCCTCGTTTTCGATCACGTCGCGGACCTCCAGCACGTACGACAGCGGCGCGACACCCAGCGCCCGGATCGCCAGCGCGAAATACACCTTGCGATCATCCTCGTACCAGTCCATCACGCGATAACCGTCCTGCACGTCGATGATCCGCCGCACCTCCGCACCGCGCGACCGATCCCGAAGCAGCGCGCCGGTCCAGTCCTCCGGCAGCGAGGCGTTGCGGAACAGTACTTCGTAGAAGTCCATGTCTGAGGGCTTCCAGTAATTCCGCACGGCGGCGTAGTTGAGATAATTGCGGTTGTCCGTGTTCGGCGCGAGTTCGCCGAAGACGCCGATCGCGGCGCCGAGGTCTCGTCCGCGCAGATCCGCCGCCTTGAAAAGAAACGTGCCCCAGAAGTCCGCCTCGGAGCGGATTTCCAGGGCGTCAAGCTGCGCCTTGATCGTAGGCACGCGCATCAGCTCCGCGACCCGCTCCGTGGCGTCATGCGGTTCTTTGCAGGCGATGAAGAAGTAGTCATCCCGAGACGGCGACGCCCAGACCGTCGTGTGCTCGAACACCGCGTCCACCGTCTGAAGCACCCGGAAGAACTCGCGCGGCGACAGCGAGTACGCATGCAGCCACTGACACAGGATCCCGCCCGGCTTCAGGCGGGCGCGGCAGCCGAGGAAATGTTCGCGCGTAAAAAGGTACGCCACCCCCGCCATCCAGGGGTTGGACGGCTCGGAAATGATCACGTCGTAGACGTCGTCGGTCAGAGCGAGATGATTCCTTCCGTCGGCGACGATCGTGCGCGTCCGCGGATCGTCCAGCCCCCGGCCGTTGATGTGATCGAAAGGACCAGGCGACCCGTCCGGCGGCCGGATCGCCGCCAGCACCGAGTGCGACAACTCGATCAGGTCGACGCGGTCGATCGGATAGCACAGGGAGGCGCCCAGCGTCCCGCCGCCGCCCAGCCCGATCAGCGCCACGTCCTTCGCGTGTCCGTGCAGAAGCAGCGGCAGGTGGCCCGAGAACCACTGCGTGCCCATGTCGAACGTGTCGCTGGCGTCGGGCTTGCCGTCGACGATGAGCGCCGTGTTGGGGCGCGTCCCGGGCGTCCGGGAAGGCTCGCGCACCACCGCGACCGTTCCGTAAGCGCCCTGATGATGATAGATGATCGCCGGCGGGTCGGTGACCCTCGTCAACAGGAAGGGACCAAAAAGAAACGCATGCCGGTCCCACGGCACGGCGAACACCAGATAACAAATCCCCGCGCCCCCGCCGAAGGCGCAGACCGCCGGGCGGAACATTCCCGAGGGCGTCCGCCACGCCAGCGCCGCCGCGATCAACCCGACCACGGCGTACGTCCCGGCGGCGACGTGAAGCAGACCCTGAACCTCAAGTCGATCCAGAAGCCACAATCCCCCCGCCGCCGAGCCGAGCATCGCGCCGACCGTGTTCATCGCGTAGACCGCGCCCGTCGTCCGGGCGGTCCCGCCGGGCCGCGACTGCGCGTAAGCTTCACACGCTAGCGGAAGCGTCATGCCCAGAGCGATCGTCGGCAGCGCGAAAAGCCCGAACGTCGCCAACCCGCCAACCGTGAAGATCCAGCCCGCCGAGGCCTTCTGATCCACAACAAGGTAGTGCAGCAACTCCGCCGTGTCCGAAGGCGACCGGCCCAGCGGCAGCATCACCGCCCAACTCAGCGCCGCCGTCATCAGGCAGGCATACGCCCACGGCTGCGCGGCGAATCTCCAGCGCTTCATCAGCCACGATGCGAACGTCGCCCCCGCCGCCAGCCCGATCAGGAAGACCGCCACGATCGTGCTGAAGGCGTACGTCGAGCTGCCCAGATCGAACGCGATGATCCGCGTCCAGCCGATCTGGTTCATCATGCCGGCGGCGCCGGTCAGCCCCGCGCCGATCGCAATCCAGCGCCCGTGAGCGTCGGGCTGCACACCCGCCTCCGCCGCGATCCCGGTCCGAAATCCGCAGAAGTGCGCGGGCGACTCCGGATCGACGGGCGAAAGATCCAGCGGGTCGTAACCCACTGCGACGCTCGCCTCGACCGGCGCTTGTGCCGCCTGCGTCGCCCCGCGCCCGATCCACAACGCGAGCAGCGCTGCGGCGACGTTCAACCCCGCTGCCGTCAGGTTCGTTCCCGCCAGACCGAGCACTTCACCGAGCACGAACCCGCCGGCGAGGACGCCGATCACAGCGCCCACCGTGTTGATCGCATAAAGACGTCCGACGATCTCCCCCAGGCGATCCCCGCCGCGACGTAGCGCCACCGCCATCACCGGCAGCGTCGCGCCCATCAACATCGTCGGGACGAGCAGGACTGCCACCGCCAGCCCGAACCGCACCAACGTCACCGGCCAGAACGCCGCGTCCGTCGCCGCGTACACCGCCCGCAGGGGGTACGCCAGCAGCGCCAGCACCGTCGGAATGAAAAGACCGCAGGCGGCGATGCCCAGCTCAAGAAACGCATAAGCCGCCCAGGGACGGCTGAGTCGATCGCCCCGACGCCCGGCGAGGTAGCTTCCCAGCGCCAGCCCGCCCATGAAAGCCGTGAGCACCGCGGCGTGGCTGTAAACATCCAGCCCCAGCAGCAGCGCGAAACGCTGCGCCCAGTAGATTTCGTAAAGCAACCCGGCGGCGCCGGACAGAAAGAAGCAAAGATAAAGCAGTCGTTGTTGAGGCATTGCGAGTCGCTCGCGCCGTGTACCCTGACGACCTGCCGCGAGCCGCCGGAGTTCGGAAGGCACGCAGACCCAGTCTAGGCGGGCGTTCCCCTCCCGGCAACGCCCGAGTTCTTTTCTGTCATCTCCCGCATCGCGCTGGCCGGCGGGAGAACCCTGACGTCGCGGTTGAACCGCGCCCTTTGTTTCCGGTACGATGCCGGACCGGGCGCGGTTCGCCGTCGATCGGCGCGGCGGACCCACCGGACGCGAGGGCGATCGTGAGAAACCCGCTGGTTCGAGGGTGTTGCCGGGCGACGCTTGCGGCGCTGATTGCATGCGCTGCGGGGGTGATCACAGCCGATCCCGCTGCAAGTTTCGGGGTCGCGGAGGAAACCGATCTGACGCGCCCTCGCCCCGCGGACCGGGTCGCAATGTCGGCCAGCCGCGAACCCGACGCGATCAACTACGACCGGGACATCCGGCCGATCCTTTCGGATCGGTGTTTCAAGTGTCACGGCCCCGACGCCGCCACGCGACAAGCCGGTCTGCGCCTCGACGAGCGGGAGTCGGCGACGGAAGCGCGCGACGGCCGCACGGCCGTCCTCCCGGGTCGCGCTGAGGACAGCGAGTTGTGGCGCCGCATCGCCAGCGAAGACCCCGCGGAGGTCATGCCTCCGCCGGACAGCAACAAGCGACCGCTTTCTCCGCAGGAACGCGAACTGATCCGTCGCTGGATCGACGCCGGCGCGGAGTACACGCCGCACTGGTCGTTCGTCCTTCCGAAGCGCCCCACCGTCCCGGGGGTCGAGAACGAGGACTGGTGCGTCACCCCGGTCGACCGGTTCATCCTCGCCCGTCTCGAGGCGGAGGGCGCGACGCCCTCGCCGGAGGCGGACCGCGCTACATTGATTCGGCGACTTTTCCTGGACCTGACGGGGCTTCCGCCAACGCCCGAGGAAGTCGAGGCGTTCGAGACGGATGAACGCCCGGATGCTTACGAACGCCAGGTGGATCAGTTGCTCAACGAGGAGCCTTACCGCACGCGACATGCTGAGCGGCTCGCGCTGCCGTGGTTGGATGCGGCCCGGTATGCGGACACGTGCGGGATTCACATGGACGCGGGTCGCCAGATGTGGGCGTGGCGAGACTGGGTGCTCACCGCCTTGAAGGAAAACACGCCCTTCGACCGGTTTCTGACCGAGCAGCTCGCCGGCGACCTGATCCCGGACGCGACCGAGGCGCAGAAGATCGCCAGCGGATTCAACCGCAATCATGTCACGACGGACGAAGGCGGCGCCATCGCGGAGGAGTACCTCGTCGAGTACGCCGTCGATCGCGCGGCGACGACGGGCGCGGTCTTCCTGGGACTGACCCTCGGCTGCGCCCGCTGTCACGAGCACAAGTTCGATCCGATCTCGCAGGAGGAGTTCTTCTCGTTCTACGCCTTCTTCAATTCGATCGAGGAGCCGGGGCTGTATTCCCAGCTCCCCGACCCGAACCGGGCGTTTGAGCCTTTCATGCTCGTGCCCACCGAGGCCCAGAACCGCGAACGCGCGGAATTGAAGGACCGGTTGGACAAGACCCGCGCCGACCTGAATCTCTCCTCGCCCGAGGAAGCGGCGATGCTCGAGACCTTCCTCGCCCGGACGCCGGAGGAACTTGGCGTCGCGTGGACGCCCGCGCGTGTGATCGAGGCGAAATCCGTGGGCGGCGCGACGCTGACGGTCCAGCCGGACGGATCGGTGCTCGCGTCCGGGGAGAATCCGAAGCAGGATGATTTCGTCATCACGCTCGCCTTTGACGAGGCGGACCCGCGACTTCTCCTGCTGGAGGCGCTTCGGGATCCCTCGCTCCCGACGGGCGACGTCGGACGCGCCTTCAACGGGAACGCCGTGCTCACCGGCGTCGAAGCGGAGGCGATCTCCGTGAGGGACCGGTCTGAGCGGAAGCCCGTCCGCTTTGTCTGGGCGTGGGCGGATCATGAGCAACCCGACGGCGACTACCGCGTCGTCAACCTCCTCAACACGGACGACGACCTCGGCTGGGCAGTGGACGCGCACCGCCACGACGAGAACCGCGTGGCGTTGCTGCTGGCGGAGGAAGCCTTCGGATTCGACGGGGGGACGGAACTTGTCGTCCGTCTTGAGCATCGGTCGATCTACGATGAGCACACGCTGGGCCGCGTCCGGCTGACGCCGGGGCGCATCCGTGACGCGGCGTTGGCGCGCCTGCCGGTGGCGGTCGGCGGCTGGTACGTCGTCGGTCCGTTTCCGGTCGATGACCGGGAGAAGGCGTTCGACGCCGCGTTCGGACCGGAGACGGACACGCTCCTGGATCTGAAGCGGAACTTCGGCGCGGGCAACCAGTATTGGCGCTTTGAGCCGGGTTTCCTGGACGAGCGGCCGAACGCGCTTCCGGACGGCGTGAACGTCTCCTACGTCGCCCGGCGCGTGTACAACCCCGCATGCCGGGCGTTCGATCTCTCGCTGGGCAGCGACGACGGTCTCCGCGTCCTTCTCGACGGCGTGGAGGTCTTTGCGAACCGCGTCGAGCGCGGCGTCGCGCCCGATCAGGATCGGGCTTTGCTGCACCTGCGTCCCGGCGAGCACGTCCTGACGATGACGATCGTCAACACCGGCGGACCGGCCGGGTTTTATTACCGGGCGATTCCGAATCCCGACGAACTCTCGGGACTGCTGGTCGGCGCGATGCTTCCGCAATCCGCGCTGGACGCCGGCTTGCGGTCGCGAGTCGCCGAGGCGTGGAAGACGACGTTCTCGCCGGAGTACCGTCGCCGGCGCGAGCAGATCGCCGAACTGGAGAAGCGTTCCGCGGAACTCGAGGCGGCGATCCCGCGCACGATGATCATGCAGGAATTGCCCGCGCCGCGAGAAACGTTCGTGCTGACGCGCGGGCAGTATGACAAGCCGGACCGCAACCGTCCGGTCTCGCGCGGCGTTCCGGCGGCGCTGGGAAAGATGCCGGACGGCGCGCCGCTGAACCGGCTGGGGCTGGCGCAGTGGCTGACCTCCGCGGAGAACCCGCTGGTCGCCCGCGTGACGGTCAACCGGTACTGGGAGATGTTCTTCGGTACGGGGCTGGTGCGCACGAGCGACGACTTCGGGCACCAGGGGGAGTGGCCCAGCCACCCGGAATTGCTGGATTACCTGGCGGTGGAGTTCCGCGAGTCCGGCTGGGACGTGCGCCGCCTGGTGCGTTTGATCGTTACGAGCAGCGTCTACCGTCAGGGTTCCCGGGCGCGGGAGGACTTGCGCGAGAAGGATCCGGACAATCGCCTGCTGTCGTATTATCCGCCGCGGCGCCTGCCGGCGGAGGGCATCCGCGATCTGGCGCTGTACGTGTCGGGGCTGCTCGTCGAGAAGCTCGGCGGTCCGTCGGTGAAACCGTATCAACCCGAGGGACTCTGGCAGGAAATCGCGATGCCGCAGTCGAACACGCGCGAGTACGTCCGCGGGGCGGGCGAGGATCTGTGGCGCCGCAGTCTGTATACGTACTGGAAGCGCGCCGCGCCTCCGCCTTCGCTGCTGACCCTGGACGCGCCGACGCGGGAATCGTGCGTCATCCGCCGGGCTTCGACGAACACGCCGCTTCAGGCGCTGGTGACGTGGAACGACGAGCAGTTCGTCGAGGCGGCCCGCGTGCTCGCGCAGCGGACGCTGGCCGAACCGGGCGACGATGAACATCGGCTGGCGCGCCTTTACCGCCGCTGCACCGGGCGTTCGCCGGACGCGGACGATCGGGCGTCGCTGTCGGAGGCGCTGTCGTATTTTCGCCGGCGTTACGCGGCGGACGCGGATGCGGCGGCGGCCCTCGTCGAGATCGGGGAGTCGCCGACGTCGACCGAGGTTGCACCCGCGGAACTGGCGGCGTGGACGATGCTCGCCAACGCGGTGCTGAACCTGCACGCGACGCTGACCCAGGGCTAGCGCCGGGCTGTGCACGGACCCCGGCGCAATAAGGAAGGTCACATGACGGACCGGAAGAACACCGGGTTGCGGGGGTTCCTCATCCTGATGTCGATCGGCGCGCTGGCGACGGCCGGCGAATCTGCGGGGCGCTCGGACGCATCCGCCGGCGCCGCCCTCGCCCAGGAGGGAAAGCGCATCCGCGTCTGCCTCCTGCCGAAGAAAAAGGGGGTCCCGTATTTCACGTCCTGCGCGAAAGGCGCGGAGGAGGCGGCCAAGGCGCTCGGCAACGTCGATCTGATCTACGACGGGCCGACGGACGGCTCGCCAGAGAAAGCCGCGTCGATGATCGAGCGGTGGGCGCTTCAGGGCGTCGATGTCATTGCCGTGTCACCGAACGATCCGGACGTGCTCGCCTCCGCGATGCGCAAGGCCCGGCAGAAAGGCGTCCGCGTCATTACCTGGGATGCGGACGGGCTACCCGACACCCGGGAGTTCTTCGTGAATCAGGCGACGGCGAAGGAGATCGGCTTCGCCCTGGTGGACGCGATGGCCGCGGACCTCGGCGGCAACGATGCTTCCGGCGAACTGGCGATCATCACCGCGACGCTCACGGCCGCGAACCAGAATGACTGGATCCGGCACATGAAAGAGCGCCTGACGGCGTATCCGAAGCTGAAGCTCGTGGCGATCAAGCCGTCGAACGAGGACCAGCGCCTCGCGTTTCAGGCGACGCGCGATCTGATGAACGCGCACCCTGACTTGCGCGGCGTGTTCGGCATCAGCTCCGTCTCCTTCCCCGGCGCGGCCGAGGCCGTTAAGCAGTCGGGCAAGTCGGGCAAGGTGCTCGTGACGGGGCTGTCGACGCCGAACGACATGCGGGCGCACGTACACGACGGGACAGTCCGGACCGTCGTGCTCTGGAACACGCTCGACCTGGGTTATCTGACGGTGTACGCGGCGGAGGCGCTGGCGACCGGGAAACTCAAACCGGGCGCGACGACGCTGAGCGCGGGTCGGCTCGGCGAGCGCTCGATCGCCGGCGATCACATTCTCCTGGGGGAGATTATCCGGTTCACAAAGGAGAATATCGACGGGTTCGACTTCTGACGTCGTCCGCTGCTCCCCGCATCATCCCTCACGGAGCCCATCGCCGACCCATCGTCCGTCATCATCGCCATCACGTGGGAGTCGACGTGTTAGATCACGGGCTGGGGACTGCTTGCATCGCCGCAATCCGCGGATGCAGCGTCACCGCCGCACCGGAACCGGTTTCGGACCACGGTGGACGTCTCAACCTCCGTGTGCGGGCCGCCTGCGGACGCGCGCGGCTCTGAAAACAACGTGCCCGTGGTACGTACGATCGCAGACGCCGCCCCCGCCTGAGGATCGGTTGACCCTGCTTGACCAGATGAATATGCTGCTTCTGAACTTCGCAGGCGGCGTAGCTCAGCTGGTTTAGAGCGGCGGATTCATAACCCGCAGGTCTCCGGTTCAAGTCCGGACGCCGCTAGTTTCGGAAATCACGCCTGAAATGCCGCTCGCGTCAACCTGCCGAATGAGCGATGCGGCGGGAGCTTGTGCGCCTTCCACGCCCGCTCGACCATCAAGGTGTCGAGGCCAAGATGGACGACCAGCGCCCGTGCGCTGCCATGCAAGGCGTGTCGGTGGGCGTTAGCAGGGTGGTTTCGACAATCGTTCGCGCCCAGCGACGGCGTTACGTCAAGCCTGACACCGGCGGGCAATTCCAGTGGACGCACATTCCCGGCGGATGATGACGACCGGGTAGAGGTTCCGCTGGGGGACAACCTGCGGGAGGCCGCCTTGCAAGCCGTCGTAGCCGCGAGGCTCAAGAGGGGCGGAAGACCGTGAAGCGGGCACGGGGCGCTGGTGGCGACGCTCGCGCTTCTCTGGCGGGGCGGCGCGGAGTAAAGTTGACGCAAGGGGCCGGGACATCCCGGCGGACGGATCGACGTTACGCCGAGATCAGCGCTGCGCGCTTCAGGAGTTCGGAGGCATGTTGAACGTGTATCTTTGGGTCGTGGGGCTGACGGGGTTTTCGGCGGCGGTCGGCAGCGCGGAAGAACCGCTCCTGACGGTAGCGGAGAAGTCGGGTTTTCAGGCGACCGCCCGGTACGACGAGGTGGTGGATCTCTGCCGTGGGATTGACGCCTCATCGCCGCATGCGGCGATGATCGAGATGGGACGGACGGTCGAAGGACGGTCGATCCCGGTGCTGGTGCTGGCGAACCCGCCGGTCACGACGCCTGAGGAAGCGCGGCGCGGGGGAAAACTGGTCGTGCTGGCGTTCGGGAACATTCACGCCGGCGAGGTGTGCGGCAAGGAGGCGTTGCCGATGCTGGCGCGGGAGATTCTGGCGTCTGCGAACCCGACGCTGCTGGACCGGCTCGTGATTCTTCTTGCGCCGATCTTGAACTGTGACGGAAACGAGCGCGTCTCAAAGGATAACCGTCCGGGTCAGGTCGGACCCGCGGAGGGGATGGGCGTCCGGCACAACGCTCAGGATCTCGATCTCAACCGGGACTTCGTCAAGCTGGAAAGCCCTGAAGTTCAGGCGCTGGTGCGGTTCATGACGGCGTGGGATCCGGCGATCGTCATCGACACACACACGACGGACGGCACGCCGCATCAATACACAATGACTTACGAAGGGCCTCGCCACGCGGCCGGCGATCCGCGCGTGATTGCGTACGTCCGGGAGCGGATGCTTCCGGACGTGACGCGGCGTCTTGAGGCGACATCGGGCTACCGCTCGTTTTTTTACGGCAATCTGCACGACGGAGGGGCGACGTGGAGCACCGACTACGCGGACACGCCGCGCTTCAGCACGAACTACATCGGGCTTCGGAACCGCCTTGCGGTGCTGGCGGAGGCGTACGCTTACGCCTCGTTCAAGGACCGGGTCTTTTGCACCCGGGATTTCGTGAAACTGATTCTTGAACATGCGGCGACGAACGCGACGAAGATCCGGGAGTTGCTGTCCGAAGTGGACCGCGAGACGGTTGTGCGAGGCCGTGAACCTCAGCCGGAGGACCGCGTGACGGTGCGCACCCGGGAAGGAGAATACGACGGACCGGTGCGGATCGCCGGTTACGTCGAGATGGACGAGCCGGGTCGCTCGGGACCGACGGAAACAAAGCGAGATTACGAAGCCCGGCACGTTGGACGGTCCGTTCCGACGGAGTCGGTCGCCCGGGCCTTCGCCTACGCCTTTCCCGCGTCGCTGGCGAACGTGAAGGAGAAGCTCCAGCAGCACGGGATCACCGTCGAGGAACTGCGCGAAGACCGGGAGATGTCGGTCGAGGTCTACCGCGTCGAGAACGTGCGCCGGGCGGACCGGCCGTTCATGAAGCATGTCACAGTCAATGAGGTCGCCGTGACGGTCCGGTCGGAAAAGCGTCGCCTTTCCGCGGGGACGATCCTTGTCCGCACGGCCCAGCCGCTGGGGACGCTGGCGTCGTATCTGCTGGAGCCGCAGTCGGCCGACGGGCTGGTGACGTGGAATTTTTTTGATGATGACCTGATTGTCGGGCGGGATTTCCCGGTCCTGCGGCTGACGTCGCCGGTGGTTGTTGAGTCCGGGCCGGCGGCGGGATTGCCTCAGGATCGCGGCGGTCCGCGTGAGGTGACGTTTGCGGATGTGCTGGCGGGTCGGGAGCCGCAGCTTCGGGGGTCTCCGGCGGCGCCGCAGGGCTGGCTGGAGGACGGAGAGCATTACCTTCAGGTGCGGGAGAACCGTCTGCACAAGGTCAACGCGGCGTCGGGCGAGTCTACGCCTTTTCACGATCCGCAGAAGATGGCCGCGGGGCTGATGAAGATCGAGGGATTCACGGAGGACAAGGCGAAGAACCTCGCGGAGGCGACCCGGTTCACGATGGACGCCGCGCGGCGGGGGGCGTTGTGGAACCGCGACGGCGACCTGTATTACGCGACGTTCGACGGCGAGTTCGCCGTCCGGCTGACGAAGACGCCGGACCGCCGCGAAGAGCTGGCGGACTTCAGCCCTGACGGGCGGCGGGTGAGCTTCGTGTCGGGACAGAACCTTTTTGTCGTGGACGTGGCGACGCAGACGGAACGTCAACTCACCGCCGACGGCGGCGGACTGATCTACAACGGCAAGGCGGACTGGGTGTACTACGAGGAGCTTTTCAACCGCAGTGAGCGGGCGTACTGGTGGAGCAAGGACTCTGCCGCGATCTGCTTCCTGCGGCTGGATGACGGACCGGTCAACACCTTCACGCTCGTCGATCATGAACCGGTGCGCCAGCGGATCGAGGAGACCCGCTATCCGAAGGCGGGGGATCCGAACCCGCTCGTGCAGTTCGGCGTCGTCGCGGCAGACGGAAAGACGGAGCCGGTGTTCGCCGAGCTGCGCACGTACGACCCGGTGCAGATCATCATCAGCGGCGCGGGATTCTTCCCGGGCGACGGCGCGCCGGCGTATTTCTACGTTCAGAACCGGGAGCAGACGTGGCTGGATTTTTGCGTGCTGCCGCGCACGGGCGGCGAGCCGAAGGTTTTGTTCCGCGATCAGACGCAGGCGTGGATTGAAAGTCCGGGCGAGCCGAAGTTCCTCGCGGACGGATCGTTCCTGCTCTCCAGCGAGCGCACCGGCTGGAAGCACTGGTACCTTTATTCGGCGGACGGAACCCTGAAACATCCCGTCACGACCGGGGAGTGGGAGGCGCGCGGGCTGGAGTGCGTGGACGAGGCCGGGGGCTGGGTCTACGTCACGGGAACGCGCGACAGCCCCATCGCGGAGAACCTCTACCGGGCGCGCCTGGACGGGGCGGCGATCGAGCGTCTGACGCAGACGAGCGGGCATCACAATGTCAGCGTCAGCCCGAAGGGCAATCTTTACGTGGACACCTGGAGCAGTCACGCCGCGCCGCCGCAGGTGGGTCTGTACCGGACGGACGGCACGCTGGTCCGCATGCTGGACACGAACCCGGTGCGCGAGCTTGAGGAGGTTCGACGCAGCCCCGTCGAGTTGTTTCAGATCACGATGTCGGACGGCTTCAAGATCGAAGCGGCGATGATCAAGCCGACGAACTTCGACCCGACGAAAAAGTATCCGGTCTGGTTTCAGACCTACGCCGGCCCGCATGCGCCGACGATCCGCGATGCGTGGGGAAACGGATATACCCACGAGCAAGGCCAGGCGAACGAGGGGTTCATCATCTTCAAGGCCGACCCGCGCAGCGCGAGCGGGAAGGGCGCGGTCTCCGCCTGGACGGCGTACAAACGCCTCGGCGTTCCGGAGATGCGCGACATCGAGGAGGTGATCACCTGGGTGCGGTCGCAACCTTATGTCGATCCGGACCGGATCGGGATGAGCGGATACAGCTACGGCGGGTTCATGACGGCGTACTGTCTGACGCACAGCAAGCTTTTCCGGTGCGGGATCGCCGGGGGACCGGTAACAGACTGGGGCTTGTACGACACGATCTACACCGAGCGGTACATGAACACGCCGCAGAACAACCCGAGCGGATATGCGGAAACCTCGGTGGTTGCGGCGGCGGCGAACCTGCACGGGCGTCTGCTGCTTATTCACGGGACGCTCGACGACAATGTGCATATGCAGAATACGATCAAGCTCGCAGACGCCCTGATCAAGGCGAACAAGGATTTCGAGATCATGCTCTACCCGGGGTTCCGCCACGGAATCTGGGGGGAGCACTACAACCGTCTCACGATGGACTTCATGAAACGGAACCTGCTCGTCCCGGAACCTGCGCCGGCTGCTTCCCCGGCGTCGGGATCGGGGGAGTCGGCGGTCGGCGCGGGAACGCCGTGACGGGTGGATCGCGCTGACGGTGAGAAGATGTCGTCAACAGAGCGGACCAGCGTAACGGCGGCGGGCGCGCCGGCCTCGGACGAGACGGATGCCGCACGGCTGCCGGAGGCGGTGGTCGCCGGGGCGGGCGTAGCGCTGATCGCGGCGGACCGCGACGGCGTCGTGCGGCTCTGGAATCCGGCGGCGGCGCGGATGTTCGGCGCGGAGGCGTCGGCGATCCTCGGGACGCCCGTCGAGAGCATCCTCCCCCGCGCCGTCCGCGAGGCCGCCGCAGAGGGACTGCGCCGGGCGCTGGCCGAGGGGGCGGCGACGGAGTTTGAGTTCCGCTACCCGGATGAGCGAGGCCGCTTTCGGGAACTTGCGGTGAACGTGTCCGCACTGACCGGGGGCGGGGGCGAGACGATCGGCGTGCTGCTTTCCGCGCGGGACATCACGCGCCGTTTCGAGGCTGAGCAACGCCTCGGTGAAGCGCAGAAGATGTCGGCGCTGGGCGACCTTGCCGGGGCGGTGGCGCATCACCTCAACAATATCCTCGGAGGCATCACGACAACCGTGGATTTCGCCCTCGACACACGCGAGGCGGAGTCCTACCGGATCGCGCTGGAGAGAACCGCGGAGCAGACCGCGCGTGCAGCGCGCCTGATGCGGGGTCTGCTGTCCTTTGCCGAGGGCGATCCGCAACGCGGCGGAAAAGCAAGGATCCGCGACGTTCTGGACCAGGTGATTGAGGCGTCACAGCGGTCCGCCGCGTCGGCCGGTGTGTCTCTTGAGGTGTGGTGCGGTCTGCTTCCGGAGTGGACGGTTCCGCAGGGCGCCGTGACCACGGTGCTGCTGGAGATCGTCAAGAATGCGATCGAAGCCAGTGCCGCCGGCGGGCGCGTCGAGATCCGGGCGCAAGGAGAAGACGGAGGCGTGCGCATCGACATTCAGGATACGGGGCGCGGCCTGCCCGCGAACGCCCTCGGACGGATCTTCGAGCCCTTTTTTCGCGTTGATGAGGCGGCGGACGGTCCGTCCGCCGAGCACGCGGGGCTGGGGCTTTCCGTCGCATACGGCATCGTGCGGGCCCTGGGCGGCTCGATCGACGTCGCCTCGGATGAAAATAAGGGGTCGTGTTTCACGGTCCGTCTGCCCCCGACGCCGAGGTAGACGCGGTTTCAGCACGACCGGTACAAGGTGGAACAAGAACGCTTCCCCACCCTTAACCTCGCCGCGCGACGTAAAGGGCAGGGCGACGCGGCTCGGTCTTGCGACGACGTCCACGCCGTCGGCCGCAAGCCTTATTCCTTGTGAGCCTTTCCGAAACCGGTCTCGCCGCGGCGGATTGATTGCAGCAGCGCCTGAAGCGCCTTGAGTTCGTCGGGCGTCGGAGCCTCGGCGGGGTCGGTCGGGTTATGAAACGTAGCGATCTCGTCCCAGTTGCGGGCGTTGTCGCGGTCCAGATCCTGATTCGCAATGCGCTTGAAACGAGTCAGGAAGTCTGACGGCTCGCGCGTCGGAGCCGGAGCGCGAGATCCGGGGCGCGTGTTCACCGGGGGCGTGTCCAGCTTCGCGATCGACTCGCCCAGGGGATTGTGCGGCGCCTTCTCCTCCGGTCCGGTCGTGTCCACGCTGACGTGACACAGGCGGCAGTCCACGATCGCCTCGACGCGCTTCCGCAGTGACGGCGTCGCCGCGCCGTCGCCCTCGGCGTCAAGCGGCGGGACGCTTTTCGGATCGGACGGATCCGTCCCGCAGAGGATCTCCACCCAGTTCAGCGCGCCGTCGCCGTCGATGTCGACGCGATCATCCTCCGCGCCGGGCTCCATCCTGGCCAGGGTCGGCGACACCCGCCGCTCCTGCCGCCGGACGCGCTCCTGCAAGGAGGGGGTGGTTCCCATCGCGTTCAGCCGCTTCCCGTAAAGCGTCAGGTCTTTGCCTTTCTCGTCGATGTGGCAGTCGCCGCACTTCAGATAATGCGAAAGCAGCTCGAACTTGACCTTCTCGAGATGTTCTTCCTTCCCCACGGCAATCGTGCAGGCGAGCAGCAGCGCCCCCAGGGCGACGGCCGTCCCTCTTTGACAAGACCGAGTCAAAACACCTCCACGGTACGATCTTTCTCGAACCACGTGCAAAGACCGGATGCGACGACGTGAGCGCATTGAATATCCTGGTTGAAAGCGAATCCGCAGGGTCAGCCGGGGTTCGATCCGTCTTTCTTGTCGTCGGAGGGAGGGGCGGGCTCCTTCGGCTCAGATCCGGATGCACCAGCGCCTGGCGTTGAGGGCGTTGGCGCGGGTTGGTCGCCGGACGAGGCGGCGGTCTTGCCGGCCGCGGGATCCTGCGGTTTCTCGGCCTTCGGGGTCGGGGTCGCGGGGCGGACGCTGCGGATGAACTTCAGGATACGCTCGCGCTGCGGTTCGAGGGTCGAGGCCTTGCCTTCAGCTCGGATGAAAAAAGGCCCCTTCGGGTGATGCACGACGGCCGCAATCATCATCTGTCCCGCGACCGGCTTGCCGCTTTTTCCGCCTTTTGTCGCCCCCTTCAACTCGACTAGGGTCACTTTCAGCGAATTGACCTCGAATTCCTGGGCGACTTCGGCAAGGCGCGGTTTCGACCCGTCATCCTTGATGAACCCCTCACACCAGTTCTTCAGGACGGTGGACGCCTTGCCCTCGCGCTCAGGAACAAAGCTGACGGCGAGGACCGCCTTGTCGCGCTTTTTCTTCGGGTCGGACATTTTGAACGCATAAAGCACCTTGTCGCCGGCGTTGGGGGCGTCGAAGACGGGCCACCCGAGCGGTTCGGCAAACTCAATGAACGCCTTCTCCGGCTGGCGAGGCGGAGGCATTTTCGCATCCTTCAAGGCGGTCTCGGCAGCCTGCTGCTCCGCGATCCGGCCGGCAGCGCCTTTCTTTTTCGGAGGCGCTTTGGCGGCGGGTTTCGGCACGGGCTTGTCCACGTCGGGAAGGAGCGGTTTCGGCTCCTCTGACGGCGGTTCCGCCGGCTCTTTTGCAATCGGCGGCCCATCCTGATCCTGAGGCCTCGGAAGGGCCGAAGCTCCCCCCTCGGGCGCCAAGGCAAGCGCAACCCCGAGAATCCAGAAAGCGGCCGTCGAGCGTGTTCCAGCATTATGCATCGTATGTACCCCCCAGCAGATCGCCCCGTGCGGCGGTTCAACCGCAATATATTACCCCCGGTCGCCGCCTCCGCGAATATCGGCTTGCCGAGTGATCGGCGCGCAGGGATGACGGATGCGGGTTTGCGGCGCTTGGCGCAGACCCGCAGGAGTAACGCACACCAGGATCCCGGATTGCCGGGGGACCGCGACGTTCCGGGCCGCGCATGAACCGCCGACCCCGTCATTTCTGCCGCCGCCGCTTGCCCGTGCCGGCGGAGTCGCCGCGGTTCTGAGCCGATAAATCCCGGGAGACCGACGGGAACGCGGTCCGCTCGGTTTCGAGCGGAACCCGCGCCCGTCCGAGCGCGAGGCGCCGACCTGAATGATGAGTGTACCCTACCTTCTGTCCCGGCACATTCTCTGCCCACTGCATGAGCGCGTCCTGGGTCGGCGGACGTTCGCACGCCTGCGTCAGATCGAGCGCGAGCAGTGGCGAAGCCCGGTGGAGGTCCGCCTGCTGCAAATGCGTCGGCTGCGATCGCTCCTGCGGCACGCCGTCCGGAACGTTCCTTTTTACGCCGCCCGGCACAACCCGACTTCACGGGCCGAGCGAGACGGGGAGCCGGATCACTTGAACCTCCGCGCGCTGCCCGCCTTGAGCAAGCAGGACATCCGCGCGCACACGAACGAACTGATCTGGCCGGATGCGCCGGGGAGACTGCGGCCGTATTCCACCGGAGGATCGTCCGGCGATCCGCTGCGATTCTTCATCGACCGTCCGCGACAAGCCTCGGACGCGGCGGCGCGGATTCTGACGCACCGGTGGTTCGGCGTGGACGCGGGTCACCGGGAGCTGTTTTTGTGGGGGTGTCCGATCGAACTGACCCGCACGGACCGCCTGCGCGCCTGGCGCGACGGGCTTTTCAATCACCGGCTGCTCAGCGCGTTTGACCTGTCGCAGGAGCGCATGCGCGAGTATGCCGACGTGTTCCGTCGGTTCCGCCCTCAAAGCCTCTTCGGATATCCGAGCACCTTGTCCCGATGGGCGGAACACCTCATGATGCATGAGGAGGCGCTGCCGACCGGGTGTCTTCGCGTCGTGTTCGTCACCGGCGAAGTGTGCGACTCCTTCCAGCGGCGCACGCTCGAACGCTGCTTCAAGGTTCCGGTTGCGGACGGTTACGGCAGCCGGGAAGCCGGCTTCATCGCGCATCAATGCCCCGCCGGTTCAATGCACGTCATTGCCTCGGAAGTTTTTGTCGAGGTGCTCGACGGCGACCGACCGGCGCGAGAGGGCGAGTTCGGCGAGATCGTCGTCACGCATCTGCATGCCCTCGGCATGCCCTTCATCCGCTACCGGACCGGTGATTTCGGACGCCTGCTGCCCGGACGTTGTCCGTGCGGCCGGGGTTGGCCGAGGATGGACGCGGTGCAGGGGCGCCGGACGGACGGCATCCACCTCCCCGACGGGCGGTTCATGCACGGTCTGGCGGTCATTTACGTTCTGCGGGAAACACCGGGCATCAAACATTTCCAGGTGAGGCAGACCTCGGACTTCGCCCTTGAGGTGCAGGTCGTCATCTGCGAGGGGGCCCCGTCGGATGTGCTGCGACGGATCGAGTCGGGATTGCGCCGCGTCGTCGGCGATCAGGTTCCGGTGCGGGTGCGGCGGACGGGGACAATCGAGCTCGCTGCGTCCGGCAAACACCGACCGGTGATCTCGAATGTCGACGCTTCAGCCGCATCGTCAAGCTCCGGCGCAAGCCGCGCCCCCCGCCCGGCCGTTGCGGTCGATTCAGACGCGGCGCTTGAGGAGGCGATCGCGTAGGCGCATGAGCGTTCAACTTCTGGATTACGCGAACGATGTCACGACGGCGGAATCGCCTCCGTCCTCCGCCAAGCATATTCGAACCCGGGGAGGCGCCGCACGAGCGTCGGAACCACCGCTTGTGATCCGCGAGTCCTCATCCGTGGAATCCCAGCGCTGGGACGCTTTTGTTCAGTCGCACCCGCAGGGGACAATCTTTCACACGCAGGCGTTCCGTCAAGCCGTCGCTTCAACGTTTCCGCACCGCGCCAGATGCCTGACGGCGGAGCGAGGCGGGCGGATCCTCGGCGTCCTGCCGATGTTCGATGTGCGGACCGGGTGGGCGGGTCGGCGGCTGGTGAGCGTGCCTTACGGCGTGGGCGGCGGCGTGCTGGCGGAAGACGAGCCGACAGCCGATGCGCTGGCGAATGCGGCGGTGGCGCTGGCGGCGGAGTTGCGCTGCGCTGCGATCGATCTTCGTGGCGGCGCGACGCGGTTGCGCGGGTTTGAACGAGTTGACGGTTATCTCGGTTTCCGGCGCGAACTTCCCGCGAACCCGTCTGACATCGCAATGTGGATTCCGCGCAAGGCCCGGGCGGAAGTCCGTCATGCCCGGGAGCGCCACGGCGTCACGATCGACGAGGGCGACGAGCACCTGAACCTCGCGTGGCGCCTTTATTCGGAGAACATGCGGCGGCTGGCGTCGCTGAACTACCCTCGCCGGTTCTTCGCCGCGCTCCTCGAAGCGACGCGGGATCAACACCGTGTCACGCTCGCACGCCGGCGGGGCGTTCCGGTCGCGGCGCTGGTCAGTTTCACGCACCGCGACGCGGTCATGCCTTACTTTTTCGGAGCGACGCAGGAGGCGCGGATCTGCAGCGCTGCCCACCTCCTTTATGCGGAGCTTGCGGAGTGGGCGACGGAGCGCGGGCTGCGCACGTTCGACTTCGGGCGGTCCCGCGCCGGAAACACGGGCAGCGCCGATTTCAAGCGGTTTTTCGGCTTCGAAGCGACAGTGCTGCCTTATCAACGGTGGACCGCACCGGGCATGAACGTCGCCGATCCCTCGCCCGCCAACCCGAAAGTCCGTTTCGCACGCCGTTTCTGGCCCCAACTGCCGCTGTGCGTCACCCGTCCCGTCGGAGCGTGGTTGTCGCGGTGGGTCACCGGGTGAGGAACGACAAAACCGAAGCAGAGCCTGAACAAGACCGACGTTGACGAAGGAACATGACGATGAGAATCCTCTACCTGGCGCACCGCATTCCGTTTCCGGCGAACAAGGGCGAGCGCATCCGCGCCCTGCGCCTGATCCGCCACCTTGCCCAGCAGCATGAAGTCTGGTGCGCGTGCTTCCGGGACGACCCGACCGAGCGGCGCGCGGAAGAACTGGAGACGATCGTCCACCGTCTCGGGGTCGTGGACCTTCCGCAGCGCGGCGCGTTGCTGCGGGCGGCGAAGTCGGCGCTGACCGGCGCCACTCTGACCGAGGGGTTCTACTCCCACCCCGCGATGACTGCCCTCGTGAACGCGTGGATGAACGAGACCCGCTTTGACGTCGTGGTCGCGTTCTCATCCTCCACGGCAGGTCTTGCCCTGAGTGTCCCGGCTGCGCGCAGGGTTCTGGACCTTTGCGACATCGACAGCGCCAAGTGGCGCGAATACGCGGACCGGTCGGCGTGGCCCGCAAGCGCCATCTACGCGACGGAGGCGCGGCGCCTGGCGGTGAAGGAACTTTCGTGGATCGACGCCTTCGACGTAAGCGTCGTCGCCTGCCGCCGCGAGCTTGAGGCGATCTCGGACGCACCGCTACGCCGCAAGGCAAGGATCGTGCGCAACGGCGTCGATCTTCCACCTGAGACGGGAGTCACGTCCGGCGCCTCCGGGCCGCCGGTCGTCATCTTCGTCGGCGATCTTTCTTACCGCCCCAACGTCGAGGGTCTGACGTGGTTCGTCGAACATTGCTGGCCGGGGATCGTCACCCGGTCGCCTCATGCGGAGCTGCACGTTGTCGGACGTCGCCCGGCGCGGCGGATCGCGCGCCTTGACCGGACGCACGGCGTGCGCGTCTTCGCCGATGTCCCCGAGGTCGCGCCCTTCCTTCGCACGGCGCACGTCAGCATCGCCCCGATCCACATCGCACGCGGCGTGCAGAACAAGGTGCTCGAAGCCCTGGCGTGGGCGAAGCCCGTCGTGATGACGTCCGCCGTCAGTCGCGGACTCGACGCAGACCTGAGCGAGCCGTGGATCACCGCCGACGACGCCGGGGCGTTCATTGACGGCGTGACACGCCTGCTCGCCGACGCGGATCTTCGCCGCGCGATCGGCGGCGCGGCACGGTCGTTCGCGCGCCTCGAGTACGCCTGGGGACCGCAGTTGGCCGCGTTCGAGCGGCTTGTGACGGGTGAAAGAACCGTCGCGAGACCGGCGCGCCTTCGTTCCGCCGCAACGTCTGAACTGAGCGGAACGTTGGCCTCCGGGGAATGAGGAGACGGTGGCGCTTCACACGCGGCGCCTCATGCGGCGCTGCCGCCCGTCGCCTTCGGCGCGGAACGCCCGATCAGCACGCACCCGGCGGTGAAAATCGCAATCGCCGGCAACACAACCCCCGCCGGCAAGTGATCCTGCGCACCCTCCTGCGGCTGCGGCAGGAACGAAAACCACTCCCGATGCGCCGCCGACAGGGTCAGGATCGAGTTGTGCAGGAAGTGGACGACCACGCCGGGCAGGATCGATCGCGTCGTCCAGCACACCCACCCCAGCATCGCGCCGAGCAGAAACGTCACCGGCAGCTTCGCAAGGATGAAATGAAACACCGCGAACACCGCGGCGCTGGCCGCAATCGCCGTCATCTTCCGCACCCCGGATCGCATCGCCCCCAGCAGGAAGCCCCGGAACAACGCCTCCTCGCACACCGCCGGTATCAGACCGAGCATGAGGACCAGTTCGACCGGTGACAGATCGCGCAGCAGTCGTTCCAACGCCGCGGCGCTGTCCGCCGCGAGTTCCGACATGCCGAACCAGTTGTGCTGAAACACGACCAGCTCACGCGCCACGATCCACGAGGACATCCCCAGCAGCACCGCCCCCACCCACGCCCCGACGCGCGCACTCCCCAGTCCGAACGCCACGCGTAGATCCACCTTCCAGTACACCGCCACCAGCGCCGGGACCACCACGAACATCACCGGCATCGCCGCAAACGTCCGCCGCAGCGCGCCGAGTCCGTCTTCCGCTCCGCGCGTCGATTGCAGCCAGGACTGAAGGAAGAACCACGCCGGAAAGAGGACCGCCGTCACCACCAGCGCCATCGTCAACGACGGACGCGGCGACGGCTGAATCAACCGCCGATCGAATGTGCTCCGCAAGGACTCGACGTCGGCGAAAACCACGCTCTCCTTGCCGAAAACCTTCGCGGCGACGGCGACCGCGGCCGAAGCATACAGCGTCGTGGACAGCAGGACGGTCAGCAGCTCCGACGTCCCCACCGGCGCGCCGATCAGCAGCTCCCGCGTGAGCAACACCATGTTCCCCACGGGAACGACCAGCATCATGCCCCGCAGCTCCGTCGCCGGCAGCGCCGCGAACCCGCCGGGAATCAGCACCGCGAGGATGACCGGCGTGACGTAGTTCTGCGCCTCCTTGAACGTCCGCGCGTAGCTGCACACCGCCATCATGATCGCGGACATCAGCACCGCAAAGGGAATCAGGCACAGCAGAATCAGCACAAGCTGCCCGTAAGGGATGCCCTGTCCGGCGACGGCGATCAATTCGTTGAACCCGCCGAAATACACCGTCGCGCACACGCTGCCGAGGTTCAACGCGGCCCCGAGGATCGCAATCGTCGTCACCACCAGGAACTTCCCGACGATCAGGTCGATCACCGGAACCGGGCATGCAAGGATCGTCTCCAGCGTTCCGCGCTCCCGCTCCCCCGCGGTGATGTCGATCGCCGGGTAGATCGCCCCCGTGATCGTCATCAGGACGAGAATCAGCGGAAGAATCTGCCCGAGGATCGACGACGGCGACGCCAGATTCGTCGCGGTCACCTCGAAGGGATCGAAGTAGGTCGCGGGAAGTCGCAGCGCCTCGCGGCGTTCGTCGTTGATCCGCGCTGCCACCCGGGCGATCACGTCCTCAAGCCGGGCATGCGCGGTGGCGCTGCGCGGCTCCTCGCGGTCATAAAGAATCCGAATACGGTTGCGGCGATCCGGCGAGAATGTCAACGCCTCCTCGAACACCACCCCGACGTGGGCCGAGCGGTCTCGAACACACTGCCCGATCTCCTCAACGCTGGCGCACGGCGTCCAGCTTAATTGAAGCGGGGGCGGCGACGCCGCGGAGTCCTCCACCGCAGCCGCCGGCGCGTCTCCCGGCGCAGGTTCCGAAGATGCGGCGGGCGTCTTGCTGGCGGGAGTCGCTGACGGTTCGAGCGCCCGGATCCGATCGTATTCATGCTGAAGATGCGCGAGCGACGCCGCCTGCGGTCCGTCCGCCCCTCCGAGTCCGGCGACGATGATCGCCCGCTGCCCCAGTGCCTGCGTCTGAACCGTAATCGCCTGAAGCGACCCCAGCATCAGCACTGGATACAGGAAGATCGGAACCACGATCATCGCGATCAGCGTCCGCCGGTCGCGCAGCAGGTCCACCAGCTCCTTGCCGTAAATTGTGCGCACCCGGCGGCGGAACGTCATGACACCGCTCCCGCCGGCGCGGTCGCCTCCGCGCCCTCCGCCGCCAGCTTCAGGAAGATCGCGCTCAGCCGCGACAGCCCGGTGCGCCGCTGAAGCTCCTCCAGCGTCCCCTCGGCGATCAGGCGTCCGTGGTGCAGGAATCCGATCCGGTCGCAGAGCAGCTCTGCTTCGTCCAGGTAATGCGTCGAGAGCAGGATCGTCTTTCCCTCGTCGCCGGCGCGGCGGATGAAGTCCAGAATCAGGCGGTTGCTGATCACGTCCAGCCCCAGCGTCGGCTCGTCCATCACCAGCACCGGAGGGTCCGCCACCAGCACCCGCCCGATGTTCACCCGCTGACGCTGCCCGGTGGACAGGCTCCCGCAACGCAGGTCGGCGAACTCCCGCATGTCCAGCCAGTTCACCAGGTGCTCGGCGCGCCGACGCGCGGCCGGGCGGTCCATCCCGTGAAGCTCGGCGAAGTATTGCAGCAGCTCCCGCGGCGTCAGGCGAAGGTACAACCCCGTGTTCGCGGTCAGAAACCCGAGGACGCGCTTCACCTCAAAAGGCTGGGTGGCGACGTCATACCCGGCGAGCCGGGCGGAACCCGACGTCGGCAGAATCATCCCTGACAGCATCCGCAGCGTCGTCGTCTTCCCCGCGCCGTTCGGCCCCAGAAGTCCGAAGATCTCTCCGCGCGCCACCCGGAACGACAATCCGTCCACCGCCCGCTTCTGACCGCCCGCGACCGGAAAGGATTTGACCAGATTGTCGGCAACGACCATCTCCACCGGGCGCGGATTGTAACGACGACCCTGCCGCGTCACACCCGGGGTGTTTTCACGGTTGAGGGTCTGACTCGGATTCGGGGGGCCGACGCGCGGGCGCCGTGAAGCGCCCGTGCAACCACCAGGTCCGCACATCCTCCACGTCATACCGCTGTCCGCGCGCCTTCAGCCACGCCAGCGGCTCGGGCACGGTGAACGTCCGGTCCGGCTGGCGCACCAGCCCCACCTCCCGGTCAAAGAGGCGAACCGTCAGCAGCGTCTGATTCTCGTACCCGTGCGTCCCGAAGATGCGCAATTGATCGCCCTGAAGCTGAAGTCGCGCCCCGAACCGCGCGTACTCGACGCGCTCCGGCAGCATTGACGAGACATCCACGCCGAGCAGCTCCTTCGCCGCGGAGGCGAGCATCTCCCGGTCAAGGTATCCCGGACCCTCCGGTGGCGGGTGGACGTTGATCACCAGGTCGGCGTACTCCACTCGATCGTCGTTGATGATGATCGAGGTAATGACGATCTCGGCTACGCCCGTCGCTTTCCCGCGCCCGACCAGTTCGCTGATCGGCTCCAGCGAAAGTCCGGCGAGATACCCGGACGCCGAAAGATGACGGATCGACTTCCCCGCGACGTTCAGACGCCGCACGTTCAGATGCAGTCGGCTCGTTCCCTGCGGATCGAAGACCGGCCAGATCTGCCCCGGGCGCATCGCCGCGATCTCGCCGGCACACTCCACCGCCCGCACTTTCCGGTCGGCGACCTCGAAGCGGTCTACGTCAAGGTGCGCCCGGCCGTCAAAGGGCCCGCCCGGCACGCGCCCCGTCAACTCCGCAAGCTCCGCACCCAGCAATTCCCCCACGAACGTCCAGACCGGAACGCCGTCTTCCGGCGCAAAGCGCAGGCGACCGCTGACCTCTCCCGACTTCGCCGCCCCCCCCAGCACCTGCTCCAAACCTGCCGCGTCCAGCGCCATCCGCGGGATCGACAATTCCACGTCGTGAAAATCCAGCGCCGCTCCCGAGGTGAACCGCGCCGTGATCGAGATCGGCGACCTCACTTCCCGGCCGTTCAGCGCCCGGCACTTCAACCGCGCTTCGCCCTCCCCCTGCTCCGTGAAGTCAATGACCCCGGCCGCATTCTCAGCGCGCACCTCGAAGTCGTCCTGAACCCACCGGAAATCGAAATCCTCGAGGCGCACCCGGCGAAGACCCAACTCCGCGAAGTCGTGCTGAAGCCCAGCCGCGATCAACCGCTCGTACTCGTACCGCCGCCACTCCGGCGTCCCCACCACCAGCCACCCCGACCGCAGATGCAGGTGATACCCCGGCTCGTCCCCGACAAGCTGCTCCACCCAGGTCGCTCGGTCGCACGCGAACACGTGCGGCCCGCCGTCCCACAACCGCGCCGCCACGTCTCGGAACGCCTGCCCGTGAAACGAAAGCGGCTCGAGCGCGCCGAACGCCACGGGCATCCCCATCCAGGTGCTGATCTCCGCTTCGATCCGGCGATGATTCGCCTCGCTTCGGAGGTACCACGCGTAGGCGAACGTGCCTCCGAAGGCTCCGATCGGGCAAAGCAGCGTCAGCGCCAGGATGAAGCGTTTTCCGCCGGACGACATAACCACCACGCAGGATTGTTCGCGTACGCTACGCTTCCTCAACCCGCGGCGACAGGTTCCGACGGATACACACGCTTTCCGGCGATGTACGTCGCCGTCGGCGCGCTCGCTCCGTCGAGGATCCGGTCGAGAACCGCCTTCTTCCCTGGCGGCGCGGGTACCGCAACCAGGTCCGCCCAGCGCCGCGGCATCAACGCGCCGATCTGATCGTCCAGCCCCAGCGCCTTCGTCCCCGCCAGCGTTCCGAGCCGCACCAGCGTTTCCGCCGAAATGTCCGGGTATGCGCGGCGCACGTGCCGCAACTCTTCCAGCACCGACAGGGACGGGTTGGACGCCAGGCTGTCCGTGCCGATGCACACATTGATGCCTCGCGCGAGCATCTCCCGGAACCGGTGCGGCGGATGCCCGAACGCCGCGTGCGTGCGCGGGCAGTAGGCGACGCTCGGTCCATGTTCCGCCAACACGGCAAGCTGCGCATCCGTCACGTAGTTCACATGCGCCAGGAGCGTCTTCGACGAAAGCAGCCCCTCCCGCTCCAGCCACGTCACCGGGTCCACGCCCGGCGTGTCCACGCGATCATCCCAGACCTTCATGCGCATCAGGAACTCCCGGAAGTCCCCGTCCCCGGCGACGGCAAAGCGCTCCTCCTGCGCAGTCTCCAGCAGGTGCATGCAGACCGGCGCGCCGATCTCGCGCGCCGCCTCCGCGCACCGCCTCAGCGCTGCGGGCTCGATCGTATACGGCGCGTGCGGAGAAACGCCGACGCGCAGCCGCGGCGCCGCCCACTCCGCCGCCAGCGCCGCCGCAAGGCGCCTTTCCAGCATGGATCGGCGCTGCCCGATCGCGATGACTTCCCCGAACGACACGGATCGCAGGTGCGACCGGGCCAGCATCGGGCGCGTCCAGTCCGGCGTGGTCGTCACGTCGCCGATCGCCGTCACTCCGCATGCCAGGCTCTCCTCGATCCCCCGCCGCACCGCTTCCGCCGTCGAAGTCTCATCCGGCGCGGCGGCGCTCCGCTTCTGCATCAGCGCGCTTAACCACGGGATGAACAACCCTTGCGGCGGAACCTGACCGTGAAGATCGCTCAGATCAAGGTGCGTATGCGCGTTGACGAACCCGGGCAGCAGAACCGTGTCGCCCAGATCTACCAGCTCGCCCGTCGCCCCGCGCAGCGCCGCAAAAGGCCCGACCTCGACGATCTTCCCGCCTTCCGCGACGACCGCGCCGTTCTCGATCGCCGAGCCTTCGACCGGATAGACCCACTTCGCCCGAAATATCACGACTCCGGCCTCCCTTCCCGAGGGCGACTCGTGTTCGCCCGCACCTCACAAGGGGCACCCGCCTATCTCGCTCTCCCAGCCCCTTCCGTTGCGCGATGATACTCGATCACTCGCCCGTCCACCTCAAAACCTGCTGCCTTGAACCGGGCAAGCCGCTCCCCTCGTTCCACGGCCAGCGGCAGGCAGATCGTCCGCATTTGCAGACGCTGCGCCAGCGCCAGCACGTGCGACAGGAGCGCCCGCTCGACGGTCGCCTCGTCCGTCCCCGCAAGGATCTCCGGCTCGATGATCCGCCCGATGTCGCCGACCTGGTGCAGCGCGATCCGCCCCGCCGGACCGCCGTCCTGAAGCGCGACGAACGCATCCAGCGACGCGTCGTCCAGCCGGGCGACCCCCGCCGCTTTCGCCTCTGGCGCGTCGCCGAACGTGGCCTCGTAGGCGCCCCGCATCGCCCGCGCCGGCAGAATACGAACCTGCGGCGCGGGATTCAGATGAACCCACCGTGACAAGGTCAGACAGACGTACTCGATCTCGTCGAACCCTCTCTCGCTCAGGAATGACCCCAGCCCGTCGATCCGCCGACCCTCGGCCGGCGCCCAGCGATGACACGTCAGCCCCCGACCCGCAAAAAAGGACTCCGCCTCTTCAAAGGCCTCTTCCGACCGGCGTCCTGGCGGCAGAATCACCTCTCGAAACTGATTCACCTCCGGCAGCGCCGAAAATCGTTCGCAAACGAACGCCACCCCGAGATCCAGCGTGTGACGCTCGCAGAGCTGACCGCAGTACGCCTGATTCGACCGCAGGATCGATCCCACCGTCGTGTGCGTCATGCGGCGGCCTCCGTCGCAAGAAACGCCGGCGGAACGCAGCGATGATGATCCGTCGCGAGCTGAAACTGATGCGCCGTCTGAAGCAGCCGAGCCTCGCCGAACACCGGACCCATCAATTGCAACCCGATCGGCAGCCCCCGCGCGTCAAATCCGCAAGGCACGCTGATCCCGCAGATTCCCGCAAGGTTCGCCGGGATCGTGTAAACGTCGCTCAGATACATCGCCAGCGGATCCGAAGTCTTCTCCCCAAGGCAAAACGCCGTCGTCGGCGTTACCGGCCCGGCGATCACGTCCACTTCCGAAAACGCACGCTCAAAGTCGCCCCGGATCAGCGTTCGAACGCGCGAAGCCTTGTCGTAATAAGCGTCGTAATAACCGCTCGACAGCGCGTGCGTTCCGATCATGATCCGCCGCTTCACTTCTGCCCCCAGCCCCTGACCGCGCGACGCCTTGTACACCTCGATCAGGTCGGCTCCCTCCGCGCGCCTCCCGTAACGGAGGCCGTCGAACCGTGCAAGATTGCTCGACGCTTCCGCCGGCGCGACGAGGTAGTAGCACGCAGCCGCATATTCCGTGTGCGGAAGTGTGATGTCCTTCGTTCGCGCGCCCAGCGTCCGCAACACGTCGATCGCGCCGTGGACCGCCGCCTCAACCTCGGTGCTGAGTCCCTCCCCGAAATACTCGCGCGGCAGGCCGATCCGGAGCCCGCCGATCGGTGCGTCGATCGCCGACACGTAGTCCGGCGGGGCATCCGGCGCGGAGGTCGAGTCCCGCGCGTCCGGTCCGGCAAGAACGTTCATCAGGAGCGCGGCATCCCGCGCGTCCGTAGTGATCGGCCCGACCTGATCGAGACTGCTCCCGAACGCAACCAGTCCGAACCGCGAGACGCGGCCGTATCCGGGTTTCAACCCGGTGACGCCGCACAGCGCGGCCGGCTGGCGGATCGAACCTCCCGTGTCGCTGCCCAGCGCCGCCGGAACGAGACGCGCCGCCACCGCCGCGGCGGACCCGCCGGAAGACCCGCCGGGAACCCGCTCCGGATCCCACGGATTCCGCGTCGGACCGAACGCGCTGTTCTCCGTGCTGCTACCCATCGCGAACTCATCAAGGTTGGTCTTACCGACGACGATCGCTCCAGCACGCTCAAGGCGCCGCACGACTTCCGCGTCATAAAGCGATGAAAACCCCGCCAGCATCGCGGATCCGCACGTCGTCGGTGCAAAAGAGGTGCAGAGGTTGTCCTTCACGGCGATCGGCACGCCGCATAACGGCCCCAGGGCTTCGCCTCTTGAACGTGCTTCGTCGATCCGCCGCGCCGCCGCAAGCGATCGCTCCGCGTCCACGTGCAGGAACGCGCAGATCTCCGCCGCCGCGCCGATCCGCTTAAGACAGTCGCGCATCACATCCTCGGCAAGTACGCGCCCGCGCCGAACCCCCTCTGCCGTCTCAAATACGGTGAGCACGCCTCATGCCTCCCCGTCTGCGAGCACCTTCGGCACTTTGAAGAACCCCTGATCCACGCTCGGCGCATTGCGAAGCGCCAGGTCCGGTCCGCAACCCGCCGCCGGGACGTCGTCCCGCAGAACATCCTGAAGCGCCAGAGCATGAGCCGTGGGCGGGACGTCCGCCGTCGGCGCTGTTCCGAGACGCTCAAAGTAGTCGAGAATGCTCGCAAGCTGGCCGACGTACGCAGCCGCCTCGTCCTCCGTAAGGTTCAGTCGCGCCAGGTGCGCGACGCGTCGAACGTCTTCAAGCGCCAGGGACACCCTTGTTCTCCCGAGGAATCCGGTTCAAGGCGGCGCCGCGTCGGATTCAGCTCCCGCCGCCCTTGCTGCAGGTTCCATCGTGGCGCGCCCCCGCGCCGCGGTCAACCGACCCGCTGGTCACGCCGCCGCGCGGCTGTAAGATGCCCCGCGATGACCGCTGGAGCATCCGGTGAAGGTCCGCGCGACGTTTTCAACGTCTTGTTCACCTGTGTCGGGCGCAGGGTCGAACTCCTCGACGCCTTCCGCCGCGCCGCCGTCGCGCTGAGGCTGAACCTCCGGGTCCACGGCGCGGACGTGACCCCTCTCGCTCCGGGCATGCACCACGTGGACGAAGCCCACCTCGTGCCGCGCATCGACTCGCCGCATTACGTCCCGGCGCTCCTCGATCTGTCGGACACGCGCCGGGTTCGGCTGATCGTCCCGAGCATCGACCCGGATCTGCCAGTCCTTGCCGCCGGCGCCGCGGAGTTTCTGTCGCGCGGATGCACCGTGCTGGTCAGCGAACCCTCCGTGATCGAGACATGCCGTGACAAGCTGCGCACGCATCAGGCGCTCCGACTCGCCGGCCTAGACACGCCTGACACCTGGCGGCTTGCCGACTTCTCGGCGGGCGGGGCGACATATCCCGTGTACATGAAGCCTCGTTACGGAAGCGCCGCCCGGGGAAATTTCGTCGTTCATTCCGCTCGCGAGTTGGACGTGCTCGGCGCCCGCGTCAGCGACCCGATCGTGCAGGAATACGTCGAAGGCGTCGAGCACACGCTCGACGTCTACTGCGGGCTGGACGGAGTTCCGCGATGCGTCGTCCCGCGCCGCCGGCTCGAGGTCCGCAGCGGCGAAGTCAGCAAGTCGCTGATCGTCCGGGACGACGCACTGATGACCGCGGGGCGCCGGGTCGTTGAGGCGCTTCCCGGATGTCGCGGTGTTGTCACCGTCCAGGTCATTCAAACCCGCACCGGACGCATCCGCGTCATCGAGATCAACCCGCGGTTCGGCGGGGGGGCGCCTTTGTCGATCCACGCCGGTGCGGATTTCCCGCGGTGGATCCTTCAAACGCTCCTCGGAAACCCGCCGGTCATTGATCCGCTCGGGTTCACCGACGATGTCGCAATGTTGCGCTTCGACCGATCCGTGTTCCTCGAGCACGCCTCAAAACGCTCCGCCGACCGCGCGTCATAACGTCGCGCCGCGGCGCCTTCCGCCGGTCTGAAGGTTGAAGGCGTCGATGTAGTGCTTGATGTCGGCTTCGCCGTCCTCCTTCAAGGTGATCGCCACGACGTCTACCCGGCAGGGCAGCGCCCACGCGTTAGTTTCGTGAAGGAACATGCGTGCGATGGCGCTGAGGGCGTCCTTCTTCGACTGCACGATCGTCGCTTCGGGCGTGACTTCCCCCTCCTGTCGCGTGCGCACTTCGACGAACACGATCGTGTCGCCGTCGACGACGATCAGGTCCGCCTCGCCCGCCGGACATACGTAGTTGTGCGCGACAAGACGGTATCCCTTTCGGCGCAGAAAAGAGGCCGCCAGCTTCTCGCTGCGGCCTCCGAGTCTCTTACGTGGGTCCATCACCGGGGGCGAGTCGAAACAATCAGGGGCTTCCGACCAGTTCCGGTTCCGCTTCGCGGGTCGAACCGCCCTCGGCGCCGCCTCGCGAACGCCCGGTGCGCACCTCCTTCAGGCGGCGGGCCTTGCCGAGACGATCACGCAGGTAATACAGCTTTGCCCGACGCGCCTTACCCTGGCGCCGCGACACGACGTCGAGCACGTTCGGCGAGTGCAGCATGAACGTGCGTTCCACGCCTTCCTTGCCCACGATCCGGCGCACCGTGAAATTCACGTTGATCCCACGGCCGCGGACGGCGATGACCACGCCGTTGTAGATCTGCGTCCGCTCCTTGTCCCCCTCGATGATCCGCGTGTGAACGTCCACCGTGTCCCCGATCCGCAGCGTCGGGAGCTTCGACTTCAAGTGAGGTTTCTCGATCTTTTCAATCAGCGCTTGTGCATGTGTCATGACACGGTCTCCGCGTCCACCCGTCGCCTTCGGCGGCCCGGGGTCAAATTCCGTCGTTGTCCCTGCGGCCTTTTTCTTGACCCGGTTCCAGCAGATCCGGTCGCCGCTGTCGTGTACGCACCAAGGCCTGCTCCCGTCGCCACGCCTCGATCTGGGCGTGATGCCCGGACAGCAGGATCTCGGGCACCTCAAGCCCTCGGAACGACCGCGGCCGCGTGTACTGCGGATAATCCAGCAACCCGGTCGTAAACGACTCCCGGATCACCGACTCTCCGTCGCCCACCGCCCCCGGCAGCAACCGAACCACCGCGTCGATCAACACGATCGCCGCCGCTTCTCCTCCCGAAAGAACGTAATCTCCGATCGAAATCTCTCGAAAACCCAACCCCGCCGGTATACGTTCGTCAAATCCCTCGTAATGCCCGCAGAGGAGCAGGAGCCACGGCTCCCGCGACAGTTCCTCCACCAGCTTCTGCGTCAGGCGCTCCCCCGAGGGGCACATCAGCAACCGCGTCGGCGCCCGGTTCGACCCCGCCTGTCCTTCCGCAATCACATGCTCGACCGCCCGGAAGATCGGCTCGCATTTGAGCACCATCCCCGGACCTCCCCCGAAAGGGCGGTCGTCCACGCTGCGGTGCGGATCATCCGCGAAGTCGCGGAAGTTCGTATATGCGATCGCCACCCGACCGCTTTCCACAGCTCGTCCGACAATGCTGTGCCCCGCAAACGCCCGGAGAACATCAGGGAAAAGGGTCAACACGTCGATCCGCATGACCGATCCCCCTCGCTGCGCAACCACAGCGGCGGCCCCGGACGACGCACGACGTCCGTCTTACGACAGAACGCCGTGCTTCTTCAGCAGCGCACGCACCGTATCCGACGGCTGAGCGCCGACGCCAAGCCAGTATCGGATGCGATCCGCCTCGAGCGACACCTGCTTGCTTTCGTCCTTCGCGATCGGATCGACGTAACCGAGTTCCTCGATCACGCGCCCGTCGCGCGGACGGCGCTTATCCACGGCCGCGATCCGAAAGAACGGGCGATGCGTCCTCCCGTGTCTCGACATTCTGATCCGTACTGACAACGTTCCTGCTCCCTCTGACTCCGCCGACGCTCGTCCCGTCTCCAGCCTCCCACGCCAGAAAAACCGAGACACGGAAGTATATCGCCCGGTCTCACTCCTGCAAGCACACCTGATTAACCCTGCCGGCCCGCAACCCTCGTCGGCAGGGCCGCCCCGGCTTGGAGGGAAGGAAGTCGCAGTTTCGGGCTTGCCCAACTCGGTCTTTCTGGTATCTCGATGCAAGCCTGTCTTCCGACTAGCGGCACCAGGAAGATGTATAAAATACACTTTCAGAGTAATTATTGTTCCCTTGCTGAATTCAACGTTTGTCATCATCGCCCTCGCAACTTGCCAAGCTTTCCAAGTCCGCGTACTCAACCACGCATGATCGGTTCAGGTCGGCGCAGCCGCTCGTACCGCCGGACGCGGCCTCCGAGCGCACAAGGATCGGATCATGCTGGAAACCTTCGCCAACCCGCACCCGCACCGCGACTACCTCATCGAGCATGTCGCGCGGGAGTTCACCAGCCTGTGCCCGAAGACCGGTCAGCCGGACTTCGGGACAGTGACGGTGCGCTACGTGGCGGCGGAACTGTGTGTCGAACTGAAGAGCCTGAAGCTGTACCTCCAGCAGTTCCGCAACCGCGGCATCTTCTACGAGGATATCACCAACGTGATCCTCAACGACCTCGTCAGCACGTGCCGGCCCCGGTGGATGCAGGTGCGCACGCGCTGGACTGTCCGCGGCGGGATGCGCAGCGTCATCACGGCGGAACACGGCGAGCCGCCCGGGATCGTCCGGTGACGTTCCTGCGTCGCCAGCCGCTCTTGTCATCGACTCAATTTGAGGAGAACCCGCCTTGATCCAGATCGAGGAACGCGACGGCGGCGTCCTCCTGCCGGTCAAGGTGGTTCCCGGCGCTTCGCGCGATCGCTTCGCTGGAGAGTGGGACGGCCGGGCGAAGATTGCTGTCGCAGCCCCTCCCGAAGGAGGCCGGGCCAACAAGGCGGTCTGCGCATTCCTTGCGGACTTGCTCGGCGTTCAACGCCGCGACGTCCGCATCGTCGCGGGCGAGACGTCGCCGCTCAAGACGGTGTCGGTCGCGGGCGTGACCGCCGAACGTTTGCGCGCGGTTCTCGAGGAGACGTGAATCTTCGGCGAAGTTGATGCCGGATTCCCGCGCACTCCCGGTGTTCGAGTTCCCGTCACGCAGACGAGGACGCCGCCGGCGCAAGAGACGGCAACTGAAACAGATCGACGCTTTCGTCGATGCGGGTCTGCCAGGCGGCGCGGTCGCGGGCGAGAACCTGCTCGAGGGCGAGGACGACGCGTGGATCGAACTGTCGCCCGGCCCCGGCGCGCAGCTCGGCGACCGCGGCGTCGACGCCGCGGCGCTGTCGGTACACGCGGTCCGTCGTCATGGCGTCGAAGGCGTCGGCGACGAGAAGGACGCGGGCGCCGATCGGGATCTGGTCCCCCTTCAGCGCCGAGGGCGCGCCCGAACCGTCGAAGTGCTCCCGCTGGTGGCGGATGATCGCGAGCTCGGCTTCGAAGATGCGCAGGTTCTCCACGATGCGCGTGCTGATGTGCGGAACCTGAGCGATGATCGTCTGCTCGAGCGGGGTCAGCGGTCCGCGCTTCATCAGGATGCGGTCGGGAATGCCGACCTTGCCGACGTCGTGCAGCATTGCGGCGTTCCCGATCGACTTGACGGTCGCCGAGGCGCACCCAAGCTGGCGCGCGACTTCGGTGGCATAGAACGCCACGTTGACGCAGTGCCGGGCGGTATAAGGGTCTTTCTCGACGATGGCCTGCGCGAGGCAGGAGATGCTCTGTCCGTAAACGTCGCGCGCGAAGGCGTTGAGGATCGCGATGCGTTTGCGGAGCATGTCGACCTGGGTGGCGTCCGCGGACTCGGTGTGCGCTTCGTCGTCGGCGCCGTCCGCGGCGCAGACCACCTGGTTGCGCCCGCGGCGCTTCGCGCTGTACATCGCCCGGTCCGCGAGGTCCACCAGTTCGGCCGCGGTGGAGACACGGGGGTCGTCGGTGTCCGCGACGCCGAAGGAGGCGGTGACGGCGTGGGCGCCCAGCGCCGGAACGTTCAGTCCGGACACCAGCGCGCTTTGAATGCGCTCGGCGACCCGTCGTGCGTCGGCGGCTGAGGACTCCGGAAGCAGCAGCGCGAACTCCTCCCCGCCGATGCGGCCGACCGCGTCCGTGTCACGGGCGTTGTCCCGCAGAATGCGCGCGATCTCCTCCAGCACGTCGTTCCCCACCAGGTGTCCGAAGGTGTCGTTCACCGCCTTGAAGAAGTCGATGTCGAGCACGATCAGCGCCAGCGGGCGCCCGTAACGGCGGGCCCGGCTCATCTCCCGATCGAGCAGGCGGTTGAAGTGATCGTGATTGAAGACGCCCGTCAGACCGTCCGTGATTGCGGCGGCGCGAAGGCGGTCCTGAAGCGTCCACATCCGAAGCCCGACGCGGACGCGGGCGAGCAGTTCATCCGGCGCGATCGGCTTGGTGAGGAAGTCGTCCACCCCGCAGTCCCACGCCTGGCGCTGGACGGTGCGGTCCGTGATCGCGGTCATGAGAATGAAATACGTGTCCGCCACGGCCGCGTCCGAACGCACGCGGCCGCACAGGCTCATGCCCGTGTCGCCTGGAAGAAGATGGTCGCAAAGCACGACCTTCGGGTGCTCGGCCTTGATCAACTCGAACCCGCTTGAGGCGTCCTCCGCCTCGATGTGGCGGTAGCCCGAGCCCTCGATCGCGCGGATCGCCAGATGCCGCTGAGCGGGATCGTCTTCGATCAGGCAAAGATCCACGGCGCTGTCGCGCATGAAGCGTTCCCCGGACGTTTCTCCCCTTCGACATGCGAACGCCGATCTCGCGCTCGGCGCTCCTCTTTTTGAGTATGCGGTTCAATTCCGGTGTGTGCGCCGGACCGGGCGAACCTTCGCGTTATCGGTCAGGAAACGCGCCGCCGGCAACGCGATTCTCGACCTGGCGCAGTTTCAGCACGCGCCGCGCAGGAACGTCCCCAGCGTCCGGAACAGAATCATCAGATCGAGTTCGAGGCATCCGTGCTTGAGGTAGTAAAGGTCATATTGCAGCTTACGCCGCGCGTCTTCGACCGAAGAACCGTATTTGTAGTTGATCTGCGCCCAACCGGTGAGTCCGGGCGCGATGAGGTGGCGCTCCGGATAATACGGCAGGACGGTGTTGAGCGACGCGACAATGTCCGGGCGCTCCGGACGCGGACCCACGAGCGACATCTTGCCCCGGACGATGTCGAACAACTGTGGCAGTTCGTCCACCCGAGTGCGCCGGAGGATACGGCCGATGCGCGTGACGCGCGGGTCGTTCGGCGTGGCCCAGATGCTGGCGCCGCTCTCCGCGTCGGTCCGCATCGTGCGGAACTTGTGCAGGCGGAACGTGCGCCCGCGCAGCCCGACGCGCTCCTGCGCGTAGAACACCGGACCGCCGTCGTCCAGCTTGATCGCCGCAGCGATCAGCGCCCACAACGGCAGCGTGACGATCAGCCCGAGCACCGCGACCGTGAAGTCGATCACCCTTTTAAGCGAGACGGACTCGCCTTCGCCCACCTTCAGATCCGCAAAGAGAAACCAGTCTGGCGTCAGCTCGTCCACGAGGATGCGCCCGGCGGCTTTTTCGTAGAACGTCGCCTCGTTCGTCACGCGCAGACCGCGGTGCAGGCAGCGGATGATGCCGGTGACGAGGTTCGGATCCCGCGCGGCCTCCGCCCCGACCACGATATCGGTGACCTCGAGCTTCGTGCAGAGCGACTCCAGTTCGTCATGCGTTCCAACGACGCTCGAATCCGCCGCTCCCTCCGGTGAATGCCCGTCGGGCGTCGTGCAGCCCACAAGGCGGTACTCGCGTATCCCGTCCTGATCGAGCGCGCGCCGCAGCGACGCGAGCAGCCCCGTCGATCCCACCACCAGCAGCGATCGCCGGACATCATGAATCAGCGACCAGGCTCCGAACCGCAGCACCAGGCTCGACACCAGGTAAACACCCAGCGCCCAGCACACCAGCCGCCGGCTGACCACCGCATAAAGCAGGACGTAGATCACCGCGTAGGCCAGGATGACGGCGGCGAACGTGGTCAGCAGCGTCCGGATCATAATCCGCGAACGACTGCGAAGCGTCTCGCGCCCGTATAACCCGAAAACGAGGCTTGCCGCCGTGAAACTGGCCATGAAAACGGCCTGTGCCGTCCAGATGTGGACGTGCTCGACGGTGTAACCGGTGCTGACCTCGCCGACCAGCGCATACCCGGCGAAGAACCCGATCGCCACCAGCAGCGCGTCCAGCGACAACCAGGCCGAGTCTGGCAACTCCAGCAGCAGTTGACCGAGCCGGGATCCGGCCGCGCGAGCGCACGGCGGCGCGCTGTCGCGCCCGCACGTCACGGTCAGCAGACTCCGAATGCCCTCCGGGGCCCCCCTCGCCGTCAACGGCGCATCCATGCCTCTTGATCTCCCAGCACTCGCGGACGATCCCTGCCGTGCGGCTTCCGCCGCCCGCGCCCTCAGTTGACCGCGACATAAAACCAGCCGCGCCTTTGCATCGGCGGACTTGCCGCGGGCATTGAGGATCGAAAGGCGCCGGCGTCACGGTCCCCCGTTGCTCACGCCCGATAAACGGGCGTCTCGGTCGCAGACGCCGACCCGATCAAACTCGTGGGCACGAAACCGATCCGGGCGACAGTCGCCGCCGTCAGCATCCGATATTCAAGGCGTGCGGGGCGTATTCTCTGAATGCGGCTTCCACCGTCGCCGGCGCGTACCACGGAGGACATCATGACCCGATCGATCGTCAGATTCTTGAATGTCGCCGGCCTTGCGCAGCGTGGTCCGGCCGTCGGTGCGGCCCGCGGACGACGAGCCTCAGCGCCGGCGGGCGCCTTGTTGATCGCCCTGGCGTTTTCCGGGTGCGCCTCGGCTCCGCGGGAAACACCCTGGGTCGCGCCGCCCCGCGTCTCGTGGGAGGATCTGACCCCGTCGCCCGTGCCGGTCGTGCGCGACGGATATCGCATTCTCGATGAGGCGCCGTCGCGTGGACGCTTTCCTTGCGCGATGTCGGTGAGCCGGATGGCGAGCGAGGTTCTCGACGCGGATCAGGACGGTCCGCTCGTCGTCCCCGCCACGCCGCACAACGAGTTCCTGATCTGGAACAATCTCTTTGACAATCTCCCCGCGGTGTCGGAAGCGTTTCCCGTCGTGGAGCGGAACCTGGGCGAGAATCCCGCTGACGCGGCGCTCGTCCTTTCGGCGGCGAGGGCGTTTCACGCCGGGGTGAGCATGATCTACGCGGTCAACGCCGTCGCCCAGGATCGTTATGAGATGCTCGGTGTCCTGCATGACGCCAACACCGGACAGCCGATCGCCGTGCTTCATGCGGAAGGCGAGCGCGCCCCGCGACCGGAGGATTACGAGACCACCTACAACAACGTGGATGCGTGGGATTATGAAGCAAGGGCGCTCGCCCGGCGCAAGTTCAAAAAGCTCGCCGTCGCGTGCCTTCGTGATCTGATCGCCAACGACGTCCCGCAGAAAACACAGGTTCCGGAAGGTTGGGTTCCGGATCGTCCGCTCGCCCCGGTTCACTGGCCTCCACGTTACTTCCACCCATGAAAGACGGGTTGACGCCGCGGTCCCGGACGGATCGCTCCCGCCCGGTGATTGAGGCGGCGGGCGCCTTGTATCTTTTGTTTCTCCTTGCCACGTCGCTGGCGCCGCTGGATTTCGGACAACCGCTTCCGCAGCCCGCGCTGGAACGGATGTTCACGGTGGCGTTCGGTCGCGTGGCGTGGGCGGAACTGGCGGCGAACACCGTCTTGTATGTCCCTTTGGCGGCGCTGACGCGGTGGCTCCTTGTCCACCGAAGACCAGAAATCCCGCTCGCGTCGGTCGTAGCGCTGGGCTTTGCCGCCGCCGTCAGTGCGGGGCTTGAGGCGACACAGGCGTTCTCCCCGACCCGGGTGTCTTCCGTCGTGGATCTCGCCGCCAATTTCGGGGGAGCGGCGCTGGGTGTCGTGGCCAGTCGGCTGGCCGAGCGGATGTCCCGCCGCCGTCAGACTCGATTCTGGGGTTTGCGCCGCGAACTGCCGCTCGAACTGCGCGCGAAGTTTTACGTTCTTCTGCTGACGGTCATCGCCGCAGCGCCTTACTCGTTTTCGCTCGATCCGCTCTGGGTGGAGCGGGCGTGGAGCAAGGCGGTTTTTAAACCCTTTGATGAATACGTCACCGGCAACGCGGCGGGCGGATCGCTTGAAGCTCAGGCGGGAGAACGCCGCCGGGTGCAGTCGACCGCGCTGGATGACGGCGCTGAGGCGGCAGCTTTTTTGATGCTTGCGTGGGTGGTGTTTACCTGTTTGAGGAAGGAATACCGGTTCGGGACGGCGGGCGCCACATTGCTGACGTTGTGGACCGTGGCGATGCTGGCGATCGGATTCAGTGTGATGCAGTTTCTGATCGTCAACCGTGGATTCGTCGCCACCGATCTTGTGATCCGGATCTGCGGCGGAGGTGCGGGACTGCTCCTTGCGATCTGCGCCGGTCGAAGCGTTGCAGGACAGAGCGACGTCGCGTGGCCGTGCCGACGTCGCGCCGCCCGTGTGCTTGCGCTGGCGACCGTGGGGTACATTGTGCTGCGTGGCTCGTTTCCGCTCATGTTTCGTCCGGCAAGCGATCTTCCCGATCTGATGTCGCCGGAGACGATATTTCCTTTTTTCGGGTATGCGCGCGGTCGGTTCGACCTTGCGATCACGGACCTGGTTGCGAAGACTTACGCGTACCTCCTCCTCGGGACGGCGCTCGCCGCAGCTCGCGCGAACGATGTGCAATCCGATGCTCGGTGCACGATGGCGCGTTCCGCCGCCGCCGCCCTGGGCGTGGCGATCGTTGTCGAGGGGCTTCAGATTTTCATCGTGTCGCGGGTTCCGTCGATCACCGACCTCCTGCTTGCGGTTCCAGCCTCAGTGCTGGGTGCCTACCTGATGTGCGGGCTGCAATCCGCCGTCAAAGAGGCTCAACCCACGCGGAACGACTCCCCGGGCGACGCGCCGCCCTCCGGTGGGCGCCGCTGGACGCTTTCGGACGCCTTGGTCTCACAACTGGTCGATGCTCCGGACAACGCCGTCGAACCGCGCCGTCATTAAATCCCCGGTTTCGCAACGCCGTCGTCCGGACAGATCGAGCTTGACACCTGGCGGCCGATGCGTACATTGCCTCGCGCTTGGTGGTATGCAACTTGCATCCGACACACGTTATGCAGTCACGCGCGGAGATGTCGAATACGATCTGTTTGAGATTCGTCCTGTACCGGCAGACGAATCTGCGCGCCTTGTTCTGGCTGATCCTGCTGGCGGCTCATTTGCTCGCGGTCCCGTCCATCGTGGACGGTCTTGCCGGAGTTCACCCGTCACAGGAACTTGCCGCGCCGTTGCTTCGGGCGGTCTGGCTGGCTGCGTCCGTCGTGTTCTTCCTGCTGAAGATCGTCGACGTCCCGTGGCTTCGGTTCACCTCGGGTCGAAGGTCCGTGGTGTCCGCCGCGCTGGCGATCGCGCTGTTTCACGCGGTGGTCATTGAGCGATCCGACGCAGACACAGGCGGTGCCGTTCCTCGGGCCGGACTGGTGGTTCTCGTCGGATCTCTGCCGTGGTGGTTCCGCGCGGCCCGGAACGCGGTGCGCCGGTTCCTCGACGGGTGGCGCAGTCGCTTAACGGCGCTGCGCAAGGCCGTGGACGATTTTCGTCGCGGCGAGTTCGTTGACGGTATCACCTTGCAGGCCCCGGTCTGCCTGCTGCTTCCACATTCGCGCGCCCTTCGTGCTCCGCCTGTGTTCGCCATCTGAATCTGACGACGCTGGTTCGCGCCGATTGCCGGCGCGCGGTCGGGCCCGCGCGACGCGCGGCGCGGCACGTGCCTCGTCCGTTAACATCACACCGAAACTTCTGAAATGCTACGCACCTGCGCCGCGTCGGCGCAGCGTGTCGCGCTTGATATGAACACGGTATGTGCAGCGCCGTCCGGCGCTCGCACAACTGCAGATAAAGGAGATTTTCCGATGAGAATTCGGATGCTTGCGGCTTTTGCCTTGATCGCCGCGACGGTCGCCCGTGCGGATGAATTTGTGTTTTCGACTCCGTCCGATGATCGCTGGTTCTACCCCTTCAATTTCAATCCGGGGCGCCGGCCCGTCGCCTCATGCTTCGGAACCGCTGGGATGTCGGGATTCAACGACCGCGACGGCGCGGTCATCATCGCGTGGAGCACGTCGTCGCTGATTGCTCCGGGTCAGGGGTCTGATGCGTACGACGTCACGTCGATCCGCCTGACGATGACGAACGTCCCCGGCGCGGAGTGGGCGATCGACCTCACTCCCGATGCGTGGTACACGTTCGATCTGAATCAGGACGGGTTCATCAACGCGGACGGCATTCCCCGCGGCGAGGAAGGCGACACCGATGGCGAGAGCGACGACGAGGATCCCGGGCGTCCGATCGAGGTGTTCGGCGTCGGATTCGGACCCGTGCGGGACTACGCCACCTGGATCGAAACCTCGGGGTACATCGGATCCGACTCAACGACCGACCTTCCGCGCGACCCCTACCCGTTTGTCTATCAGAACGGCACGGGTGAGCGTCTGCATTGCGAAGACAACGTCAAAGGCCTGCACAACGAAGCCCTGGGCGTCACGCAGTTCACGCCGGCGCCCTGGGCGGTCGGTGTCCCGGTCGGATACGTCCCCGGGGAGCAGACGACGCCCTTTGCGATCGAGTTCACGATCGACCTTTCCGCGTCCGACGGCCGCGTCCGACGCTACGTGCAGGAGCAACTCGACGGCGGGCGTCTCTTCTTCTATGTCACGTCGCTGGCCGACACGACGATGGGCGGCGGACAGAACGAATTCCCGACCGTCTACATGAAGGAATCCACGGACGAGGGCGCTCGCCCGGGCGAACTGATTGTCGAACTCGGCGGCGGGATCCCCTGCGACGACGTGCGCAAGCTCACCGGGCGCTGCCGCAACGGCACGCTCAAGTCGAAGGTCGTATTCCAGGACGAGTCGCATGACGGTCAGCAGGTCACGGTCGAGGTGGACGGGACGCCGCACGTGCTCGACGTCAGCGGGCGCCGCGCTCGCCTGCGCCTGCGCAATCAGAGCGGTTCGCACGAGGTCTGCCTCACGGACCCGGATTGCGGGCTGTGCCGCAACGTGGAGTGCTCATAACGGCTCGAGGCGTTGACCGCGCGGCGTGCGACAACGATCCGTCCGGACCGCGCACCGCCGCCGCCGGAGTTGGGCGCCGTGGACCGGCGCGTCCTTGTGACGCGCCGGTCCCGGACCCCGCTCCGGTTTTTCAAGGAGTGAAACATGTCCCGCAACCTTCGACTCCGCCCGGCGTTTACCCTGATCGAACTGCTCGTCGTCATCGCAATCATCGCCCTGCTGATCTCGATCCTTCTGCCGTCTCTGCGCAGTGCCCGCGAGCAGGCGAAGACCGTGATCTGCCGGAACAACCTGCGATCCATCTGGGTGGGCATCCTCGCGTACGCCCTCGAAAACGCCGACCGCGTTCCCTATCTCGAGGATCCGAATCTCACGAATTCCGAAAACGATCCGTTTGACCCGGCCTTTCCCGCCTCGGTGGGCAATGTCCTCTTCTCCTACGTGGAGAAAGGGAGCTGGCGATGTCCTTCGGCGATCGCCGGGTTCCCCGCTTCGAGCGGCCCGGACCGCTGGACCCTGACCTACGAGTTCAGCACCGCCGACCGTCTCGGCAAGCCGATCCCTTATGACGATCATCCGGACGCTTACACGAATAACGAGAACGACCCGGCGATCCGCAATTACGTGCATTTCGACGGTCGCCCCCTGCGCCTGCTCGACGGGCGCCGGTACGTGCGCAACGGGCTGAACCGCAATGAGAAAGGACAGTGGAACATCCGCTTCGGGTTCGTGACAGACAAACTCGCCGGCGCCCCGATGTCCGGACAGCCGAAGTATCCGCACTTCGGGACGCTCGACGCGCGGCTGGACCTTCAGAACGCGCGGCGATCGTTCGAGGAGAATTCGTTCGCCGTGGGAAAAAAGCCGGGATACCTGGAACTGCATGCGGATCATGACCGGGCGGAAGTGCTGCTGACACGGTTCTGGGTTCCGCACCAGAAGGGATACTGATCGACAGCCGCGGGCGCCGTCTCCCTCGAGACGACGACGTCGGTCCATCGCGTTGACCTCATGCGGCGGAGGGTAATAATCCGGGACATGTCCGCTCCGGAGCGCCGCCAGAAGCCGCCGTCTGCGCCCGTCTTGAATCGTCGCGAAACCCACGCGCGTCTCGCGGACCTGATCGCCCGGCGATCGCGCGAGACGTTCGGTCAGCGCGTGCGCCGTCTGCGCAGGCGGAACCGCTGGACGCAGGCCGAATTCGCGCGCCGCGCCGGCATCAACCAGGGCTTCCTCTCCCAGATCGAGCGTGACCGCAAGTCGCCTTCGGCGCAGACGCTCGACGCGCTGGCAGTGGCGCTCGGAGTTCCGCAGGGGGTTCTCCTCGGATCAGGCGAGGATCATGACGCGCCTCAGCCGCTCCTGACGAAGGAGCTGCCCTTGTTCGGTTCGGTGCCCGGCGGTCCGCCGTCACAGACGCAGGAGCAGCTTGAGATGTTCCCCGTCCTGCGCCATCTCTGGGCCGCCGATCATTATTGCCTGCGCCTGACCTTCGACAGCATGGAGCCGACGCTCAAGCCCGGCGACATCGTTCTGGTGCGTTACAGTCCCGGCGTCGAACCCGAACACGTGCAAGGAAAGATCTGCGCCTGCCTCGTGGACGGCCAGCCCACGCTGAAGCGGGTCAACGTTGAGCTGCGGCA
>BOJX01000012.1 GCA_016860685.1 Planctomycetota bacterium
CCGCAACCATCGTTGCCGAACCTTGGAAGAACTGATGAAGGAGGTTGACCATCACTTACGCTACAGAAATCGAACCCGCGCGACATCGATTACGAACGTTGTCGCATGATTCGGAATAAGGATTTAGGCGGTGGAGGTGGCGGAGAACAGCCGTTATTGACAACGAGAGAGCAGATAAGCAGCCAGCGTCACGGCTTCGGGGCCTAGCTCATAGAGCTGCCGGGCCAGCGTGTCGCGCAGCCGCCGATGGAGCACGACCTGGCCGTAGTCGTCGCGCTCGGCCGCCGGCTCGCCCGGGGCGATCTCCGGGCCGTGGGCGATTCCCCAGCCGGCGCTCTCCAGCCAGGCGAGGGCGGCGGATTCGACGGTGGATTCGGTGAAGCGCTCGGTCATCCATCGTCCTCCTCCGAAGCGGGCGGATTGACGAGCTCGACCATCGCATCGTAGTGCGGCTTATCCTGCGCCTCGATGAACTGCAACAAATCTGTCAGGACAGTTCCGGACTCGGCAAGAAGAGAGGGGTCGTGCTCAGGTTCGCCAACAGCATTTGAGTGGGAGTGCGTGTGCAAAAATCGCAAGATTCGCGTCTTCTTAGCCGCATCATAGGCTATAGCTTCCATCTTCTGCCACAGTTCCCCTGCAACATTCGGCTGGCGAAACGCAAGAAACGCTTCTAGCAGACGCCTCGCCATGTTAGGCAGGGCGTAATTGTCCTCCAGATTTTCAGAACCGGACTGATCGGCTGCTTGGTAGATACGCGAAAACAGGTACTGATACTCCGAATCGTAATTCTCAAGCAACGGATCCAGGGGGCGAATCGCAGTGCACCGTCCATTGGTATCATTCCGGCAATCCAGCATGTAGAACCTTGCTGGTCGCTGTTTTGGATCCTTTTTCTTCTGCCCTTTTAGATGATGAAACCAGTTGCGCACCTGCCGAAAGAATGTGAAGTTGTGCGTGAAGATCAACAACTGGGCTGCGTGCTGCGTGCGCTCCCGGATGAAGCCGAACGCGAGGTACAGCGCGTTGGCGTCAAGGCTCGAAACTGGATCGTCGAGCACAACCACGCCATCCGCCAAGTCAAACCGCCGGTCCTGAAGCGATTTCAGGAAGTAGAGTAGAGCGAGCGCCGTCATCTCCCCTTCGCTCAGCGCCTCAGCGGGAACACCATATCGCGTGATCGTGTAGCCGGAGTCCTTGATCTCCAGGCGCAACCTGTCGTGACCAAGGTACTTGCGGAGTTCCTCGTTCAACTCTTCGGCCGGTTGGCGGTGCTCCACGATCTCTCGCTCCAGCCGCGAGATCTCGCCGTTCAGGCGCTCGACTTCCGCAGCCGCGTTCCTTACGGCGACCTCGGCTGCCTGGACGGCATCACGGAGCCGCACGAACTCCACCAGGTCTCCAGCGACAAAGTCCGCCTCCAGACGCTCGCGCGCGGCGCTGACGCGGGACTGAAACTCATCGCACGCCTGATTGTGCCGGCGGATAACTTCGTTCAGGCGGTCGACGCCCGCAGCATCAACGGCTGGGACTGAGACAGCCAGCGACGAGGCCTTGAACGGCTGGGCCTTCTTGTCGTTCAGGGCCTTGACGAGGTCGCCGATGAAGGTCCGTACGGCGTCGAGCGCCTGCCGAAGCGCCTGTTCCGCAACGTCGAAGTCTGTCGCCAGATCGTCGTACAGTTCAGCCCGATTGGGCATCTTCACCTCGGCTGCCTGCTTTTCGGCCGATTCCAACGCACGGATCTGTTCATCAACCCGACGCAAAAACCGTTCGTACTCGGCGTTGAAATGCGCTTCCAGTTCTCCAACGCGGCTTTGGGGCAGCGGCTGCTCGCAGAAGAGGCATTTGTCGGATCTGCGCTCCTTGTGCAGCCCCAGCCCATGGCGGACCCACTCCGCAAGCGCGGAGTCGTCCCTCAGGGATTGGATGGCCGATGAAACGACGGTCGTTTGCAGCAGTGCGGCGACCTGATCAGCCAGCCCCTGAAGGGCGGGAATCTGGTAGGTGACTTCCGGCACCTTTGGCTGGGGGGTGGCCTGGTGTTGCGCCAGCAATGCCTCGCGCTGCTCATCGCTCAATCGGTGCGAGGCGGCGTCCCCGTCCGCCGCCATCTTCTGAGCCCGGCCCTGATAGTCCGTCTTGTTGTAGTTGTTGTACGCGCTGCCGGTCTTCTGGAGTGTGTCCTTGATGACCTTGGCCCGGTCGATGCAGTATCTGTCGAAGGCCCTCTCGGCGTGCTGCTCGCGCGAACGCGCGGAGACCAGGTTGGCCTCTGCCGTTGTGCGTTCAGCCTTAAGCCGATCGGCCTCCTTCTGCTTCTCGACGCTCTCCTTCCCGACCACGAAGATCGGCGGCACGTCGCCTCCGCCGACGGGAAAGACGCTCTCGTTCACGAAGTCCCGGTTGAACACCCGCACGGGAAGCGTCGCTTGGGCGAACTCGTCGCCGCCGACAGCGTGCCCGTCGAGTGCAAAGGTGACCTGCCCCGTGGTGGGCGGCGTCCTGGCCTCCAAACCACGAAACAGCCTGCTCAGCGTTGTCTTGCCGGAGCCGTTCCAGCCGTAGATCAGGTTGTACCTCCCGAAATCCGGCAGGTCCGTGGGCCACGTAAAGTCGCGGAAGACCCCACAGTCGCGCAGCCGTGATATGCGGGTGATGGCCATCAGACCGTTCCCCGAGTCAACTGGGCGGGCATCTTCGCGCGTGCCGCGTGCGTCTCGAACAGGAACGATGCGAGCGTCGTTGCCGCGCCGACAGCGAGCCGGGCATGCCGAACGGGCAGCCGCTTCTGATGGCCGTGCTTGCCGTGGCCAGTTCCGTAAAGGTTGCGAAGCTCGGCCATGCCTTGAGCGATCATGGCGAGGTTGCCAAGAATCGCCTTGATGGTCTTCGCTCCCTTCGCCGAGTCCGGTATGTCCTCGGGGAGCAGTTGCAGATGGACCACCGTTCGCTTCACCAGCGGGACGAGATCGAGGCGATCCACGTTGGAGTTGCCACGGGTCGCCAGGATCGTCTTGCAGCACGTTTCCACGAGTTCCTTCGCTTGGCCGATGGCAAGATCGGAGTCCTGCTCGACGGCCTCGTTCAGCCGGTCGATCTGCGCCGCCAGGTACTCGGCGTTCAGCGTCGCGGCTGTCGCTGTCAGATGCCGAAGCGCGGCAGAATCTGCCTTCGCTCGCAACCGGCCATCGCTGAATTCGTAGCCGTCGCGGCGGAGCCAGCCCAAGAGGTTGTCGTACTTTCCCTTCAACGTCGGTGTGTCGTAGGTGCGGACACCGGGATTCTCGATCTGGCTCACGCAGGTGGCCAGAATCGCTTCATAGACCTTCAAGAGCTTCCCGACGTCGCCTGCGTCCGCAAAGTTGAGACGGTGGTAGTACTGCTCCACGAACTTCCTGCGTTCTCCGCCGAGCCCAGGTCCGTATGAGCGGTCCGGCTCCAGGCCGGCGGCCGAGAACTCGTTCTCGATCTCCCGCAGCGTCCAGCCGACGAGAAACTCGCGGAACTCGTTGCGGGTCTTCTTGCTGATAAGCTCGCGTCCACTCATGACCCCACCTCCTCTGCGACGGCCTCGGCGGCGGGCAGTTCGATCTCGCCGCTCAGGAGCTTGGGCAGCAGCGTGTCGCGTAGACCGGCCAGGCGGCGGTTCTGGCGTTCACACAAATAGATGCGATCACAAAGTGGCTTCACGAACGAATCGAAAGCCGTAACCAGAGCGGGATGCGGAACAATCTGCTGGCTCATGTATGCCATATTGCGATTAAGGCCGGGTACCGCAGAATCAGCACCAAGACTCGCCAGGTCATGGTTCCTCAATGCGTGAAACAGAAAATGGAGACTGCGAATCGGGCCAATGGCGACGACGTAAAAGGTTGTGTCGATCGGGAAGAACTCGTTCGGAGACCAAGTGACAATTCCTGGGTTGCCTTTGCGACCAACCACGATGCCAGGATCCGCCACAAGAGCGGTGTCGTGCCAACCCACCTGTCCATTCGATCCATAAACCGCAACAGTGCCAGGTCTACGATCCTGCGCCCGCAGCCTCTTTTCATAAGCCAACTCGATTAACTCGCCAAACTTCGAGACCTTCCACCCCTCCTGAATCTCTGCTTGACTCCGGCTGGCAAGTACAGTATATGTACGGTTTTACGTGGTCAAGGGGTCCGGAAGTTTTTTTCGAGCAGGGAGGCGTCCGATGGCGGGGCGTGCGGTGAAAGCGGAGCGGGGGCGGGTCATGCCGTGAGGGCGAGCCATGCCGTGGGGGCGGGTCATGCCGTGGGGGGCGGGTGAGGCGGTGGCGACGGGAGGCCGTTCGGGGCGGGTGCCGCTGCCGAAGGTCATGACGGTGGCTGAGGTTCACGAGCGGTTCGGCACGGAGGAGGCGTGTTTGTCGCATCTGCGGAAACTCCGCTGGGGCGAGGATCTGGAGCGTTTCGTCTGTCCGGGGCGACGGCCCAACGGCAAGCCCTGCGGGCATACCAAGGGCGGGTAGCTGGCGAAGCGCGGACTGATCGAATGTGGTGAGTGTCATCATCAGACGTCGGTGACCGCCGGCACGATCTTCCATCGCCTCCGCAGTCCGTTGTGGAAGTGGTTCTGGGCGATGTACCAGCTCAGCCAGGACAAGAAGGGCGTGGCGACGCTGGAACTGGCCAAGCAGGTGCGGGTGTGCGACCAGACGGCCTGGACGATGCTACAGAAGCTGCGCGAGGCGATGCGAACCTGTGAGCAACAACAGGTTTTGCAAGGGCTTGTGGAGCTGGACGAATGCTACGTCGGCGGCGAGGCCGAGGAGGGCACGACCGGCCGTGGCACTTCTCATAAACTGCATACCACTCTGGCGCTTCTCATAAAACGCCCGTGGCGGTGGCCGTCGCGGTCGAGCTTCGCGCGGACGGCAAGCCGGGCCGCGTGGCGATGCAGTCGATCGAACGTCCTGATGCGCACTGCCTGCGGAAGTTCGCGGAGTCGAAGATCGAGAAGGGGGCGACGCTCAAGACCGACGGTTGGGGGGCGTATGCGTCGGTGGCCAAGGCCGGGTACAAGCACAAGGCCATCGTGACCGGAAGCGGGAAGAAGGCCGTGCGGAAGTTCCCGTGGATCCACACCTTCATCGGGAACCTGAAGCGCATGATCCTGGGCGCATAACATTCGGTGTCCCCGAAACCCCTCGACCACTACCTCGCCGAATTCCACTACCGCGGCAATCGGCGCTGGCGGGAGGAGAGCCGCTTCGAACGGCTGATCGCCGCCGCTGTCGGCGCTAAACCTATCACGTGCAGACAGTTAGTCACCGGAGGCAGTTAGAGATTCATGACCCCGCAATCGCATACAGCGTGTTCCGATTGTTGATGTACAGGACGCCGTTGGCCGCGACCGGGGTGGTGTAGACGGAGGTCATCAGGTCCATCGTGCCCAGCACCTTCAGCTCCCTGCCCTGCTGGAGGACGAAGACTTCGCCGCTTTCGGTGCCGAGTATGACTTTGCCGTCCACGACGTAGGGGGAGCCCCAAACCGCGGCGAAAGTGTCGTGCGTCCAGTATTTCTGTCCCGTCTTCGCATCGAAGCAGTACAAAAAACCGCTCAGGTCGGCCGCGTAGACCAGCCCGTCCTTCACCGCGCAGGTTGAGATCGACCGGCGGAACTCCTCGCCGCCGACGTGCCAGACCTTGCCGCTTTGGGTGATGTCGCCGCTCTTCGTCGCGTCGATGCAGTAGAAGTGCCCGATGCCCTCGCCGTGCTCCGGATCCTGCCCGACGCAGACGTAGACGTGGTTGCCGACGATGACCGGCGTGGCAATGACCTCGTTCGCCGTGCCGCGGCCACCGAGAATGTACTTCGCATCCGGCGGATTCAGGTTGAATTTCCAGATGACGTCGCCGTTCTTCGGGTCCATCGCGTAGCACCAACCGTCGCCCGCGCCGTAAATGACCTGCGGTTTTCCGCCGATCACGCCGTAGGACGGCGACGACCACTGCCCGTGAAAGATCTTGTTCGCCGTCAGATTCTTTGTCCACGCGACCTTGCCGGTGTCCTTGTCCACGGCGACGAAGTCCGGCGCGGCGGGCTTCGGAATGTTGATGTGCCCCTCATCCACGCCGTTGCTCGTGCCGACGAAGATCAGTTTGCCGTCGCTGACCGGCGAGGCCGTGGCGAGGTTATGCGGGAAGACGCCCATTTCGTCGAACATGTCGACGATCCAGACGAAGTCGCCGTCCATCTTGTCCTTGTATTTCTCGCTCGTGTAAGGCCCGTCGTTCTCGCCGTCGGTCATGCCCTCCACGTCGGCGCAGACGATCTCGCAGCGGTTGCTGACGTAGTAGATGCGGTCGCCGATCGCCAGCGGCGAGGAGCAGATGCCCTGCTCCGGCCAATCATTCACCTGTCCGGTGGGCATCTTGTCGTGCGTCGCCTGCCAGAGGAGCTTTCCGTCCGCCTCATTGAAGCACAGGACGACGCCCTTGTCGCCGGTGATCTCTTTCCGGAATTCGCCGCCGTTGTTGGTTCCGACGAAGATCTTCCCTTTGTGGACGACGACGTTGCCGTAAGTCTGCGACCCCAGCGGCGCGGACCACTTGATATTCTTTTTCGCCTTGATGTCCCACTCCGCCGGGATGCCGGTCTCGTCGGACACCATGTTGCGGTCGGGCGACCCGCCCCACATTGTCCAGTCGCCGCGCTTGGGCGCAGACCCGCTTTGTGCAAGTGCGCATGCGGCCGGGAGGATTACCGCCAGCATTGCCGCCAACGAATTGCGAATTGCGAATTGCGAATAACGAATTGGGTTCTTCTTCCCACAACGTCTCATTGAAAACACCCTGTCCTCGTCATGTGGAAAATCGCCAAGGGGCATGCGAGCGCGTTCGTTATTCGCTTTTCTGAATTCCTTATTCATTCTTCATGACCTCAATATTGTCGAAGTACACTTCCGCCCCCTTGCTCTTCGGCGTGGTCCCGTTCGAGTAGGCGTAGGGACCGGGGCTGCCCTCGAGGTTGGGGTAGGGGTCGGTGAATTCGATCATCCAGTCTTTCGGTTCAGGCTCGTCGGTCGCCCAGACCTTCCCGCGCAGCAGCGCCTCCCGCCCGCCGCCGCTTTTGTCCACGAGGCGCACCTCGAACTTCATCCGATGCCAGACGCCTTCCTTCCAGTTCAGTGGCACGTCGTGCTGCACACGCGGCATCGTGTCCCACGAGTCGATCCGCAGCACGTTCAGTTCGCCCATCAGCAGCAGGCGGTAGCGCGTGTTGATCAGCCCCATGTCGGCCTTGGTCGTCGGGGGTTTCAACGTGCTCATCATGTCGGCCTGGATCGTGTACCCTCCGGCGATCGGCGGCGTCATGTACGCCCGCATGCGCATCATCGGCGCGGACGGTTGCTCCGCCATCTTCATCAGCACCTTCCCGCCGCCCACCTCGATGACCTTGCTCTTGCCGCCCACGCCGACCCACCCGGCGGGAACCGCGTCAACCGCCACGGACTCGAAATCGAACTTGAACGGCGGCGCCGGCGCTGTGCGCACCCTGGCGACCGCCTCCGCATCGCCGATCCACTTCGCCTTGACGACGCCCGCGCTGAAGCCCGCGTCCGCCGCGGCCGTGAACGCGCCCGTCTCCGCGTTCACCGTCCCCTTCACGCCCGTCACCGTCCACTGCGGCATCATGCTGCCGAAAGGCCCCTTGATCGGCGCGCCGAGCGCGTTGAAGGCATGCAGATGCAGCGTCGCGGTCCCACCTGGCGCCAGGGTGAACTCCGCGGGTCGGATCAACGCCCGGCCGGACGCATCCGGCGGCGCCGACGCCTCCGCGGGCGCGGGCGCAAACGCCACGGCTTCGACCGTCGCGCCGGACCGGCCCAAGGCGTACGTCCCGTACCGCGTCATCAGGATGGCGCGCCCGTCGGCGACGATGAACGACCCGAAGATCTCATCCACCAGGCTTTCAGGTCCCTTAAGTTGCTCGCGGTCGAGCACCGCGCACTTGTCGCCTTCATCCTTGAGAATCCAGATGTATCCGTTCTGCTCGCCGTAGTAGAGGACGCCGTCGGCGGTGACGACGGGCGAGCCTTTCCCCACGCGGCCGAGGCGCTGCTTCCACTTCTGCTCGCCGGTCTTTGCATCCAGACAGTACAACGTCGCGGAGTTGTCCACGATGTAGAGGCGGCCGCCGGAAAGCGCCGGCGAACAATATCCCGCATCCACGCCGTCCGCACGCCAGACCTCCGTTGCGGTCGGCGCGTCGCCCTCCTTCGCCGGCGGATTCAGCTTTGCCGCGTTGAAGCAGACGACGCGGCCCATCACCGTCGTGTCCACGTTCTCCTCGCTGTGCGTGACATACACGAGGTCACCGTCCACCACCGGCGAGGTGTTCAGCGGACGCTTGCTCGCCTGAAACGACCACAATCGTGCGCCCGTCCGGGCCGCGATGCCGTAAACATATCCGTCCGTTCCGGGACAGATCAGTTGCCGCACGCCGCCGATGACCGCCACGACCGGCGTCGCGTACGTCGTGTCCAGCGGCGCGCCTCCCGGCTCCACGAACCACAGCGCCTCCCCCGTCCGCTTGTCGAGCGCCAGGTAGCGCAGCCCGCCGCGGGCGTAGTTGCCCCACGCCGCGCAGTTGAACCCGACGATCACCCGATCCTCATCCACCACCGGACTGAACAACCGCCCGCCGTATCCGCTGATGCGCCCGAACTCCTCCGTCAGCGACCGCTTCCACAGCAGCGTCCCGTCGCGGTCGAACGCCAGAAGTTCTCCGCCCGTGGCGTGCGCGTAGACGTTCCCCGTCTCCGGGTCGCCGGCCATCGCCGTCCACCCGACACGGTTCTCGACGATGTCCGTCAGCCAGACGTTGAAGCGCCGCTCCCAGACGAGCTTGCCCGTTGCCGCGTCCAGGCAGACCGCCCGCTCCTGCGTGGCGATCCCCTCGCCGACCGGGGCAAGAAAATACAACCGCCCGTTCATCAGGATCGGCGTCGTGCGCCCGCCGATGTCGGACTTCCAGAGCACGTTCTCCCCATCCGGCGACCAGGAGGTCACCACCGCCTTCTCCGGCACGGCCCCCGTGTCCCGCAACCCGCGCCACGCCGGCCAGTCGGAGGCGAGAACGCTCGCGCCGCTTATGAACGCCGACAAACTCCAGCAACCCAGCTTTCGAATATGATTCACGATTCACCTCGCTTCATGCGTGACAGGAGCATATCACGACCGAAGGCCGATACCAGAGTCCCGGCAGACGGCGGGCGGAAACGTCATGCAGCAGTTCTTCAGATTCAATCTTTCTTCACGCGCCGCGCCTTCATCTCAAAGCGCGGCAGCGCGCCTGATTCCACGATCTCCACCGTCGGTGCGAAATTCAGCCGATCGCGGACACGGTCAACGATCCGCCTCGCCGCGTCCGCCGTATCCGCGCCTTCCGTCAGCTCGACCTCGATTCTCAGGTCAGTCATCGCCCCGCGCACCGTCGGCGTCAGGCGGAACTCCACGACTTCGGGAATCTCGCGTAACACTCCTTCAACCGCCGACGGAAACACGTTGTTCCCGCGCACGATCAACATGTCGTCGATCCGCCCCAGCACGCCGCCCTCCACGCGCGCGAACCCCCGTCCGCAGGCGCATCGTCCCCGCGCCAGACGCACCAGATCCCCTGTGCGGTAGCGGATCAGCGGACTGCCGATCCGCCCGAGATTCGTCAGCACAAGCTCACCGACCGTGCCGTCCGCAACGGGCGAAAGCGTCTCCGGACTCAACACCTCGGCGATGAACTCCGACTCGATGACGTGCATCCCCCCCGGCGCCTCCGCGCACTCGAATCCCCACGCCCCGGTCTCCGTCATGCCCGCGTGGTCGATCACCCGCGCTCCCCACGCCTCCTCGATCCGTCGCCGCACCGACGCAAGGCTTCCCCCCGGTTCGCCCGCGACGATCAACATCCGCACCGCCGATCGCGCCAGGTCGATCCCCTCCCGCGCCGCCGTCTCCGCCAGGTGCAGTGCATACGTCGGCGTGCAGCACACCACCGTCGCCCCGTTGTCCAGCAGATATCGCAGGCGCGCCGCCGTGCTCATCCCGCCCGCCGCGAGACAGAAGTTCCCCAGCCGACACGCCGCCTCGAACGCCATCCAGAACCCCAGAAACGGTCCGAACGAAAACGGAAACACCAGCCGATCATCCGCTTGAAGCCCCGCCCCCCGGTACACGACGCTCCAGCACTTCAGGCACCAGTCCCAGCTTTCCGCCGTATCCAGCCACCGCAACGGCGCCGGACCCGTGCTGCCGGAGGTCTGATGCATTCGAACGTACGCTGAGCGCGTGTACGACAGGTTCGTCCCGTAAGGCGGGTGCTCCTCCTGATCCCGCTGAAGCTCCGCCCGCGTCGTCAGCGGCAGGCGCGTCGGCTCGGCGGCGGCGGCATCGGGATCGACCCCGGCGAGCTTCTCCCGGTAGAAGGGGTTCGAGAACCGCACGACGGCTAGCATTCGCGCCAGCTTGTCACGCTGCAGGGCGTGCAATGCGGCGGCATCGAGCGACTCCTCCTGCGGCATATGAAACGGCATGATGCGGAGACCCTAACGCGCCGGCGCCGTCAGGGAAACCCGCGTCGGCGCCGCGTCTCAGATGGCGCCCACGCCGCGCGACCACTCCACGTAGCGGGGGAGTCCGTCGCTGAGCGGATGCTGCGGGTTGTAGTTCAGCAGCTCGCGGGCCTTGGAGATGTCGGCGACGTAGCGCGTGACCTCGCCGACGCGCGAAGGCTCGAAGGTCACGCGCGGCTTCTTTCCGAGGGCCAGGGACAGAATGTTCACCAGGTCTACGAGGGTGGATCCCTGTCCGAACGCGAGATTGATCGTCTGCATCGTCACGCGCCCGGACACCAGCGCGTCGATCCCCGCCGTGATGCCCGCGACACAGTCGTCGATGTAGGTGAAATCGAAGACCTTCTCGCGTCCGTATACGACGATCGGCTCGTCGCGCGCGATCCGCCGCAGGAACAGCGGCGTCACCCGCTCCATCCGATCGAGGTCGTTGTCATACCGGCCGTAAACGTTGCTGAAGCGGAACACCAGGTAGGGCAGGTCGTAGCACTGGGCGTAGGAGTAGATGAACGCCTCGCCCGCCAGCTTGCTGGCGCTGTAAGGACTTTCCGCGACGACGAAATCCGCCGAGGCCTCGTCGGTGACGTGCTGGTGAATGTCGCCGTAAACCTCGCGGGAACTGCCGAAGATGATGGGAACCCCGCGCTTGCGGCAGAAATCCAGCACCGTGAACAACATGACGACGTTGTCCATCGCGCGGTCGGGGTGCTCGACGAGTTCGAACACCTTGGCGTTCGCCGCCAGATGCACAACCGCGTCCCAGCGGTCGGCGGGCAGATCGTCCGCCGCACACCGCGTCAGGTCGATGACGCGAGTCTCGATCTTCGAGGTCCAGGAGTTCGGTCGCTTGTCCAGCCCGAGGACACGGTCGCCCCGCGCCTGAAGCGCCAGCGCCACGTTCGTCCCGATCTGACCGCTCGACCCCGTGATGAGTATTTTCATGTATCCGCGTCACTCCCGTCGCCGCCTTGTGCGTCACAAAGCTTCCGACCGGACCAAGGTCGTGCTCTCGCGTCGCGGCGGAACTCGTCGCCCGCCTACCCGGCGAAATGCGACTCCACGGCGTCGCAGACCAGATGATAGGCGAGTTGATGCGTTTCCTGAACCCGGTCGCTCGCCGTGTGATCGGCGCGCAGACACAAGGCGCAGTATTCCGGGAATCGCCCTCCGCCGCGCCCGGTGAACCCGATGCAGGTCGCCCCGGCCTCCCGCGCCGACGCCAGCGCGGCGATCACGTTCGGCGACGTTCCGGACACGCTCAACGCCCAGACCACGTCTTCCGGGCGGACCAGGGCCTGCACCTGCCTGCGGAAAACCTCCTCCGCCCCGAGATCGTTGACGACGGCGGTGAGGACGGACGTGTCCGTGGTAAGCGCGAGCGCCGGCAGGGGACGACGGTTCCGCTTAAACCGTCCGACCAGTTCAGCCGCAATATGCTGCGCATCCGCCGCGCTTCCGCCGTTGCCCAGGACGTACAAGCGCCCGCCGCCGTGAAAACACCGGATCAACGCCGCGACGATCGCCTCCAGCAATGCCGTCTGACCGCGCAAGGCTTCGGCGCAGCGGATGTGTTCAGCGATCTGCGCGTCCATCGCGTCCATCTACACCGGCACTCCGCCGCGAATCCGCTCGACAATCCGCGTCGTGCTCAAACCGTCCAACAGCGGAACCAGCTCGACCCTCCCTTGATACGACTCAACGTACTCCCGCCCGACGACGCCTTTGTTCGCCCAGTCCGCACCCTTGACGAGTACGTCCGGGCGGATCAGGCGGATCAGCGCTTCCGGTGTCGGATCGTTGAACCCGACGACGTAATCCACCGCCTCCAGCCCGGCCAGCACGGCGCAACGATCCGCAAAACGGTTGATCGGGCGGTCGCCGTTTCCCTTCCCCAGTCCGCGCACGCTTTCGTCGGTATTGACGCCGACCACCACGACGGACGCCAGCTCCCGGCAGCGGTTGAGCAGGTCCACGTGCCCGGCGTGAAGGATGTCGAAGCATCCGTTGGTGAACGCCACCGTCTCGCCGCGATCCCGCCGCAGCGCCAACTCCGCCACGAGATCCTCCGCGTTGCGCAACTTTCCGTTGCCGCGGCGCCCGGCCAGGCGCAGGTCGGCGAGGATCTCCTCGGCAGAGATCGGCACGCAGCCGAACTTCTCGACTTCCAGCCCTCCCGCCACGTTCGCCAGGCGCACGGCGCTCACGAGATCGGCGCCGGATGCCACGGCGGCGGCGAGCATGGACAGGACCGCGTCGCCCGCGCCGGTGTTGTCGTAGACGGCTCGCGGTCGCGTCGGGATCGGCAGCGGCGCTTTCCCCGCCTCCGCCAACACCGCGCCTTCTCGATCGACCGTGGCGACCACCGCCGCAAAACCGTGTCGCCGGATCAACTCCTGTCCCGCCTGCCCGACCTGCTCCGTCGTCGCCAGCAATCGCCCCACCGCACGGGACAACTCGTCGCGGTTCGGGGTGATGATCGTCGCTCCCTCGTAGCGCGAGTAATCGCGGATCTTCGCGGGATCCACGAGCACGGGTTTGCCGAGCCGCCGCGCCTCGACGATCACGCCGCGGATCGCCTCCGGTTGAATCAATCCCTTGTCGTAGTCCTCGATGCAGACGGCGTCCACGTCGCGCACCCGGCTGACCACCGCTGCGAGCACGCGCTCTACGTCCGCTGGAGACAGCGGCTGCGTCTCCTCCTCGTCCACGCGCAGAAGCTGCTGGCGGTGACGGTGCTGGGCTAGCCCGACGAGCCGGGTCTTCGTCGTCGTCGGGCGACCCAGGATCGTCACCAGCGAAGACGTTTCCACGCCGAGCTGGTCGAGGAGCTGCCGCAGGAGCCGTCCGCTGCGGTCGTCGCCGACGACGCCGCAGCACGTCACTACGCATCCCAGCGCCCGCAGGCATCCGGCGACGTTCGCCGCACCGCCCACCGTATCCTGGGTCTGAACGACGCGCAGAACCGGCACGGGCGCCTCAGGGCTGATTCGCTCAGCGTCGCCGTAAATGTAGCGGTCGAGGATCAGATCCCCCACCAGCAGGATTCGCCGACCGGCGGCTGCATTGACCCAGTGTGCAAGTTCCTGTGACATTACTGCCCCGAACGCGTTGCGAAAATTCGACCCGGGCCCAACCAAGACCGCGCGTACTGCGTCACTGAATTTTCATCCGAGCCGCCGCCGTGCAGGAGCGTTGCCCCCCCGGACATGCCCGAAGATCAAACCCCGTCCGGGCGCGGATCGTCCGGACACGCGGCGCGTGAACCTGGGACAGTACAGTAGACGCCGCGGGCGCCGGCATCAACCCCGAACCTGCACCGGCAACATCCGCCTCGCTCGCACCGGCAATCCCCCGGAACCGGTAAAGGCTCGTTGCGCGCCCCGATCCCGCCGGGTCGATTCCGCCCGATATCCTGCCGATCCAGAACACAAGGAGGGGCGACGACGCCCGACACGCTTGACCGCCGGGAGCGGATTCCGCCGATGTGGCCGATCAAGACCATCCTTTTCACGCTGCTGTTCAGCACGCTTTGCGCGGCGTCGCTGTTCAATCCGGCCTTCGGCGTCATGAATTACGTGCTGATTTACCAGGTGGACCCGCAAAGCGCCTGGTGGGGCGTTCCCCTGCGCGACCTGGGCCTCCGCTTCTCGCTTTACGCCGCGATCTTCACCCTCGCCGGATACCTCCTGTCCCAGCGGCCTCGTCAGGCCGGACCGGCGCGCGGGCAGTACTGGGAACTCGGACTGCTGGCGATGGTCGTCATCGCTTACACCAGCATCCTGACGGGCGTGGGATACAACGCCGAGATGGCCGCTCGACTCGACAAATTCTGGAAGATGATGCTTTTCGTGTTCGTGATGGGCCGTCTGATCAGCACCCGGCGCGAACTGACTTTGCTGCTGTGGACCTTTGTGATCGGCACGCTGTACCTGGGGCGTGAGGCGTTCATCGCGCCGCCGAGCCGCTTTCACCTGGGTCGTCTCAACGACATCGGCGGACCGGACTTTCAGTTCTCCTCGGGATTCGCCGTGCATCTGGCGGCGGTCCTCCCGCTGGTTGGAGCGGCATTCCTGGTGTCGAAACGCTGGTACCTGAAGCTGACGGCCCTGGTCACCGGCGCCTTCGGTTTCAACGCGATGGTGCTTTGCCGAACAAGGTCGGCGTTCGTCGGTCTAGCCGCCGGCGCGGCGGTGGCGGCGCTGATGGCCCCGAAACCCAGGCGTTTTCAGATCCTTCTGACGCTCGGTGTGTGCGCCGCCGGCGCCTTCACGCTGACCGACCCCGGGTTCTGGGACCGTATGTTGACGATCACCGACCCGCAGACGCGCGAGACCGACACCGCTATTGTGACGCGCCTCGACGTCTGGCAGGTCGGACTTCGGATGGTCGCTGACCACCCTCTGGGGGTCGGAGCGGGGAACTTCGAGCGCATGACCCGCGCCTACTATCACGAGCGGCGCGCGGCCCACAACACGTTCCTGAACTGCGTCGCCGAACTCGGCATCCCGGCTGGGGTGATCTTCCTGGCGATGCTCACCAGCAGCTTCGAGCGCCTCCGCAGGACGATGAAGCGCGCCCGCTCCGCCCCGCATTCTCCGGAACTGCTTTACATTGGTTACGGATTGTTCGTCTCCCTCGTCACCTACGTCGTCGCCGGGTTTTTCACGGAGCGCTTCTACACCGAGTCGTTCTGGTGGGTGTTGACGCTTCCGCTTTGTCTTCAGAAGGCGGTCGATGCGGAATACGCCGCGGTCATCAATCTCGCGCACTCGGCGCGCGGCGGACACCTTGTACCGATCCTGGAGCACGGAGGACCGCGACGTGGCGGACCTGGGCACGGTCGTCCATCTCGTGTCTACGCTTGAGGGCGGCGGGGTCGAACGCACGCTCGTCCGGCTTCTGTCCGGATGGCCGCGGCGCGGACTTCGGCATCGCCTCGTCGCCCTGCGCGCCGCTGGATCGCTCGCCGCGTGCCTGCCCGATCACGTTTCCATCCTTGCGCTTGACGCCCGCGGGCGAGCGATCGCCGCTGGATTACGTGCGGCACGCATGCTTCTGCGGGACAACGTCCGCCTTATCCACGCCCGCGGCGTCGGCACCTGGGCGGACGCCATCCTCATGCGAATCCTTCATCCACGGGCCCGAGTGCTTCTCGGCTTCCACGGCCTGGAGGCTCCTGAACCGATCGGCCGCAACTTGCGCACGCGCATCACAATCGCTTCAAGGCTGGCGACGCGCGTCGCCTGCCCCGCGGAGAGCAGCCGGAACCTGCTGATCCGCCTTGGCGTGCCCGCGAACCAGATCGACGTCCTCCCCAACGGCGTCGACACGGCTCGGTTCTTCCCCGCTTCGCAAGAGCGGCGCCGCGCGCTCCGCGCCGCGTTGCGTTGGGCCGAGGACCGCTGCATTGCGGTGTGCGTCGCCTCGTTGACCCCGGTCAAGGGGCACGACCTGCTCCTGCGTGCCGCCGACGCCCTCCGCAACGACCGCTCTCCCGTCAAGTTTGTCCTCATCGGCGACGGACCCCTGCGACAGTGCCTCGAGGCCGAGGTCCAGCAGCGCGGGCTTTCGAACACGATCTCCTTCCTTGGAAACCGAGACGACGTGCCCGATCTGCTCCGCGCCGCCGACCTGCTCGTATGCCCCAGCCGTTCTGAAAGCATGTGCAATGCCATCCTCGAGGGTCTCGCCTCCGGGCTGCCCGTCATCGCCGCCGACGTCGGCGACAACCGCCTGCTCCTCGACCACGGCTCAGCCGGCATGATTGTCCCGCCCGAGGATCCGGCCGCGCTCGCCCGCGCGATCCAGACCGTCGTCGCCGACGAGCCGCAGCGCCGGGCCTTCGGTCGCGCTGCCCAACGACGCGCCTCGACCTTTTCTGAAGACGCGATGATCGCCCGATATGACGCCTACTACCGCAGCCTGCTGCGATCTTCACCCATCACGCTCCTGAAAGCGCGGTCCTCCGAGGCGTGTTTTTCAACCCGGATTCCCGCGCCGCGGGAGGGGCATGTGCCGTCAAACGCGCCTTGATCAGCGCAAGGACCGGTGCGGCCTCGCTGAAAAACCGCGCCAGACTCGCGGACTCGCCGACAACCACTTAGAATTCACGTCCGCAGCGGCGGCGCCGGGCGATATCGCCTTGACCAGCATGAATCTTCCCGATCGTGGACATCTCGACACCGAAGCCCGCAACGAACGCGCCGCCGCGTTCGATGCCCTGTCGATCGAAGACGCCTTTGACGTGATGTCCGCCGAGGATGCGTCCGTCGCCGCCGCCGTCGCCCGCGCCAAGCCGCAGATCGTCACCGCGATCCGTCTCGTTGAAGCCGCCTTCAGGCGCGGCGGCTCCCTCGTTTACGTCGGTGCGGGAACCAGCGGGCGGCTCGGCGTGCTGGACGCCTCGGAATGCCCTCCCACGTTCTTGTCCGATCCGAAACAGGTGCGCGGCATCATCGCCGGCGGCGACGACGCCCTGCGCCGCAGCGTCGAAGGCGCAGAGGATGACACGGATGCCGGCGCCGCGGCGATCGACCGTGAGGACGTCTGCGAACGCGATGTGGTCTTCGGCATTTCCGCCGGCGCGACGACGCCCTTCGTACACGGAGCTCTGCGCCGTGCCAGGGATCGCGGCGCCGCGACCGTCTTCCTCGCCTGCGTCCCGGCGGAGCAGTGCGCCGACGACGCCGACGTCTCGATCCGCGTCCTCACCGGACCGGAAGTCGTCACCGGCAGCACGCGCCTCAAAGCCGGGACCGCTACCAAGCTCGTTCTCAACCGCGTCACGACGATCGCGATGGCCCGCTCCGGCAAGGTCTTCGGAAACCTGATGATCGACCTCAACGCCCGCGCCAACCGCAAACTGACCGACCGCGCGCTGCGCATTCTCGCCCAACTGACCGGTCTTGCGCGAAAGGACGCCCTCGCCCTGCTCGAACGCGCTGAAGGCCGCGTCAAGACCGCCCTGGTCATGCACGGCCTGAACCTCTCCCTCGCGGATGCGGAAGCCCGGCTTTCCGCCGCAGAAGGACGAGTCCGCGCCGCGCTGTCCGGCATCGAGGAAAAAGACGATGCAATCCGCTCCGATTTCGATCGCAACGCCCAGCGGAAGTAACACACTCCTGAACTTCGGTAGCAGAAAACGCGCTCTCTCCCCCCCAACGCAAACCTTTCAAGGTGTAATACACAGGATCGCCCACAACAGGTCTGTGATTCCGAAGGAATCGTCGCCGCTTTGGGACGATTCCCCGCCTTCTTGCTTTCGCCGGTCTTGTTTGGAGTTGACGCCTTCGGTGCCGGATGTACACTGGGATCAGTAAACCGAACGCCGCGTTTGTCGCGGAAAAACGGTTCTCCGTGAGACGTCTCGAAGAACGAGTCTCCCTCCGACCATCGCGGCGACGACGCGCTCCTGAACCATCTTGGCTTCGCCCGCCGCGAGCATCGCAACGCGACGCCGATCCGATGATGACCCTCACCGGCGCGACGGCGGTTTCGAGGTCCGAGGCGTCGAATGCGATGGCAGATGCGTGCGGTCCTCCCTGACGTTCATTCCACGCCCGGAAGACACGGGGCCGGAGACGGTTTGTTCGGCGCGGCGCTTCGCCGGCCGAAGAAGGGAGTAGACATCATGCAAGGCAACGTGAGCGGCCTTGTCGCCGTGGTGCTGGGGGTGACGTACGCCTTCGCGAATTCGGCGCTGGGCAATGCGGATCTGGTCATCGCCTCCACGGATGTGACCGTCGCGCAGAATCAACAGAACAATACGACGACGGTGACCGTCGTGGTTCACAACCGTGGAGACGCGGCGTGCGGTCCTTTTGACCTGCGCGTCGGAGTCTCGGGGACCAACACCTCCGCGTGGGGAGATCATCGCATCGTCGGCATCGCTGCGGGCGCGGCCACGACCCGCGTCGTCACGGTGGACGGTCTGTCCTGGAAGTGCGGCTGGGCTTCTGCGGACGTGAAAAACGAGATCAACGAGAACAACGAGAGCAACAACTCGTACAGCCAGAACACGATCTGGATCGTCATACCCTCCGGGCGCACCATCCAAGACATGATCGGCGTCGTCAACCCGCAGTTGACGGCTGAACTTGTGATGCTCGAGACCGTCGCGCCGCCGGGGTGGGAAATCCGGTTTGATCCGCAGTACGCCGTGATTGATCCGGGGCAGACCCTTCCGGTGCGCGTGACGTATACCGCGCCGCCGGAATCCTACCGGCATCAGCCGATCGTGCTGACCGCGCTTTTCGCCGACGGCTCGCCGGGCGCCTGGACTTGGGACGTTCACGCGTTCTCACTTCCCCAGGGGCTCGACACGGTCGTCTGTGAGACGCTCGGCGGCGGCGACAAAGATCATCCCCCGATTTACTGGTACGACGTGACGCCCGGAGAGGCCGGACGTTGCGACTTCCACGTCAAAGTGTTCGACGCCCAACCCGCAAACTACACCGACCCCACGCTACCGGCGCCCACGTGGCGGTTCGCGGTGCATCAGGTCGGGACGGACGGGTACGCCTCGTGGTGGGATCCGCAATGCGAGAATGCGATCTTCGACACGTTCCGATTCCAGTTCCGGAACCCGCACGAATCTGCCTGGTCCCACTGGACCACCACCCTTGGCGCCGACTCCGATCCGTTTGCACAGGTCGTGGATACATCCGCTGCCCACGACTTGCAGTCCGACGGCGGCGGATTCCGGGTGCATGTCCCGGGCGCCTGTACCGGGCGAGAGAAGATCAGCCGGTCCGCCTGCGAGTCGCGCCAGGGAACCAACCGGTTGGTGGTCAAGCTGGTCAAGGGCGTTCCGGGCGATTTCTATCGCATCGACGCCGGCGCCGGATTCGAGAATGAAGGAATCTTGAACGCCCGCGGCAAGGCGACTGCGAAGTTCAACGGCCTTCCTTCCGGGAACGGCGAGGTTCAGGCGATGTGGGGTTGCGGGAAGGAGGAAATTGCCGCGTTCACGTGCCCGTAAACGAGACGCGGATTCCTGGGGAATTGCGCGGCTTAATGCCGTGCGTCGGGACGACATGCGGGGCCGTCGCGGTGACCCGACCCCGCTCTGGTTCGGCCTCCGCCAGAAGATGAAACCGCGCTGTTCCCAGGGCCTTTGCGTGCCGGGGGCTTCACCCGAAGCGAAGTTCTCGATGTTCCAGGGGGCGAGTCGGCGCCGACACTCATATCCCCCGGGGGAGGCGCCGCAAGCCGTCCCCACTGCGGCATTGTTTCCGCAGGCGCCCCTCCACTCCTGCATACACGGGCGCCGGGATCCTCCGGCGCCGGACTTCACTTGCTGTGCATACTATCCGATATTTCTTTGACCGATAAGCGATGCCGGTGCGGGGAGTCTGCCGGTTCGGAAATCCGAGGGCCGCGAAGACCACCGGATTTCAGTTCGGTCAGGGAGCATTGTCATGAAGACCACGCGTAACCTCATCGTTCGTCTGCTGTCCGCCGGATTCGTGCTGGGGGCGCTTTCCGGGTGCAACGGCGACATCGTCGGGCAGAATCTGCGCACCAACTTCGGCTCGTTCCTCATCGGCGTATTCAGCGACTCGGTTCAGACGGCGCTTCAACCGGATTGAGAACTCAGCCGGTCGCGGCGGCAACGCGCTCGCCAGATCAGAAAGCGTGCGCCGCCGCGCAGCGCGCTGAACCCCGCCACAAATACCGGGATGAGCGGCGCCACGCCCACTCCGCAACCCAAGTTACGCCGTCCTGAACTTCCGCCGGAAGTATTGCTGTCGGAGGGCGGCGACAGAGGGTCATTGTCGTCGTCATCGTCGTTATCGTTGTCGTCGCCATTGCCCGCGTCGCCAGCGTTGTCGTTCTCGGTGTCAGGTTCCGGGGCGCTCGCGCAATCGCCGCCGTCGCCCGCCTCCACGCGATCAAGGTTGGACGGACACTCGTCACAGCCGTCCCCCGCGCCGTCCCCGTCACTGTCGATCTGAAGAGCGTTTCCGGCGCCGGGGCAATTGTCCACGCAATCCGGGACGTCATCCCCGTCGGCATCGACCTCCGCACCCTCGCACCCGCATTCGTCGGCGACCGATTGGCCAGGAACAAGCTGCTGAAAGGCAAGACGCTGGGAATCGACGCCACGACGCTGGAGGCCAACGCGGCGCTGCGGAGCATTGTTCAGCGCGACACCGGCGAAGGCTATCCGGAGTTCCTCACCCGTCTGGCCCGGGAGTCGGGCATCGCCACGCCGACGCGCGAGAACCTGGCCAAGCTCGACAAACAGCGGAAAAACAAGGGTTCCAACGAGGACGGGGAGCATCCTCACGACCCGAATGCGAAGATCGCCAGGATGAAGGACGGCCGCACGCATCTGGCGCACAAGACCGAGCACGCGGTGGATTTGGAGACCGGCGCCGTGGGGGCGGTGACGCTCCAGCCGGCGGACCGTGGCGACACCAGCAGCCTCGAATAGACGATCCAACAGCTCGATGCCAACGTCATGGCGGTGATGAAGGACGACGCGGCCTGCGACGCGCTCCGTGAGCAGGTGTTGCGGGAAGTGGTGGCCGACAAGGGTTATCATAGTAATGAATCTCTGCTTGACTCCGGCTGATAAGTACGGTATATGTACGGTTTTACGTTGTCAAGGGATCCGGAAGTTTTTTTCGAGCAGGGGGAGGCGTCCGATGGCGGGGCGTGCGGTGGGGGCGGGATGCGGCGGGGGCCGTGGGGCCGCTACGGCGGCTGAGCGCAACACCGAGTTCAGCGAGTTCTTCCGCAGCGCCGCAGGTCTGGCGCCCTTCAACTTTCAAAGGCGCTTCGCCTGTGACCTGCCGGCGCTGGTCAATATCCCGACCGGGCTGGGCAAGACCGCGATGGCGGTCATGGGCTGGCTGTGGCGACGCTTCGACGCGGGCGACGAGCTTCGCCGCCAGACGCCGCGGCGGCTGGTGTACTGCCTGCCCATGCGGGTGCTCGTGGAGCAGACGCGGGACAATGCCGTCCGCTGGCTAAAGAATCTCCGGGAGGCCAATCTTGTCGAATGCGAGGTGCCGGTTCACGTCCTCATGGGCGGCGAGGACGAGGACGACTGGGACATCCACCCCGAGCGCGAAGCGATCATCATCGGCACACAGGACATGCTTTTGTCGCGGGCGCTCAACCGCGGCTACGCGGCCAGCCGCTCGCGCTGGCCGATGCAGTTCGGGCTGCTCAACACGGACTGCCTGTGGGTCTTCGACGAAATCCAGTTGATGGGTGCGGGCCTGGCAACCACGGCCCAACTGGAGGCCTTCCGGCATTTGCTCGGCAGCCAGGACGGCCACAGCTGCCGCAGCCTGTGGATGTCTGCAACGCTCGACCGAAAGTGGCTGGAGACTGTGGATTTCAAGGATTTCAAGGATCGCGTTGGCAATCTGGTTGCTCTGGAGCTGGACAAAACGGATCACGACAACGAAGAGGTCGAGAAGCGCTGGGCGGCGAAGAAACCGCTCGGGAAGTCCTCGGCGACGATGGGCGGCGCGGCCAGCCTCGCCGACGAAGTTCGCAAGGTTCACGACGAAGTTCGCAAGGCTCACAAGCGCGGCCCGCGGACGATCGTCGTGGTGAACACGGTCAAGCGGGCCTGCGCGCTGTTTGAGGCGTTGCGCACATCGATGGCCGGGGGATCGAAGGCTCAACGGGGCAGGCGAGGAAAGGGCGCGGACACGCCGGTTCAGGCGTCGCCGGGAGACCAAACGCCGAAGGTCGTCCTCCTGCACTCGCGGTTTCGGCCTCCCGACAGAGCCGAGCGAGTCGAAGAGGCGCTCGCCGATCCGCCGCCCGAAGGCACGATCGTCGTCAGCACGCAGGTCATCGAGGCCGGCGTGGATGTGAGCGCCGCGACGCTGTTCACGGAGCTGGCGCCGTGGGCGTCGCTGGTACAACGATTCGGGCGGTGCAACCGGCGCGGAGAGCAGAATGAACGCGCATCCGTGCGGTGGATCGACGTGCCGGACAAGGACGCCGCGCCGTACGACGCGGAAGACCTGCGGAAGGCACGCGACACGCTGAGAGCCATCGCCGAACAGCCCGAGGCGCAACGGAGCGTCAGCCTGGCCGCGCTGAGTGCGCTGGACGTCAAACTGCCGTTCAATCACACCCACGTCATCCGGCGGCGGGATTTGATCGACCTGTTCGACACGACGCCGGACCTGGCCGGCAACGACATCGACATCGACCGCTTCGTGCGCGAAGTCGAGGACTCGGACGTGCGCGTGTTCTGGCGAGACTACGGCGATCCGAAGAAAGGCGCGACGCCGAACAACATCGGGGGAAAGGACGCGGAGAAGGGCGCCCCACGTATTGAACCGGCCCCGCGACGGGAGGAACTCTGCCCGGCGCCGATCGGGGCGGTGAAAAAGGACAACAAGGGGAAGACGACTTACACCGAGTTCCGCAAGTTCGTGAACGAGCACGCTAACAGCGTCTGGCGTTGGAGCTTTCTCGACGAGAAGTGGGAGCCGGCTCGGGCGGACGCCATTGCGCCCGGACAAGTGTTCCTGATCCGTGCTGACGCGGGCGGGTACTCGGCGAAAACGGGATGGGATCCTGGGAGCACAGCGCGCGTTGACCCCGTTGCCCCCCTGTCGGGTGGCGCGGGTGAAACACTGGACGGGACTGACTCGGACCGGCTGTGCCGCGCCGACGTGTGGCAGACGATCGCTCAGCATACAGATCGGGTATGCCAGGAACTCGACAGGATCGCGGGCGCCGTCGGGCTTGACGGCAGCGATCTCGTCGTACTCCGCCAGGCGGCGCGATGGCATGACCGCGGCAAAGCGCACAGAGGGTTTCTCGCCAAACTCAAAGAGGAAGCATTGGAAAAGCCGGATGCGCGGGCGTGTGTATCCAGTGGCCAGGCTCCCGGCAAGGCTCCGACGGATTCATGGGTTCGGGGCAAGAACTTAAACGAGAACTACCGTCCCTACTTCCGCCACGAATTGGCGTCGGCGCTTGCGGTGCTTGATCCTACGAATAAGGCGATTCCCGACGATCTCCGGGACTTGGTCGCCTACCTCGTCGCCGCGCATCATGGCAAGGTGCGGCTTTCGATCCGCTCGCTGCCCAACGAGCAGCGGCCGAACCCGCGGACTGACACCGATGGGCACGAACGGCGCTTCGCCCGCGGCGTGTGGGACGGGGACGAACTACCGGAGGTCGACCTTGGTCAAAACGGCGATGGCACCCGGATCATCGCGCCCCGGGTCACGCTCTCGCTGGAACCGATGGAACTGGGCCTGTGCGAACAGGGGCAGTTTGCCGGTCAGCCGTCGTGGGCCGAGCGCATGATCCGCCTGCGCGACACGCTGGGTCCGTTCCGCCTGGCGTACCTGGAGGCGATCCTCCGCGCGGCGGACAGGCGGGCGAGCGAGGCGGCGACCAGTCAAACGGCTGACAACAGGGATGACAGCGAGGGAGCGAGTGATGGCTGAGTTGCAACGCCACGATGATGCAGGTACCGAGCACGAATCGTTGGAACCCGCTCCCTCACGGTCGCGGCTCGGATCAAACCACCACGACCTGGAGCTGCCGGGCTGCACGCCGGAACCGCTCATGGCGTACCTGAAGGCCCTGGGCATTTTGCGCCTGGTCGCCGAGCAGAAGGACCGCGCTGCCCGCGGGTGGTGGAAGAACGACGTGTTCTGGCTGCGGTCGCCGGGATTGTTCAGTGGCGCGCAGAATGACAAGGAGAAGCGCGACGCGCTGGTGAAGTTCTTTCTGGAGGAGTACAAGCCGACGCCTCTTGTTGCTCCGTGGAACGCTGGTTCCGGCTTCTACCTCAAGTGGGATGAGAAGAAAAACGCGTTCAAGAAGCGTGATGCCACGGAAGCGGTCTCGAAGATTGAGTCGTCCACGAGTGATCGGTTTCAGCGATATCGGGAGCAGATACAAGCCATCAAAGAAGTTCTCAATCGTTCGGCAAAGCCGTTTGATCCCGCCAAGGAAATCAAAGCTGTTCGTGAGCGTGGGCAGCGCGAGCATTGGAGCGCCAAGAAAACCAAGGACGAAATTAAGAAACTCCTGGATAGCCAGATGCTTTTTGCAGGCACGAACGGCGAGACTCTTGCTATCGGAAAGGCCGACAAGGACGCCCTAGTGCGCGAAGCACGGAGTGCATTGTTGCACGATCTTGCTTTGCAATGGATCGACACAGCGTTCGTCATTCGCACTGGCCGGAAGAAAAACCGCGTCGAGGCGCCGCTCCTAGGCAGTGGCGGGAACATCGGCAACAGCGACTTTTCGGCTCGATTCATGCAGCTTCTCGCTGATTGCGTTCCCCTCGCCAGTGGTGAAGCCCCCAGCCATGAGTCAGCGAGATCGCTGCTCAATGCCATACTCGGCGGTCCGACTGCTGGGCTTGCCTCTCTCGCAGTGGATCAATTCTACCCGGGTCGGGCTGGCGGCGCGAACATGTTTCAGGGACTGGAGGCCAAACCCCGCCTCAATCCTTGGGATTATGTACTCATGCTGGAAGGAGCAGTCATGTTACGCGGAGCAGCAAACAAGCGACTCGGAAACACTGTATCCGAATCAGGGTTCCCGTTCGCCGTTGAGAGTACGCCTGCCGGTTTTGACTCTGCCGGACCTGGTGCCACACGCGGTGAACAATGGCTGCCGCTGTGGGACCGTGCATGCACGGCTGGGGAAATCGCGACGTTGCTCGCGGAGGGTCGATCCGATCTGGGGCGACGAAGGGCTCGGACAGGCGTCGAATTTGCCCGCGCCGCCGCATCGCTCGGCGTGGACCGTGGCATCAGACAATTCGTTCGCGTTCAGTATCAGGCAAGGTTCGGCGACAACTACCTGGCAAACTCGCTTGGGCGTGTAGGTGTTGTCGCTCGGGACTCAGTTGACCTGCTCCACCAGCTCGACCGCTGGCGCTGGCTGGACGGCTTTTGCCGTGCCGCCGGCGACAAGAACGCCCCGCCGCGATTCGCTTCGGCGCTGCGGCGGATCGACTCGGCCATCTTCGATTTCTGCAAGTACGGCGGCGCGGCGTTTTTCCAGAGGATCGTCATCGCGCTGGGCGCGGCCGAACGGGAACTCGCCAATGTGGAGCGGTTCCGGGAAGACAAGAAACTCAAGCCGCTCGCCGGGTTGTCGGCGGAGTGGATCGGGGCCGCCGATGACGGATCGCGCGAGTACAGCGTCGCTCTGGCCCTGGCCGGGGTGCATCACGAGCCGGACGGCCCGGCCGAGCAGCCGAAGATCGGACCGCTGCGCACGAATCTGGAACCCGTGGATTGGCAGAAGCGCTGCCGCGCCTGGGCCGAGAAGGAGCGCTGCGTCGTCTGGAACGCCGCCGACCTGGCGACGAACCTGGCCAACGTCCTCCAGCGCCGCATGATGGACGGTGAGCGCGCCGGCTGCCAGCGCCTGCCGCTGGACTCTCCCTTCAGCGTGCCGCTCGACGTTATCGCGGCCTTCATCGCCGGCGAGCTCGACGACGCGCGGATCGAGGAACTGATCTGGGGCTTGATGCTGATCGACACGCCGCGCGGGGATCTTGCGCCTGCGGGCATGAATCAGAGCCGCGACGGTCAGCGGGCCGATCCCAACCCGCTGCCGCGCGAGTACGCCCTGCTGAAACTTCTGTTCCTGCCGCGGCCGCTCGTGGCCGAACGGTCCGGCGACAAGGTCTATTGTCGTCTCGCTCGCAACGGCGAATCGGGCATCGTCATCCGTCCCGAGCCGCGCATCCTGCCGCTTCTCCGCGCCGGACGGATCGGCGAGGCGTGCCGGATCGCCGCCCAGCGCCTGCGCGTCTCCGGCCTGCCGCCGATGCCGGGGCCATTGCTGACCGGCGTGATGCGCGACGGCGCCTGGGCCGAACGAATCATTGAACCGCGTCGTGCCCAGCGACTGGCCGCCGCGTTGCTGATCCCGATTTCATCGAAGTCCGTGAACCGGTTCGTCCATCTGGTCTGCCGCGCCGACGAATCGGCCGCGGCCGAAGCACTCGCCTTCTCGGCGGAAGGAGAATCCGAATGAGCAATGGAAACAATGTCATCGGCTACGAAGCACTCAATGGCCACCCGCGGTTGCTGATGGAGGCCAAGCTGAAACCTCTTCAGGGCGACCGCTTCCAGCCCACCGGCTTTGCCGACCTCGGCCCGGCGCGGTACACCGCGCCCCGGCGGCCCAAGGGCTGGAAGGACGGCGACGACCCCGATGCTTGGGAAAACGTCGAAATGCTTCTGGTCGAGTCCGTCCAATCCGTCGCCAACCGCATGGAGCTGGCCTGTTGGGACGCCGCAGCAGAGGATCTGATCGCTGAACTGCGCGGCCTGCCATACATCAAGATCACCGACGCGGACAACGGACACCTGAGCAATTCGCTGCTGGAGGCGCATCGGATCAACTCCGAGTACGTGATGAAGGAAGCACGGCGCGTCTCAAAGACCGACGGGGAGCGGAAGGTCGCCGAGAAACCGTTCAACGAGGAGTTCGCCGAAGAGATCGGCTATCAGAAGGATGGTCGTGTCGATTGGAAGAAGTTCCACGCGGGGTTGCTCAAGTACGACCCCAACAGCCTCCTCCACGGGTGTTTCCTGGAGGAGATCGGCGGGCGACTCCGGGTGACCCGTGCGCTCTCCGGCTTCGTCGAAGCCAGCGGGGTCAGAGTCGCGGAAAGCGGCGGGGTGAAGAACAACATCGTCCAGCCCGAACTGAAGGAGGGCGAGGGCAATCTCCCCCTCCATCGCACCGAGTTTGTCGCCAAAGAGGTCAAAGCCTATTTCAATCTCGATTTGGCCTTGCTCCGCGGGTACGGGTTGGCCGACGACGCGACCAAACTCCTGATTGCGCTGTCGCTGTTCAAGATCCGCCGGTTCCTTTCTACCGGCCTGCGCTTGCGTACCGCCTGCGACCTGGAACTTGATGGTGAACTGACCGTCACGCGGCCCGGCGGTTTCGCAGTGCCGTCCGAAAGCGATCTCCTGGCGGAATGCAAGCGGCTGATCGACGCTTGCAAGCAGCACTTCGCCGATCCGGCGATCACCGAGGTCGAGTGGAAGCCGGACAAGAAGAATGGCGGCAAACGCAAGAAGAGTGAGGGGGAGGAGAAAGCCGGCGACGAGAACGCCGACGATAGCGATACGGGGGATGACGAAGGCGACAACGAATGATCGCAATCTCCTTTAAGTTCCTCGCCGGCCGTTACCACGCCACGCCGTGGGGCCGGCACGTCAACGAAGGCGCGGTCGAGTGGCCGCCCTCGCCGTGGCGGATTCTCCGCGCGCTGGTCGCAACGTGGAAGCGCACGATGCCTGACGTGGAGCAGGCTAAGGTCGAGCCGATTCTGCGAGAGCTTGCGAAGTCACCCCCGGAGTTCGTGCTGCCGCCCGCCTCGACCGGTCACACGCGCCACTACATGCCGTGGTTCAAGAAGGGTCCGGATGACCGCACGCTGGTCTTCGACACGTTTGTCGCCCTGCCGAAGGACGCGGAACTCCTGGTTCGCTGGCCCGATGCCGCGCTGGACGATGATGCGCAGCGCCGGCTTCGGCGCATACTGGACAATCTGAACACATTCGGTCGCTCCGAGTCATGGTGCGAAGCGAGGCTCCTGTCGGATCAGGACCCTGGCGCGACGAATCTAAACGGAGGACGAACGCGGCTGGTCTATAGGCCGCTCGATGCCGGGAGCGCACCACCCGATCACGAGATCATCCGCCTGCTCTGCCCCGACCCGGGCACGGCGTTCGCGGACAGCCACGTTGTCAAGGTGAACGTACAGACAGCGGAGGAACGCATTAGCATTTACGACCCGGCATGGAATCTCTGCATGGAAACGCTGCAACTGCACGACGAGAAGTGGTCTGACCCGCCCGGCTCACGCTGGGTTCAATACATCCGCCCGTCCGACTGCTTCAAGATCGAGGCGGCCGCGCGGACCAACACTCGCTCCACGAAAGGGCTGCGCCTTCAGGTCGCCCGCTACGCCCTCGACTCGACCGTCCTGCCGCTGGTCACCGAGACGCTCCCCGTCGCCGAGGCCGCCCGCCGCGCGCTGATGGGCCTCTACGGCCGAATCAAGGAGCACAACGGCATCCGCGGCCGCTCGCAGATCTTTTCGGGCAAAGATGAGGACGGCAACCCGCTGACCGATCACGGGCACGCCTACTACCTGCCCACCGACGAAGACGGCGATGGCCGCCTCGACCATCTCACCGTTTTCGCACGCAACGGCTTCGGCCCCGAAGAGCGCCGCGCGCTGGACCGCCTGCGTGAACTGAAGACCGGACGAAGGGGCGAAGAGCGCCACCCGCTGCGTCTGCTGCTGCTGGGGCTGGGTTCGCTCGATGATTACCAGCCCGGCCCGCTCGCCCAATCGAAAAGCTGGGTCTCGGCCACGCCGTACATTGCGACGCAGCATGCCAAGACTCGGGGGCGCGATCGGATCGACCTGCGCGACCCCGAAGCCCGGATTCGATTCCTCACCGGCGACCTTCGCGCCCAGATCGCCGCCTGCCGGCCCGACCTGCCCCCGACGCTCGTCGCGGAGGCGAACATTGAACCGGTGGTGACGGACGGGGCGTTCCGCATCGCCGGGCGCTGGCGTCCGATCCAGTTCAAGCGTTTCCGCTCGAAGCCTGGCGACGACGGGGGTCGGCGCCCGGCCGGCGCATTTCGCGTCAGGTTTACGCTTGAAGTCCATGGACCGATCGTGATAGGATGGTCGAGTCACTTTGGCATGGGGTTGTTCGTACCCGTCCCCGAGCGACCGGGAGCTTGAGCGTGCCGAAGAACACAGGCTTTCTTGCGAATCGGCCTGCGAGTGCAATGGTGGCGAAGGGGAGGGCCGGGGACGCTCGCACGAACGGAGATCATTGAAAACTAAAGAGTTACGATCGACCGTCGCCGTGTACGCGACCGAACGAAAGCCGTCCACGATGCCTGCACTCGCCAGCATTCGCGCAAGTGGCTGGTATGTAGGGGGTTGCGAGGGCGGCGGTTTCCGCAGCTCCTAAGCTGCGGCCCCATTGAAGCATTCCTTGCACGCGCGGCGCTGCTCATCCGTCAGAGTTTCCGCAGCTCCTAAGCTGCGGCCCCATTGAAGCCACTGCTCGTTAGACCTTGCGAACATGTTCTGCAGTTTCCGCAGCTCCTAAGCTGCGGCCCCATTGAAGCCTTCGGATTCGATAAGGTCAGGGACATCGACGAAGGGTTTCCGCAGCTCCTAAGCTGCGGCCCCATTGAAGCAGATAAATGGCGACCGCGTTGGAGTCTTCACTTGTCGTTTCCGCAGCTCCTAAGCTGCGGCCCCATTGAAGCCTCGCGGCGGCGAGGCTCCCAAGCCCCTGCGTCGCGTTTCCGCAGCTCCTAAGCTGCGGCCCCATTGAAGCGGCCAGACGTAATCCGAACCCGGAAAGCTGTCGTCGTTTCCGCAGCTCCTAAGCTGCGGCCCCATTGAAGCCGCTGTAAAAAACGCATCGCGTCCACGAGATACTTGTTTCCGCAGCTCCTAAGCTGCGGCCCCATTGAAGCCGCATTCCCGGACCGCGCCGAGGCCCGGAGGCAATACGTTTCCGCAGCTCCTAAGCTGCGGCCCCATTGAAGCTCGTTCTCCAGCCGCTCGATCAATGCGTCGGAAACGGTTTCCGCAGCTCCTAAGCTGCGGCCCCATTGAAGCTCGTTCTCCAGCCGCTCGATCAATGCGTCGGAAACGCGTTTCCGCAGCTCCTAAGCTGCGGCCCCATTGAAGCGGGCCGCGTAGGCCAGTTCCCGCGAACGAATCCCGTGTTTCCGCAGCTCCTAAGCTGCGGCCCCATTGAAGCAGTCCTTCAACGCCGCGCACGTTCGCCGCGCGCGGTTTCCGCAGCTCCTAAGCTGCGGCCCCATTGAAGGTCGGTGTTTGCAGCCGACATCTCATTTGCACAGTTCCAGCAGCCGGTTGCGCCGACCATGGGCCCAGCACCGCGCGGCGAAGCGCTCCAGCTTTGGACGGCAGACATCCTCCCCGCTGCGGAAGCGCCTGCTGCGACGTGAATAACCAGCCGGCCGGACCACTGATAGCTCGCGTCACCGCGAACACGAAGACCGTCGTCCAGACAGTTTGGCACGCGAAGCCGCACATGAAATACGTGAACGCGCGCCACGCCGTCGCCGCCCGCGCTTGGCGCGTCGCCGGATTCGCCGTCCGCCGTCGTGCAGGAAGCGAAGAGCCACTCTCGGAACGTTGTTGATGTATCCGCGATCAGGATGTCCTCGCTGTGCGGTCCCCCTTTTGCCGCAAGCGAGGCGAAGCCGTTGCGCACGGAAAGGCCCTCGATCCGCAGCGTTTCCGGCTCGCCGTTGGTCATCTGAAACGCGCGGGATACGTCCTCTGCATCAATGTTGCAGGCGTCGCACAGCTTGTGCGAATACGAAACAATAAGGGGAGGGAGCGCCGCGGCTCCCTCCCCCCTTGCCTGTGCCGACCTTGCGTTCGCCATCCGGGACGGTGGCGTTAAAACCGAACCGTTGCCCGGAACCGCGCCCGGTTACGGGCAAACCGTCGTCGCGCTGACGCGGCATTGCTGAACGGTGATCGTGTGCGACCCGCTGCCGGCGGGGCACCACTTCGCTTTCGCCTTGCCGTTGGCGTTGACCGTCTGTTGCTGCGCCTGCCCGCCGTCCAGCAGGAACGTCACGGTCGCGCCGGGCTGACCGTTCTTCATGACGCCCTTGGCCTGCGCCCCGCAATTCTTCGTGCGGCACTTGGCCTTGAGCGTTTCATTGCCCGTGCAGTCGCCGCCTTCGCGATCGCCGTAGAACTGGATCATGCGGTGTCCCGCCCAGTCATACGGACCGTTCCAGTTCGACTGTCCGTTCGGCGTCCAGTAGTACGTCAGGTGGACGCCGCCCTGGGCAAGATAGTTGCTGTAGTCGTTGCTGCTGTAGAACGTCACGAAGTACGTCTGCCCGGCTTCGATCGGGTATGACTGCGAGAAGGGCGCTCCGTGCCAGCCGGTGCCGCTGGCGTTGAAGTTCACCTCGCGCAGAATCGCGCCCGGCGTGCTGCCCGTGTCGACGCGCAGCCGGATCGTCCCCGAGTTGATCATGGACGTGTGCCAGCGGATCTCCGTCAGGTCGAACGTGTTCTGCGCCGTCCAGCGGTAGGCGATCTCGTTGCCGCCGGATGCCGTCCAGCCGCCTTCGACCGGAAGAGTGTCATTCACGCCCTCAATGTACTCCGCCGCCCCAGCCGCGGGCGCGAGCGCCGCCAGCACCAGTCCGGCGGACATCAGACTCAACCGATTTCGGATCTTCATTGTTTTTCCTCCTCTTGTTGGATCCCACCTTGCCGTCAACCGCTCCTGATCCGGCGACGGCGCGTTGCAATGCGACCCCTGCCGCGCCTCGCCGGAGTCCTTCGGACGCACATTGTATCGCGCCGCTCAGCCCGCGCCAGCAGACCGCCTCCATCTCGCAAAGCTCCAGCCCGATCCAGCCTTGTCCCTGGTGGATCGACCCTCCCTTGGCGGACCCCGACTGGCAGCGTCGAGAGCCTCGGCCGATATTTCTCCGAAACTTGGTCTCTCGGACGCCCAATAAGCCCCTTCTCACTTGAGTTCCGGGGATCGACGGTCAAAAATCCTGCGTCCGGTCTTTCGAGCGGACAGGGGGAAGGAAGCGCATGATTCTCGGCGTCAACGTTGTCGGTTTCTTCGTACGCAAGGTTCGGATCGCGTTGCTGACTGCGGTGGTCTACGCGGCGCTGTGCTGAACGCTCGAACGATCTCAGACGCGCCCCGCGTCGTCTCCTCGGCGCCGAGCCGCGTCCATCCGTAAGCGGGTATTTCCGTCATCCCCGCATCCTGATTCGGCTCCGCCGCCAACACGTGTCTGCTTGTCCGACGAACCGCGCCTTCTGTAATACCGAAGCGACACCTGAACCCCGTGTTGACGCCCTCTTTCCCCAGAAAGACCCCTCCGAAATCCCGCCTGTCCGGTCGAGACCTACCGGAAGCAATCCCCCGACGTGCTCCTCGCGCATCAACACACGTGAGTCATAAATCTTTGCACAACATCATGTTGAGATTTCGTTAAACTCGCTCGCACTGCTTCGGACCTGCTTGACTCGACGTGGGGGTCTGAGTTATTCTCCCCCCGGAGAAAGTAACGGCCTGAGCGTTTCGCAAGGAGGGAGGCGGAGGGGACCGCGCAAGTGCGAAACGGCGCAGCCCCTGTGTCTGCCTTCTATCACTCCCGCAGGCCGGTTTCGGACATGGGCGCCGGAACTCGCAGTCATCTCATTTCTTGGAAAAGGAGGCAACGATGGGACGGAAATTGCAGGCGTTGTGGGGCGTGATGCTGGCGCTGGGGCTTGTCGGCGGCGCATCGGCGCAGGTCGAACTCAGCGAGATCCGCATCGACCAGCCGAGCACGGACACTGATGAGTACTTTGAGCTTACCGGACGGGCGGGCACGTCGCTCGACGGTCTGACCTACATCGTCATCGGCGACGGCTCGTCGGGGACGTTCAGCGGCGTCATCGAAGCGATCGTCAACCTGAACGGACTGGTCATTCCGGCAGACGGTTACTTCCTGGCGGTTGAGAGCACCTTCACGATGGTGGACATCGGCACGGCTGACCTCGTCCTTTCGGGAAACGGGCTGAATTTCGAGAATACGGACAACGTCACGCACATGCTCGTCGAGGGCTTCACGGGCACGATGGGCCAGGATCTGGACACCAACGACGACTGCGTGCTCGACATCACGCCGTGGACGGCGATCGTGGATTCGATCGGTCTGGTGCTCGAGGATCCGCCGGTGAATACCGAGTGCCTTTATGGCGACAACCGGATCGGACCGGACGGCTCGTTCGTTCCGGGTCACATCCATCGCCTCGAGGGACACGATCATGTCTGGCACATCGGATCGTTCTTCCCGGTCGGTGGTTATGACACGCCGGGCACGGAGAACCGCGAGCGGACCGAATACAATTTCCCGCTCGACGGGTCGCAGGAAGTTCCGCCGACCGGTAGCACCGCGACAGGCACGGGCTTCCTCGCCCTCAGCTCGCTGGGCAACTCGATCTTCGTCAGCGTGACGCATGACGTGGCCAACCCGACCGCGGCGCACATCCACACCGCGCCGCGCGGACAGAACGGCGGCGTAACCTTCAACCTCGGCGACGGCGTCAGCCCGATCGAGGTCGAGATCACCGGCGTCACCCCGGAGCAGGCCGCGACGCTGCTCTCGGGCGGCATGTACGTCAACGTTCACTCGCAGGAGTTCCCGAGCGGCGAAATCCGCGGTCAGATCGAGAACCCGACGCCGTGCAGCGGCAACGAAGTGCTCAGTGCTTCCTGCAAGCTCAAGAACGGCAAGTTCATCGTCAAGGGCAAGCTGAAGAACAGCACGCCGGGCCTGGAAGTCACCTTCCGCCTCGATGACGACGCGAACACCGACGTCACCAAGACAGTCAAGGACAGCGGCAAGGCCACCGGCAAGTTCAAGAACGTCGCCGAAGGCGAACACCACGTCCTGTTGCTGCCGTGCGGTATTGAAGAGCACGCGCACTGCATGCCGTAGTCGCTCCGAGGCGTGATCCGAAAAGTCTGACGGACCGGGCGGGCCTGCAACTGCGGGCGCCGCCCGGTTTCCGCTTTTAGTCACGCGTCAGGGTCGGCCTCCGGAAAAGGTTGACAGGGTCAGAAGGGGTCGCGTTCTTTCAACTCACGGATTTCGCCGGCGATCATGCCCATGATTGTAGCCGTCCGCCGGGCGCTTCCCCGAATAACCGCGTCGCCGGGCGGCGAAGGTCGGACATCTTGATGCACCGGGTTCCGCGGGAGAGAACAGGCGGCGGTCGGATTCGAACCGACGAATAACGGATTTGCAATCCGTCCCCTTGGTCCACTTGGGTACGCCGCCGGACGCGATTCTTTCGATATCCTGCCCCGTCGGAACCGCGGAGCGGGGAGTATATCGAAGGACTGCGGCGTGTCCACGCCGCGGGGCGGGATGGCGTGCGGTTCCGGAGTCGGTAGCATCCGCGATTCCCGGCGCTCAGGAAAAGCGACCCCGGCCCGTTTACCGTGCGGAAGGCGGACGGAGCCTGCTCGTGGCGATGGCGGGCGTCGCCTACCCTGCGTTGCGGGCGGCGGACCCGGGCAGGCAGCGCGGGAATCGTTTCGGAAACGTCATGCCGGAAAAGGCATGCCGCGATATCGCACCGGGGAATGCGTAACGCGGTCTTGAACGCGGGGATTCGCACCGTTTTTTGCGGCGCGGCCCCAGAGGCGGGATTGACGGAGTGTTCGGCGCAGAGGTTGGCGGCGTGAGATCGATCTTGAAGGAATTGACGGCGCGGGTGGGCGAGGCGGTGGCGCGCCTGGACCCGCAGGCGGATCCGCTGGTGAGGCCGGCGGCGGATGAGTCGCACGGCGACTACCAGTCGAACTGCGCGATGAGCCTGGCGAAGAAGCTGGGTCAGCCTCCGCGGTTGGTGGCGGAGCGGATCGCGGCGGCGCTGGAGGTGTCCGATCTTTGTGACCCTCCGGAGGTGGCCGGGCCGGGGTTCATCAATTTCCGGTTGAAAGCGGATGCGATGGCGCGTCGCCTCGCGGAGATCCCGCCGGCGCCGGCTGCGGGGGAGGATCGAGTTGGGGTCGCGCCGTCGGACGCTCCGGAAAAGGTGGTGGTGGACCTGTCAAGTCCGAACCTGGCGAAGGAAATGCACGTCGGACACCTTCGCAGCACGGTGATCGGCGACTGCGCAGCGCGAATTCTCGAGTTCCTGGGTCATGACGTCATCCGAGAGAATCACGTCGGAGACTGGGGCACGCAATTCGGGATGCTCGTGGCGTACCTGCGGCGGACGCATCCGGACGTGCTGACTCGCCCCGACGCGTTGCAGATCGCGGATCTCGAGGCGTTTTACGTTCAGGCGAAGGCGCTGTTTGACGCGGATGCGACGTTCAAGAAGGAGTCTCAGGAGGCGGTGGTCGCGCTTCAGCAGGGGGACGCGGCGACGCGGCGGATCTGGGAGGCGTTCTGCAACGAGTCCCTGCGTCACTGTCACCGCATCCTGGACCGGTTGAACGTCCGTGTCGTCGACCGCGGAGAGAGTTACTACAACGACCTGATGCCACAGGTGATCGACGATCTGGTCCGCGACGGTCATGCGGTGGAGAGTCAAGGCGCGCTGTGCGTTTTTCTGGAGGGATTCAAGACGAAAGAGGGCGAGCCTCTGCCGCTGATGGTGCGCAAGTCGGACGGAGGGTTCAACTACGCGACGTCGGACCTCGCAACGCTGGTGCATCGGATCCGAACGCTGAAGGCGCGGCGGATCATCTACGTGGTCGGGGTGACGCAGAAGCTGCATTTCGAGATGTTGTTCGCCGCGGCGCGGAAGTGCGGCATCGCCCCGCCCGAGGTCCGGCTGGAGCATCTGGCATTCGGCAGCATGTTGTCGCGGTCCGGCGCGCCCTTTAAAACACGCGAGGGCGGGACGATCAAGCTCAAGAACCTGCTCGACGAGGCCGTGGCGGCGGCGCGGGCGGTGGTCGAGTCGGCGAGCGGCGACGAGAACGGGGATGAGGGGGCGGCGCCGACGTCGAAGCGGGCGCTGTCGCGGGAGCAGGTCGAGGAGATCGCAGAGACGGTGGGGCTGGCGGCGCTGAGGTATTACGACCTGTCGCACAACCTCATCAAGGACTACCGGTTTGACATCGAGGCGATGACGTCGCTGGAGGGGAACACCGCGCCGTACCTGCTTTATGCGTATGCGCGAATTCGGGCGATCGGGCGGCGCGCGGGGGTGGATTTCGCTACGTTGAGCGGAAGTTCGCCGATCCTGCTGGCGCATCCGACGGAGCAGGCGCTGGCGCGGCGGATCCTGCGGCTGCCGGAGGTGATCGAGCAGGCGGGGGTAGAGCTGAAGCCGAATCTGCTGACGGATTACCTTTATGATCTCAGCAAGGCGTTCAGCCGGTTTTACGACCGGCGGCTGGGCGTTCGCGTTTATGATGCGCCGACGGGGGAACTACGGGTGTCGCGTTTACGGTTGTGCGACCTGACGGCGCGGTCGTTGAAGCTGGGCCTGTCGCTGCTGGGCATCCGCACCCTGGAGCAGATGTAGGACTGGACTGGCGCGGCTTGACGGCGATGCTCGCCGGCGCTAAGGTTGGTGGTGACGTGCGAACCGCCGCGAGAGGCGCCGGCGGAACATCGGAGTTCGATCAGGACGACACGGATCATGAAGCGGAACCTCATTGCGGGTGTTTTGATGGCGGCGGCGGTCGGCGGATTGAGCGGTTGCGCCGGGCTGGGCGGGACGTATGCCGAACGCGAGCACCGGTGGAAGGTTGCGTTCGAGCAGGACATGCGGGCGCTGGCGGACGACATCGACATGATCTGCATGACGGAGCGCCCGACGCGGCTTACCACGACGCATCAGCGGTAATCTCCGAAACCGCAGCATGAGGCATCAAGACCTGGCGAGAGCCGGGAAGGCGAGCGCGACCGGAACCTGTGTGGCGCGGACCGCTTCTTGGCCCTTGGCGTTGTTCACTGCATCAAGAACAGCGGGTTCGGCTTGGTTCCGGCGTCTTAGTGGTCGTGATCGTGGGGGTGATCATGACCGTGATCATCCTCCTCCGCGGCGGCGGCGGGCGGCGGGCCGTGCATATGCGGCGGCTCGAACAACGCCGTCGCCCACATGACAGCGGCCCCGAATATGACGGCCGCGAAAAGCCTCCCTCGATCGTGCGAGTGAAACTGGACCTCAGGCAGCAGGTCTGAGAGCGCGATGCAGACGAATGTGCCCGCGCTGAAGGCGAGCACCGCGCCGGTCAGCGTGCTGCCGAGCACGACGCTGGACACGGCGGACTCTCCTGCGGCATACAAGACGACCCCGAGCGGGAGGGTCAGCGCAAAGGCGACCTGAATTCCGAGCGTCCGAGCGCGCGAGAACCCCGCCTTGGTCAGCAGGGTTGAAATCGTGAAGGCGTCCGCCGGCTTGTGCAGGACGGTTGCCAGAAATACCGCAAGCCCCAGTCCGGGGGTCGCATCATGTCCGATCACGGCGCTGCCCAGCGCCGCACCGCCCATCAAGGTATGCAGAAACAATCCGAGCACGGCGGACCAGCCGGCGATCTTCGGAGCGGCGGAGCGGCTGGCCTGCGGCGCAGCGTCGTGGGCATGTTCATGTGTTCCGGCGCACGCCGGGGCGGCGATCCCGCCTTGACCGGTTTCAGGTTCCGCGCCGTCGGCGTCATGACTGTGGGGGCTGAGAAAGCGCTCGATGACATAAAGCCCGAGGACGCCGACGGCCATCCAGAACCCGAAATGCTCGGGGCACAGGTGCGACGACTCAGGGAGCATGTGAAAAAAGGCCGCCCCGAGCATCGCGCCGGCGGACAGGCTGAGGTAGACCTGCAACGTCACGTGCCCGATGCGCCGCCGGAGGGGAAGCAACCCGCCCGCCAGAGCGACGATCACGATGGCCGAACAATATGCGGTGATCTGCAACATGCGTTTCCTGTCGCGTGTACGCGGCGAGCCGGCCCCCGGTTCACGGTAAAATCCCGCGGCGCCTTGCGGCGGCAGGTTCCGAACCCGGCGGGGGGTATCATTCAGCCGGACGGCGCGCGGGTCAACTGTCCGGCGGCGTCGACGGACGACACAGGCGTATTGATGCGCACCGGGAGCCGCACCGTGAAGGTGGTTCCCCGATCGGGGGCGGTGTCGAGCGTGATCTGCCCTTCGAGGATGTTGACGAGTTCGCGGGTGATGGCGAGACCCAGCCCCGTGCCTTCGTACTCGCGGGTCCGGGAGGAGTCGAGTTGGCGGAATTTCTCGAAGATCAGGTGCAGCTTCTCCTGCGGGATTCCGGGTCCGGTGTCGTCGACGCGGAGGAGCACGAAACCGTCGCCGTCGCGCGAGGCGTCCAGCCCGATCCGGCCGCGCGCGGGAGTGAATTTCACGGCGTTGGACAGCAGGTTGTAAAGGATCTGCTTGATCTTGCCGGAGTCGCTGTGCATGCGCGGCAGATCGTCGCCGACGTGGAGGGCGACGTCCAGCTCCTTCTTCGCCGCCAGCGGTCGGATCAGATCGACCAGGTCGGTGCAGACGGCGCCGAGGTCGAACTCGCTTAAGTGCAGCTCCACCTTACCCGCCTCGATCTTCGCCAGGTCGAGCAGGTCGTTGATCAGGTCGAGGAGCATCCGTCCGCTGGTCAGGATGTTGCGGGTGTAACGGGCGAGGCGCGTGCGATCGATGTCGGGACTGGACCACGCGTCATTGAGGAGGTCGGCGAAACCGATGATCGACACGAGAGGCGTGCGCAGCTCGTGACTGACGTTGGCGAGGAAGTCGCTCTTGAGGCGGTTGGACTCGTAGAGGGCGACGTTGGACTCGGCCAGTTCGCCAAGCTTGACGTCGAGCGAGCGGTTGATGCGGCGCAGATCCTCCTGCGTCCGGGCGAGGTGCTCGAGCATCTCGTTGAACGCCTCGGCGAGTTTCTGAAACTCGTCGCCGGTCTTCAGTTCGGCGCGGGCGGCAAGGTCGCCGGCGGTGACGCGCTCGGTCAGGTCGCGCAAGCGGTTCACGGGGCGCAGCACGAGGCGCTGCGTGACCAGGTAAAAGACGACGATCGCCAGCACCGCGCCAAGCCCGCCGCCCAGCAGCGTGACGACGATGCCCCAGGTCCGCTCCTCGACAGCCACCGGTAGGGCGACATCCAAAATCCCCAGCACCCTCCCGGCGTCGAGATCCACCGCCGCGGCGCGCACCGCCCGGGCGAACCGAAGCGACCGTCCGTCATCCTGAAGGCGCCAATAAAACCGGTCCGGATGGGCGCTGAGAAAGGCCACCGCTTCCTGGAGAAACCCCCCCGTTTCGCGCCGGTCAAGAATTTCCTCGATCGAATAAAGCCGTGGCGGACCGATCGAGAGGTTTGAAGGAAGTTCATTGCGCAGCACCGGCCAGAGATCCTGCAATCGCTGGCGGGCCTGCTCCCAGTTGATTTCCGATCCTGCGGGGGGAAGCACCTGCGAGGCGAGCATTGCGACCTGCTCCGCCCGAACCACCTGGGCCTGATCGGTCAACGTGCTCATCAGTACCCAAGGCAGAGCGAGCGTCGCCAGAATCGTCAGCAGCACCGCCCCGCCGAAGAGGACGGTGATCTTGCGATCCAGCGGCAGTTTGAGCCGGTAGGCGGACGCCATGGCGCGACTTTACCCTGAATCCGGCGCCATGTTGAGGGGCAGGGTTCGCCGCTTTTGTCCTGTGACCGCGCTTTCTCGCCGGGCGGTGATGCCTTATTTTTCCGAAAGTGCCGGGTTGGGCGGGATCGGGGAACGTTACAGATCAACGCGGAAACAAGACGATGATAGCTTTCTTCATGTTGCTGGCTCCTATCGGCGCTTCGGGCCTCGCTCAGGATGTTCCGCCCGTCGCGCCTCCGGGTTCGGCGACCCGCTTGCAGGACATCTCCGCGGCGCTGGTGCTGAAGCGCGTTCCGTCGGGGGGTGCGGGGGAACCAAGTCCGGAAGAGATTGCAGCGCGGATTCAGGTGCTTCGCCGGGACAGCGTGGAAAACGGCGACCCGGCGGCAAGGCGCCGGGCTTCGGTGGCCGCGGCAAATCTTGTGCTCGCGCATCAGGCGGCTGAACCTGCGACAAAACTTTTCCTCGGGGTCGCGGATGCGGGGGATCGGGCGGAACTGCGGAAAGCGGCTGAGGAAGCGCAAACCCTCATTCGGAACGCTTTGGCCGAATTGAATCAGCCGGGCGAGGGGGGACAGGATGCTGACCGCGATCTGCGACGACTCGCGAAGAATCTGGAGACCTTGGCCGAAACTTACCTTGCCTGCGCCAGCGATGACCCGCCCTCGATCGAAACGATCAAGTCGCTGCTGGCCCGGCTGGGCGTGCTCAGCGAATCTGATGACCCGGGTCTGAGCGATGCAGCGTTGATCTGGTCCGCGCAGCTTGCGTTATCGACGCCGGAAGTCCTGTCCGTGATGGACAGCCTGCCGCTGGCGTGGTCTGAGCCGGAGGCAAACCAGCGTGTCAGCGGGTTGTACCTGCGGCTGAAGCGATGTGAGTTGCTGGCGCATCGGGGTGGGCATGTCGCAGCGCTGGGGCTGCTGAATCGACTTGAAGAGGAGGCTCCCTCATGGTTTTCGGGTGCGGAATCCGGCTTGGCCTTGCGGGCCGTGGCGCTGTTCCGCCTGCGTGTAACAACCGGGTGGGAGTCGTCCGTCTCGGACATGACTTCCGACGCAGTTCAAGTCTGGTATAAGCAGCGCAAAGATGCCTTGGCAGCGAGAATCACGGAGGGGGGAAAGATCACAATGCCTCTCGTTGATCCCTTGGTTACCCCGTCGATGCGATGAAGTGTGTAAAAAGCGAGTCATTATCGAGTAATATTGCCCACAATAATCGAATTAGTGGGTAATAAATACCACAATAAAATAAACAATAATTTATTATATTCATTTACAATTATATTCTTGCGATTATGAGACGTAATATCGCTCATTATGCTATCTGGTACGATTTGTGCCTCGCATCAGGTCGTCTGAGACACAGGAAAACTTCCGGGGGGAAGGAATCGACTTCGCCTGCAAGGTGCGAACCGCCCGGCGAGGCCGTGGGATAAGGCGTCCAATTGGGGGAGCTGGACGCCCGGGGAGCCCACGGACTCGTCGGGTGGTCGCTTTTTTACCCGGGATCTCCTCACTAACCTGACCGTGTTCTCTTGGATTTTGATTTCCTCATTTAACACGTGCAGGAAGCCCGATGTTCGCGCCGATATGACCAGATGCAGCCGCGGGTACACGGGTTTCGTTTCGACACCAGGGCGAGCGGCGGCAAAGGGGGACAGGATGAGCGGGCTCTTTCCGGCGCACCCGGGCGGCGAAGCGGACGTTGTCAGCCTCATCGAGGAACAATTCGAGCGCCTCGAGGAGCGGTTTCACCGTCTGCGCGCCGAGACCCGGCAGGCGATGCAGTTTTCCGCGATCGGCAGCGCGGCGACGATCTGGGCCCACGAATTCAACAACCTCATCACCCCGATCCTGAACCTGTCCAAGTCCGCGCTGGATTTGAAGGATCCGGCATACACGGAAAAGGCGCTGCGGATCATCGCGTCGAACGCGGAGACGCTGGTAGCGCTATCCGAGCGCATCCTGAATCTGGCTGCCCGGAATGAGGCCCCGGCGCCGACGCCGGTCGTCGTGAAAGCGGCGGTGCAGACGGCGATCGACGCTCTCGGGCGCGATCTGGCGAAGGATCGGATCCGCGTCAGCGTCGAGGTTCCCGAGGATCTTGCGGCTTGGGTCGATCCGCATTCGTTTCAGCAGATTCTGTTCAACCTGATTCTGAACGCCCGCGCGGCGATCGCCCAGGTCGGCGAGGGCCGGTTGCGGATCCACGGCGCCACGAGCGGGGATCGAGCAGTGATCAGCATCAGCGACACCGGGGTCGGGATCGAGCCGAGCGAGATGGAGTCGCTTTTCGACCCGTTTCGGTCGAGCCGGCGCACTTCCGGTCCCGAGGGCTCTCGACTGCGCTGCGGGGGAATCGGTCTGGCGCTATGCAAGCTGCTGATCGAGGAGAGCGAGGGATCGTTGACGGTGGAGAGCCGCAAGGGCGAGGGGACGACGTTCCGTATTCAACTCCCCACCGGCGAACCCCCGCGGGTATGCACTCCCCACCTGCCTGGCTGAACCGGCGGGCCGACCTTCGTTTATTGACAGAAGCCGCGTAACCTCATAAGGGAACCGAGGTCCGTCGCGCTTCGGGGAAGTGTCCGAGGTACGTCTCGGAACCGCGGAGCAGCGTCTGCGTGGCGGACGACGACGGGAAGGAGCGGGCCTTCATGAACGAGCGATTTTCGGATCGGGCGCGGCATGCGTTGGCGCTGGCGAATCTTGAAGCCGGGAAGCTGAGGCACACGTATCTTGCGCCGGGGCACATCATGCTGGGTTTGATCGCCGAGGGGAAGTCGGTGGCGACCGAGACGCTGCGGCTTTTCGACGTGGACCTGGAGAAGGTCCGCTCTCAGGTGCGTTCCGAGATGGGCGAGGGCGACGCGGCGAGCGGTCGCGTCGGCGCGAGGGCGCAGACCCAGGAAACCAAGGAAGTCATCGCTCGCGCCATCGACGAGGCTCGGAAGTTCGGACACCGGTACGTCGGAACCGAACACATTACGCTGGGGCTGCTGGCGCAGGAAGACAGCCTGCCGTCGCGGATTCTCCGGGCGCAGGGAGTGCGGATCGACTCGCTGCGGGAGAAGACCCTGGCGGCCCTGCGATCGGAGATCGATCCGTCGCACGACCTGGCGCATTCGCGGCACGGGCACTTTGAGTGGATGCACCAGGCCGAACTGGCAAAGGCGTTCCGATCGCCGAAGTTCTGGCACACGCTGATTCTGGCGGTGGACTCCGCAAACCGGCTTGGCGCCGGCGAAATTGAGCAGATTCACCTTCTGCTGGCGCTGATCCGGGATGAGGGGACGACGGTGGCGACTCTGCTTCGGGAAAAGGGCGTAACTCCGGACTGGGTGCGCGAGCGACTGCTGGCGTCGAACGGCGCAGAGTAGCCACGTCTTCACTGCCACGATCCCGGGGGGACGTTGGAGGATCGTCGCGTTCGAGTTGGAGCCGGTATTCCGTCGGGCGCGTGCGGACCGGAGGTCCGCGATCCGTCTTCATGCAACGACCTTACGACTCAGAGCGCTGAATTTCGGTGCGGAAGCGGGACGGGGCGCAGCGTGGCGGAGCGCGAGCTGATTCTGGCGTCGGGAAGTCCGCGGCGGGCACAGATCCTCAGGGATCTGGGATTTCAATTCCGAGTCGTGCCGTCGCCGATCGAGGAGCCGCTCGGGTTTGCGAGCCCGATGTCGCCCGCCGAGCTTGCCCAAGCGCTGAGCGTTTTCAAGGCGGAGGCGGTGAGGGCGATCGTCCGGGAAGGGTTGATTCTTGCAGCGGACACGGTGGCGGCGAAGGACGGCGAGGTCTTCGGAAAACCGTCGGACCGGGCGGACGCGCGCCGGATCCTCCAGGCCTTGAGCGGTACTTGCCACGAGGTGCATACCGGCATGACGCTGCTCGACGCCCGGACCGGCCGGAGGGACACGCGCGTCGACACGACAGCCGTGGTGATGCGTCCGCTGCGGCCTGACGAGATCGAGTCCTACCTCGACAGCGAAGCCTGGGTCGGTAAGGCGGGGGCATACGGCATCCAGGACCACGGCGACGCCTTCGTGGAGCGGATCGAGGGCAGTTTTTCGAACGTGGTGGGGCTTTCGGTGGAATTGCTGGGGACGATGCTGAAGGCGTTTGAGACCGCCGGGAGAGGGGACGACTGATGGCGCGAAACGACGGGCGGCGCGGCGACGAGATCCGCAAGGTCGAAATCGTTCGCGGGTTCACCCGGAATGCGGCCGGGTCGGTGCTGATTCGCACCGGGGGCACGCACGTTCTCTGCACCGCGATCTGGGAGTGCTCAGTTCCGGACTGGCGGAAGGGGAAGGGCAGCGGGTGGGTGACGGCGGAATACGACATGCTGCCCGGCGCGACGCCGACGCGAAAATCCCGCAACCGGGGCAAAGTTGATGGGCGGACCCAGGAGATTCAACGCCTGGTAGGGCGGTCCCTGCGGGCGGTGGTGGACCTGGAGGCGCTGGGAGAGAATTCGATTCTGATCGATTGTGACGTGCTTCAGGCGGACGGCGGCACGCGGACGGCGGCGATCACCGGGGCTTACGTGGCGCTGGCGGATGCGGTGGACGCCGCGCGGCGAAAGGGGTGGGTCGCGGCGTCGCCGA
>BOJX01000013.1 GCA_016860685.1 Planctomycetota bacterium
GCGCTGATGAAGTAGGCGCCCCGTGGGTTTGAGGAGCAGTCCGGTTGGCGAAACCCAAAGGGCACTCGATCCTCGCACGAATACCGCATGCCGCCGGCGGGAGGGCTGGGCGTGGGCATCGACCGGCTGGTGATGCTGCTGACGAATTCGCGGAGCATCCGGGATGTGATTTTGTTTCCGTTGCAGCGGAAAGGAACGTAGGGCGTGGGTTCGGCTCGACGGATGCGATGCGACCGAAGCGGGCGGTGTAGTTCGGGAAGTTATGGGGATGTCGGACGTGCGAGTCCTCGCATCGTGCATCACCGAGCGGTATAATCAGCGCATGTTCAGGATCGAGGTCGAACAGGAGGCTGATGGCCGCTGGATCGCCGAGGTTCCGCAGCTCCCGGCGTGATGACCTACGGCCCGTCGCGCCATGAGGCTTTGACACGGGCACAAGCCCTTTCGTTGCGCGTCCTCGCGGAGCGATTGGAGCACGGTGAAGCGCTTCCCGATGTGGATGCCGTGTTCTCCATGGTGGCGTGAACCATGGGTGACTGGCCTTCAACTCGAGCGTCGCGCGTGTTGGCGGCGCTCTTGCGCATCGGCTGGTCGATCAAGCGACGGTCCGGGTCGCATCGCACGCTGCAACGCCCCGGCTGGCCCGACTTTGTCTTTGCACTCCACGATCAGGGGGAGATCGGTCCGCGCGCATGCTCGCGCGCATCGCCAAGCGCACGGGGTTGAACGCGGACGACCTTTGACCCCGCCTTGACGAAATTGGAGGAACAGGGTCGTCAGTCTGCCAGTCCGCGTTCGTTGCAGCCACGCGGTTGCATCTTCATCCTCGCACGCGCTGCAGAATCGCTCGGGCCGCTTTTCTTCCCGTTTCCGCGGCGCCGTTCATGTAGCCCTGGAAGTTGTAGCTGCAATGCTCCCCGGCGAAGTAGAGGCGGCCCACCGGTTCGATCTCCGCGCCAGCGATCGTGGAGACCTGCCCCACTTTCCAGCAGGCGTAGCTCGCTTTGGTGAACGGATGTGTGGGCCAGTGCATACGCGCGGCGCGGCCGTTGCGCGCGGCGGAGGCCCCGGGGAACGCCTCGTCGATGGCGGGCATGACGCTCTCCACCTGCTCCTCGACCGTGCCCTCGCCGATCTCGATTCCGCGTCGGCCCCCGGTGTAGACGGTCAAGCCGCCTTCGACCGGAGGCTGGCCGGCGCTGTTGTCCCAGGTGGACTGGTAGTTCTCGTCGCTGAACAGGCCGCCCTGATAGCCCAGGTCTCGCCAGATGCGACGCCGAAACCCGATGAGCAGCTTGGCGTTCGTGCCGTAGCCCAGCTCGTTGATGGCGCGGCGCTTCCACGCGGGCAGTTCGGCGCGAATCTCCACCTCGCGCAGCAGCGTGAACGGCAGCGTCAGCAGCACGTAATCCGCCTCGACTTCCACGGGTCCACCCTTTGTCTCGAACGAGAGTCGCGGCGTGCGGCCATGTTCGCGTATTGCGACGAGCCGATGTCCGAGGCGGATCTGGTCGGCGACGGCATCCGCGAGGCGCTCGACAATCTGCTGATTGCCGCCCAGCACGCGGTAGCGTTCGTCGCTGGCGCCGAACACGTCGAACCCGCCCGACGTGTCCGTGCCGATCAGATAAATGAGATTCAGCGACGACTGCTCGTCCGTTTCGAGGCCGTACTCAGTGAGGTAGGCCACGTCGAGCAGCTCCCGCAGGAAGCCGTCCACGTCGATCTCTTCGAGGTATTCGCGGATCGAGGTGCGATCAAGGCGGCGGCCCGCGGGCGAGCTGTCGCGGAAGCTGATGTACCCCGCCTCGCGCAGGTCGCGCTTGATGCGGCGCGCCGCCGGGCGGAAGGCCTCGACGACTTCCTCCTCGCTGAAGAACCGCCCGTTGAAGCGGAAGCCGTCGCCGATCAGGCCCTTTTCGCTTTCCGCCTGATCGTCAATGAGCGACAGGCCGAACTGATCGACGAGCGCGAGCATATCCTTGTGGATCGAGTCGATGAACTCGCCGCCCAGTTCCGTGGCGAGGCCTTCCCCTATCACGTTCTGTGCCGTGAACATGCGCCCCCCGATGCGCTCGGCGGCTTCATACAGCGTGGCGTCGAAGCCGCTGCGGCGCAGTCGATTCGCGGCGTTCAGCCCGGCGACGCCCGCGCCGACGATGGCGATGCGCGGTTTGCCGCCCTGACGCGGGAGCAGGGGCTGGGCCCAGGCGGGAGCGCGAGACGCGGCGGCAAGGGCCGCGACGCCGCCGGTCGCCTGAAGGAACCGCCGCCGCGAAAGCCGCGCCTCGCGCGACAGGCCGACGATCTCCGCCACGGGCGGCGACCCGCATGAATCCGCCGCACACGCCAGCTTCAACGCCCGCTGCAACCGCGCAAACAACCATGTACGCGCCACAGTATGCTCCTCCCCCGCTCTTGCCCGACGGCGCTCCCATCCTCTCCCGACGCCCCGGATTGCATCCGGTCACGCGCCTTGTCCGTGGGCATTATACCCGCGCAGCACAAAGAAATCAGCCCAGAGAAAGCCGTGCCGGTCGAGGCGGCGGCCCGCGGGCGAGCTGTCGCGGAAGTTGATGTACCCCGCCTCGCGCAGGTCGCGCTTGATGCGGCGCGCCGCCGGGCGGAAGGCCTCGACGACTTCCTCCTCGCTGAAGAACCGCCCGTTGAAGCGGAAGCCGTCGCCGATCAGGCCCTTTTCGCTTTCCGCCTGATCGTCAATGAGCGACAGGCCGAACTGATCGACGAGCGCGAGCATATCCTTGTGGATCGAGTCGATGAACTCGCCGCCCAGTTCCGTGGCGAGGCCTTCCCCCATCACGTTCTGTGCCGTGAACATGCGCCCCCCGATGCGCTCGGCGGCTTCATACAGCGTGGCGTCGAAGCCGCTGCGGCGCAGTCGATTCGCGGCGTTCAGCCCGGCGACGCCCGCGCCGACGATGGCGATGCGCGGTTTGCCGCCCTGACGCGGGAGCAGGGGCTGGGCCCAGGCGGGAGCGCGGGCGCATGTAGTCGATGTACGCGGCGGTGCTGGCGTGGCGGTCCTCGAAGGCACGCTTCTCTTTCGTCTCGCCCCAGAACACTTCGTAGTTGCGGTTGGAGTTATTACTCCGGTCATCAAATAGTTTACATCGCGTATGGCGAACCGGAGAGATTTCAGCATGACTCGACGATTCGAGGAGTTCCGAGTGTAAACTATTTGGTGACCCCATTAATAAACGGCGGGTCGATGTAGATCAGGTCCACGCAGGCGTCGGGCAGCTTGCGGAGCTGGTCGAGGCAATCGCCGCAGTAGATGATCCGCGTGTCCAGCAGCGCCGACGGACGGCTCGTCCGCCTTGCGGGCTGGCTCGCCGCTGCGCGCTGCGCGGGGGGCTTGGGTTTCTTCGCCATGACCGGCGAATCGTATCCCCTGTCGCGGTATGTTTCAACGGGTGTTAGGCGGATGTTTTCAGCCGGGCGGAAACGCTCGACGCGGTGGAATGGATCGTCCGCGCCCTGGAGCGTGCGCCGATTCCTCGGCGCAGGTGCGTCCCGCTTCGGCGGGGTTCGCACACTCCGAGGTAGGGCGGGCGCATTCCTCGGTGGGGGTCGGCCGCTCCCGTGCGCGGATGGCGCATTCCTTGGAGCGTGTCGTCCGGTCTCCGACGGTGACGGTCTACTCCATGGCGGGGACGGTTCATTCCTGGGAATGGGTGGCTGATTCCCTGGAATCGCCTTCGATTCCAGCCTCAAAACCCTTTCCCGGACCGAAAACGGCCTTCCTCGGCCCGCGCAAAGGACGGCTTGAATCGCGGTCTGCGCAGAGTAGAATGCCGATCCACAGGCGGCGTTTTTAGGGCCGTGAGCATGTCTTTCGCGGCCGCGCCCAGCGCCCAACAAGGAGCACCCGATGCCCGATTACATTCCGGCAACCGACGGCGATTTCGATTCGTGGCAGGCCAACTTCGTCACCTACGCCAACGCCCATCTTGCGGCGCGGGACTGGTCGCGGGTGATATGACCCCGATCACCACGGCGCAGACGACGTGGAACTCGGCATTCCCGGCGCACGTCGCGGCGAGCGCGGCCGCGGTGGCGGCGCGCAACGCCAAGGACATCGCCTGCGGCACCTACGAGGGCGCGATCCGCCCGCTGGTGAAGCGTTTGCAGGCCAGTTCCGCCGTGGACGGCGCGGAGCACGCGGCGCTGGGCATCACCGTGCCCGACCGTAGCCCAACGCCCGTGCCCATCCCCACCACGCGACCGGTGGTCAAGGTGGACACGTCGCAGCGTTTGCAGCACACGATCAGCTTCGCGGATGAGACCACGCCGACCAGCACGCGCAAGCCGCAGGGCGTCAGCGCCGCGGAACTGTGGGTCAAGGTTGACGGCCCGCCGCCCGCCGACGCCACGCAGCTTTCGTTTCTGGCCACCGACACGCGCACGCCGTATCTGGCCACGTTCGACGGAGCGGACGGCGGCAAGCCCGCGCACTACATGCTCCGCTGGATCAACACCAAGGGCCAGCCGGGACCGTGGAGCGAAACGGCCACCGCGACGGTGGGGGCGTGAGAATCTCGGGCGTGCGAGAGGAATCCCTGTGAAGCTGCTCGCTTTCGACATCGAAATCTCCAACGTCTTCGACCTTCGCCCCGGTGAGGACATTGAGAAATATGCCCCCTTTGACGTGGCCGTTGCCGCTACGCAGATTGCCGACGGCGAACACCGCCTGTGGTTTTCGCCCGATTCCGACGGTAAACCGCTGGTCAATCTGCAACGGCAGCACGCGCGGGAACTACTGGAGTATCTGGAAGAGATGCAGCGCGCCGGGTGGGCCATTTGCGCGTGGAACGGATTGAGTTTCGACCTGCGATGGATTGCACGTGCCGCTGGCGAGGCGTCGACCGCGTCGCGCATCGCCCTGGCGATGTACGACCCGATGTTTCAATTCTTCAAGTTGAAGGGCTTCCCTGTCGGACTGGCCGCCGTGGCCGACGGGCTCGGAATCGGTACGAAGAAAACCATGCAGGCTGCTGACGCACCGCGCGAGTGGCGGGCCGGGAACCACAAGCGCGTCTGCGATTACGTGCTCGGCGACGTGCGTATGACAAGCGACATCGTCGCCGCCATCGTGCGTCGCCGCGAGATAGCTTGGGTGACGCAGCGCGGCAAACGATCCGCAGTCGCGCTTCCGCGGCTGCGCACCGTCGAAGACTGCCTGCGTGACCCGATGCCGGACCAATCCTGGATGGACAGCCCGATTCCGCAAGAGCAATTCACACGCTGGCTGTCAGAATAGTGATACGCAGCCGACCGCGATGATTGGGATGTGAGGAGGTGGGTTCCAGAGTGTTTGGAGAAAGGCAAATGAACGAAGAAGCTCTGCACTTTACGGTCGTCGATTTGGAGACCACCGGCCTATTTTCGCGGGGCACTGATCGCGTCGTCGAGATCGCGGCCTTGAAGCTCGACTCGGAAGGTAACATTCTTGACGAATACTGTGCGCTTGTGAATCCTGGGCGTGACATCGGCCCGACGCGAATTCACGGAATCGAAGCATGGGAGGTGAAGGAAGCCCCAATGTTCCCTGATATTCTCGGGGACGTTGCATTCCGTCTATGCGATACCATTGCGGTCGCTCATAATGCTATGTTCGACTTGGGGTTCCTGTCAGCCGAGTTTGAAAGAGCCGGCAACCCACTTCCCGAGATTCGGTATCTATGTACGCTTCAGATGGCGGGAGAAGTAGACGCGGATATTCCTTCTCGCAAGCTCGATGCTCTATGCGAGTATTTCGAGATACCCTTGCCACGGGCGCACTCGGCAGTCGACGATGCACGAGCAACCGCTGGATTGCTGAGAACCTTCCTGCGTGCGATCAATGGTGGAATCAGGAGGAATAGGCAGGCGCTGCCGTTCAGAGTGTTCGCTGGGGCTGGAACGGCATGGCCTGCTCAGAAACTGACCGGGCGGATGTGCGCACGCGGTCAGCAGCGCAGTCCTACGGAGCTTGGGGCGGACTTCATTTCGCGACTTGTTGAGCGGTTGCCGCACTCTTCGGTCGCGCCCGGCCACGTTCAAGAGTATTTGAGCCTCTTGGATGAAGTGCTGGAGGATCGACGTGTAACCGCAGACGAATCGGAGAAGTTATTCGAGGTGGCAGCAGGCTTCGGACTGACTCGCGAACAGGTTGCCTCTGCGCATTCAGAGTACCTCCAAAGTCTCGTTTCAACGGCTCTGGAAGATCAGGTACTTTCAGAGTTTGAGCTACGCGATTTAGAAGCCGTGTCTAGACTACTATCCGTCTCTGACGACGTCATGCAATCGATGATCGAAGCCGCTCGTAGCCAAAGGCCGAAGTCTCAGAGCGAAGCTGTCGCCAGTGCCACTGCGGACAACCTGCAAGGCCGCTTGATCTGCTTCACGGGGGATCTAACCGCCTGCCTTGGTGGCAAACCAATCGACCGCGAGTTTGCCGAGCGCACCGCCAGCGATCGCGGCATGATTATCAAGACAGGAGTTTCGCGCAAGCTGGACTTTCTGGTCGCTGCCGACCCTGATTCGAACTCGGGGAAGGCGAGAAAGGCTCGCGAGTATGGCACGCGGATCATCTCAGAAGCACAGTTCTGGAGAATGATGGGCGTCCAAGTTGAATGAGCGTTGTCTCCGGCGTTGTTTTCGAACCAATGGATGTGACCTCTCATCATGCCCTCTTACCTCCCCGCTTCTGATGCCGACTTCGACGCCTGGCGCGTCAACTTTCTGGCGTACGCCAATACGCACCGGCCGCAGCTTGGGCTGACGCTGGGCGACCTGATCGGCGTCAACACGCTGGCCTCCATCTGGGACGGCCAGTACGCGGCGCACAACGCAGCGAAGAACGCGGCGCAGGCGGCCACGCAGAACAAGGACGCGGCGCGGGCGGGGCTGGAAGCGGCGATCCGGGCGCTGGTGCAGCGCCTACAGGCCGCCTCCGACGTGGACGACGCGGAGCGCGCCGCCCTGCTCATCACCGTCCCCGACCGCGCGCCCTCCCCCCTGCCCACAGCGCGCCCCCCGTCTCCGTGCCGACCCCGCGCCCGGTGGTGCGCATCGACGCCAGCCAGCGCCTGCAGCACCGCCTCGCCTTCGCCGACGAAGCCATCCCCACCAGCACGCGCAAACCGCCGGGCGTGTCCGCCGTGGAAATCTGACGTCGCCTCGCCGGGTATTACGTCGGTTATTCTCGTCCGGCGACCAAAGCGCTCCGTGGAAACTGGCGCAACGTGCGATAATCCGCCCGTCCTCGGGTCCGCCGAACACCGATGAATGCCGAGATCGTGTCCGGCGCCTTTGTTTTGGGGCGTGAACCTATGCCTTCCGGGAGGGCGGAGGCGACCGACCCGGCTGGAGGCCTGTGCTGAAGCGTCAGGCAGGGTCGAATGACCGCCTGCGCACCGCGAACGCCGGCTTGAGCGGACTCAAATCCTGCCCGTCCTACCCGTCCTGCCCGTCGCCGCCCGATCGACCGTCTCGACTTAAAATCGTTCGGCGGTCGGGATTGTGTCGGCGGATCGGACCTGATCGGCGGCGCCGCAGGGCGGATTCGCGGAGTCTTCGGTCCGGCGCGCTTCCGCTTCAGCCTGGGCGTCGGCGTTGCGGCGGGCGATGAAGAGGGCGTCCGCGATGATGCGCAGCGTGAACGCCGCCGCGGCGTAGATAATCAATCCTTTGACGACCCAACCCCACTCCATCACGGATGACCGCCCCTTTCGAACTTGTATCGGTCGGGCTGCGCGTTCGATCGATCGTGCGGAGGCGGGATGGCACGGGATGGGCCGGGATTGCCGCGACCACGAAGAAATTTGCGCGGTGCGGGCGCAGGAAGAACCCACCTCGCTACGGCGGTCACCAGTGCTCGGAATGCGGCTGGTTGTCGTTGTTCCAGCGCCGTTTGCGCGTCGGGCTGTTCTCGACGAGCTTGTCCTGTCGTTCCCACTCGACGTGGTTGTCGCAGAAGAGCGCGTTCGCGCCGAGGCGGTGGCGGTCTCCGGGCCACTGCGTCTTCGAGGGTTCGGTGTTACGTCCGTAAACCTGCTGATCATCGGCTCCGTCCCCGACGCTGTCCGCGACGGCGATCATGTTCGGCGGGGACGCGACCCGCGTCTCAACCAGCTCTCGGTAGTCGGGATGTTCCGGAACGTCCACGTGACCGCCCAGACCCAGGTGTGGATCGGTAAACTCCTTGATACCCCACCCGTTGTACCCGTAGGAGAACCGTTCCTGTCCGAACAACGGGCGCTCGTTCGGCTCGTATCCGTACCGGGGCCAGCGGTCGTTCGGCGGTGGAGGACCAGCGTAGTCATGCCGCGGCGTCCACTCAAACTCCTCCGGCGTTGAGGCGCACCAGAAGGCGTCGGTCTGACCGCTCATCAACTCCCGAAGTCGCGCCGGCCAGACGTAGAACGAAAGCCGATCGCCCTCCCAGTGTTCTCCGGGGTAGTGTTGATTCTCCGTGACGTAACACGCGAGCGCTACGCCGATCGCCTTGAGGTTCGCGGCGCAATGCGTGGATCGCGCCTGCTCCCGCGCGCCCGAAAGCGCGGGCATCAGCACGCTGATGAGCAGGGCAATGATGGCGATGACGACCAGCAGCTCAATCAGCGTAAACGCAAACTTGTGCGATTTTCGGTGATGCATGACGCCCTTCATTCCGGCGAGACGGGGACACCGTCCGCCCTCGGAAATACTCTATCATGTTGCGGCGCCCCTCGTAAGCTTGCACGTGCGGCGGGCGTCCGTCCTACGAGCGCGGTTGCTGAGCCTCGGGGGAGGGGGGTAGTCTGCTCTGGATGCCTGAAACTCAAACCCACGTTCTGATCGTCGGATCCGGCGGACGAGAGCATGCCCTGGCGGCGGCCGTGGCCCGATCGCCTCGGTGCGGGCGGATCTTCGTCGCGCCCGGAAACGCCGGCACGCGGGAGGTCGCCGAAAATATCCCGATCGATCCGACCGATTTTGACGGGCTGGTGAAGCTCGCGCGGGACCGCGGGATCGGCCTGACGATCGTCGGACCGGAGGCGCCGCTCTGCGCCGGCATCGTCGACCGTTTTCAGAAGGAGGGGCTTCGTATCTTCGGGCCGACGCGAGCGGCCGCCCGCATCGAGGGCGACAAGGCGTACGCCAAGGCGCTGATGCGCGCTGCGGATGTCCCCACCGCCGACGCCCGCGTCTTCACGCGCTTCGAGGATGCCCGGACCTACGTGCTCACCCGAAGCGAGGGGCTGGTCGTCAAGGCGTCGGGGCTGGCGGCGGGAAAGGGCGTTGTGGTCTGCGACACGCCCGCGCAGACCGTCCTGACCCTCGAGAAATTCATGATCGAGCGCCCCTTCGGCGATGCGGCCGACACCGTCATCGTCGAGGAGCGGCTTCAGGGGGAGGAGCTGTCGGTCCTCGCGCTCGTCTCCGGCCGCGCGATCTGCATCCTTGAGACGGCTCAGGATCATAAGCGCCTCGGCGACGGCGACACGGGACCGAACACCGGCGGGATGGGCGCTTTCAGCCCGGCGCCCTGTGCGACGCCGAAGGTGCTGCGAGCGGTCGAGCGCGACGTTCTGCTGCCGATCGTGGACGCGCTCGCCCGCGAGTCGCATCCTTACCAGGGCGTCCTTTATGCGGGACTCATGCTCACGCCTGCGGGTCCGAAGGTGCTCGAATTCAACTGCCGGTTCGGCGATCCGGAGGCGCAGGCGATCCTCCCGCGCATCCGATCGGACTTCCTCGACCTGATCGAGGCCGTCGTGGACGGTCGGCTCGAGGAGGCCGACGTGCAGTGGGACGACGGAGCGGCGGTGTGCGTCGTGCTGGCGTCGCGCGGGTATCCCGGCGCGGTGGACGACGGGAAAGTGATCGACGGGCTGGAGGCGGCGCGCCGCGTCCCGGGGGTGCAGGTGTATCACGCCGGAACGCGACCCCTGGAGCATCGAATCCTGAGCAAAGGCGGGCGCGTCCTGGCGGTCACTGGGCTGGGTGGAAACCACGAAGAAGCCCGCCGCCGCGCTTACGAAGCCGTCGGCTGCATCCGCTTTGACGGGATGCAGTACCGGGCGGACATCGGGGATCGCGCGTTACAGGCCGCAGGCGCTTGCGGCGGCGGGGGCAGCGCCGGATGATCGAAACCGGTCCGCAACTCCGGGGTTCAGGCTCGTCGCTGCGCCTCGCACGGGTCGAGCCGCGGAGAGGAAGCCATCGGGGTCGGGAGTCAACAAGCCGGGAGACCAGAATGCGCACGATGCGACTGAACATGCAAAACGTCTGCTTGACGGCACTGGCCGCACTGATCGCGCTCGGGGGGTGTGACCGACAGGCGACGGTCTCGACGACGAGCGGCGGGGCGGCGTCCGGCGCCGCCGACGCCGCGCCGGCGCGTAAGCTGCGCATCGGCGTCTCGATCCCGGCTGCCGACCACGGGTGGACCGCGGGCGTCAACTGGTGGGCGAAGCACGCATCCCAGCTTTATCCCAACGTCGACTGGTCGATCGTGTCGGCGCTCAATCCTGAGAAGCAGGTCGCCGACATCGAGGATCTGATGGTCAAAGGCGTGGACGGGCTGGTCATCCTCGCCACGGAAAGCGCGCCCCTGACGCCCGTGGCGCGGAAGGCGCATGAGCGGGGCGTCTTCATCGTCAACGTCGATCGCGGCTTCCTCGAACCCGTCGCCGACATCTTCATCGAGGGCGACAACAAGGCGTTCGGGCGCAAGAGCGCGGAGTTCATCGTCGAGAAGCTCGGCGGAAAGGGCAACGTCGCGATCCTCGAAGGCATCCCCTGCACGGTGAACACCGACCGCGTCGAGGCGGCGATGGCCGTCTTCGCGCGGCACCCGGAGATCAAGGTGCTCGGACGCCAGCCGGCGATGTGGAACCGCCAGAAGGCGCTCGAAGTCACCGAGAACATGCTCCAGCAGTACCCGAAGATCGACTGCCTCTGGGCTTCCGACGACGACATGGCGCTCGGCGCGATGCAGGCAGTCAAGGAAGCCGGGCGTGACAAGGAGATGTTCATCTTCCCCGGCGCGGGCATGAAGGACGTCGTCAAGATGGTGATGGACAAGGATCCGCTCATTCCGGCGAACATCACCTACCCGCCTTCGATGATCGCCACCGGCATGCACTTGTGCGTCTCGGTCCTGTCCGGCGAGCGGGAGAAGATCATGCAATACATGCCGCGCCACCTGATGATCGACGTCGAACTGATCACGCCGGAGAACGCGAAGCAGTATTACTTCCCGGATTCGATCTACTGAGGCCCGAAGCGTCCGGTCCGAGGTATAACCCCGGATCGCGGACCTGCGGTCCGCACCGATCGAAGCAGAGTCGCGCGGTCGTGAAGCGTCGGGGCGGCGCGGGGCGAAGCGGAGCTTCGCGATTCCGAAGCGTCGACGTCCGCCGCGGCGGCGACGGGAGGGCTGGAGTGCGCGAGATGAACGTAACGGTGCTTGTCCCGATCGTCCTCGGCGTCTGCCTCGTCGGCGCCTTCGCCCAGGGGCAGCGCGGCGATCGATACAGCGGGTCCAACACCGCAAGCCGCAGCGAGGTCATCGCACGGAACGGGATGGCCTGCACGTCTCAACCCCTGGCGACGATGGCGGCGATCGACATCCTGAAGAAAGGCGGGTCCGCCGCGGACGCCGCGATCGCCGCCAACGCCGTGCAGGCGCTGGTCGAACCGACGACTTGCGGCATCGGCGGCGATCTCTTCGCCATCGTCTGGGACGCGAAGTCGAAGACGCTTCACGGACTGAACGCCAGCGGACGCAGTCCGCACGGCCTCACCCTCGACGAGTTGAAGCAGCGGCTTGAAGCACTCGGCGTCACGTCCATCCCGAAATACGGCCCGCTTCCGATCACCGTGCCGGGATGCATCGACGGCTGGTTCGAGCTGCACGCGAAGTTCGGACGACTGCCGATGTCTGACGTGCTCGCGCCAGCGATCCGCTACGCGAAAGAGGGATTCCCGGTTTCCGAGCTGATCGCGCAGTACTGGGAGAACGCCGGGCGCATCCTCAAGGATCAGCCGGGATTTGCGAAGACGTATCTTCCCGGCGGAAAGGCGCCCGCCAAGGGCGACGTGTTCCGCAACCCGGATTTCGCCGCAACGCTGGAGGCGCTTTCACGCGGCGGGCGCGACGCCTTCTACCGCGGGGAGCTGACGCCGAAGTTGGCCGCGTTCTGCGAGCGCAACGGCTGTTTCCTGCGAGAGCGCGACTTCAACGATCACACCTCGACCTGGGTCGATCCGGTCTCGACGAACTACCGCGGCTACGAGGTCTGGGAACTGCCGCCGAGCGGGCAGGGGATCGCGGTGCTTCAGATGCTCAACCTGCTGGAGGCGGCGGACCTCAAGGCGCTGGGGCACAACTCGGCGGAATACCTGCACCTCCTGGTGGAGACCAAGAAGATTGTTTACGAGGACCGGGCGCGATACTACGCCGATCCCGATTTCTTCAAGGCGCCGCTGGACATGCTGCTCTCAAAGACCTACGCGGCGCGACGCCGGGCGCTTTTCTCCCCGGACAAGGCGCTGACGCGGATCGCCCCGGGCGAGGCGGCGCTGGCCGAGGCGGACTCGAAACTCGGCGACGGCGACACGATCTACCTCACCGTTGCCGACAAGGATCGCAACATGGTCTCGCTCATTCAGAGCAATTACCGCGGTTTCGGTTCCGGTTTGTGTCCGGACGGGATGGGTTTCTGCCTTCAGGACCGCGGCGAACTCTTTCACCTCGACCCGTCCCACCCGAACGTCTACGCCCCGCACAAGCGCCCGTTTCACACGATCATCCCCGCCTTCGTCACCCGCGACGGCAAGCCGTTCCTCAGCTTCGGCGTGATGGGCGGCGACATGCAGCCGCAGGGACACGTGCAGATCCTCTGCAATCTGATCGACTTCGGCATGAACCTTCAGGAGGCCGGCGACGCGGCGCGATTTCATCACACCCGATCGAGCGAGCCGACCGGGGAAATCATGTCCGACGGCGGGACGCTCAACCTCGAAAGCGCGATCGGTGACGACGTGCGCAACGCGCTGGCGGCGAAAGGTCACCGGATCGGCAACACAAAAGGCGGATTCGGCGGTTACCAGGCCATCCTCTACGACGCCTCACGCGACGTCTACTTCGGCGCGTCTGAATTCCGCAAGGACGGGATGGCGGCCGGGTACTAACGTCCCGGGTTGCAAATTCGTTGCTTAATTCGGGAGCGCGAGCCTCCGGTCCGCACGGCGGGCTGGCATGGCCGGGTGTACTCACCTGAACATGTTGGAGGAGTAAAGCGCCGGTTCCCTGCCGGACACAGGTCGCTGCTGCGAACTCGCGCCGCCCGATGTGTCGGCAGATCTCAGAAAGTGGTTGCCCCGGGTTTTCCTCGCAACACGTTTAATACCCGTTTCTCCACGCGATAGGGGGGGCGCAGCAGCAGGGCTTTGCCCGTGTCCCGGAGTCGATGAGCCTTCGCGAAACGGCCCGCAGATCGAGCGAAGCCCGCAGGCTTCAGGCTTCGGGCTTTCAGCGTCCGTCTCTTACGCGCCGGTTCATGCCCCACCTGAATGACTCGAAGCATTCGCTTCCTGACGGGCGCGGCTCGGTTTCGAAACCACGTCTTAATGACTCTCCACGCCAGCGCCTCAACGGCACATACGCGCACGCGTGGTTCTTGTTATTCTGAATAAACTTACGACCGAGATGCGGCGGGCCTTTATGCTGGCAAAACGAATCGCGCGAATCTGGTGTCGTCGGGCCGAGTCTTGAATGAACCTCGCTCGGCCTTTCGTTCAAAGCTACTGATCGCAGCGGGACCGGCGTCTTGTTGTAGCATTTTAAAGCGCTCTTCACTCTTACGGACAGCCTGTTGAAGAACCCGGGATCGATCTTTGTGATGCCGGTTTTTCCCGATGAAATTCGCCTCCCGGAGGGAGGGGCACCCTTTCTCAACGGGCCGCTACGCATTTTCGCAGGTTCGCCGTGACCCGTCCCCGTCCCGGCTCAGGGTCTGACCAGCAGCTTGATCGACCGGCCCGCCGCCACGTCGTTCAGCGCCGCATTCAGTCCGTCCAGGGGGCGCTCCTCGACCGGGATCGTCGACCACGCCCGCCGGCCCGCCTCCGTCCGCAGCACCTCCACTGCCCGATGAAAATGCGAGTAATCCGAACCCCAGCATCCGCGGATATCGAGATGCTTCCGGTTGATGTCGCGGTGCGGGTTGATCGTCGCGTCGCCGCAATCCGTGTACTGCCCGACGATGACGACGCGCCCCGCGTCCCGCGTGAAGCGCATCGCCTGCACCGCCGCGACGGGCGCCCCCGCCGCCTCGATCGTCACGTCCGCGCCGCGCCCCTGAGTGTGCAACCGGACCCACGCCTCCCGCGCCGCCTCCTCGCGCCCCTCGAAATTCAGGGTCTCGTCCGCGCCGATCGCCCTCGCCGTCGCCAGCCGCATGTCCGGCGCGCCGATGCACAGCACCTTCCCCGCCCCGGACATCTTCGCCAGCGCCGCGCATGACAATCCCACCGGTCCCGCCCCCAGCACCAGCACGGTCTCGCCGATCCGCAGCCCCGCCCGCTCCACCGCATGAAGCGCCGTCGGCAGCGAACACCCGCCCGACATGAACAAACGCGACTCCACACCCTCCAGTCCGATGCACAGCGTCCCCGGTTTCAGATACAGGTATTGCGCCCACCCGCCCGACAATCCGTCCGCCGCACCGTAGGTGATCCCGTAAACCTTCCGCTGCGGGCAGCGCGTCGAGGCCTTGTCCAGCAGGCACGCGCGGCAGCGGTGACACGTTCGGTGAACGTCGAGAAAGGTGACGCGGTCGCCCTCAGCGAACCGCCTCCCGTCCACGTCGGTCAACCCGCCGCGTATCCGATCCAGGACGCCCACCGTGACGTGTCCGGGAATCAGCGGATACGGCACGCCGGCGAGCCGCCCCTCGCGCAGATGCACATCCGTCCCACAGACCTCGGAGAACTCGACGCGCAGCAACGCGGAATCCGGTTCAAGCGACGGCAGCGGAAACTCGCGCAGCTCCACCGGCGCGTGTGGCGCGGGAATGACGGCGGCCAGACAAACCGTAGACATAACATGAAAGGATGCCGCCGCCGGTGGATCGCCGTCAACAGCTCATCCCGAAGCCTCCGCAGCCCGACGACGGGACGGATCGCGGATTGATCCTCTTTCAGAATCAACCCATCCGCAGGCTTCCGCCGCGGCTCCTGTAAATGATTCTCCGGTTGTCCTTCGCAGCCCGCTGAGAAAAAAGGTTCATCCGGGGTTTCCGGGTGATGCAGAAGGCAAGGGCGCGGCCCTGCTCTTCCGATATCTCGCCCCGGACAACGTCTACCGATGCCGCATCGAGACGGTCGGGATCAGCAACTCAGCCGATCTGGAGCGAATGCACAAGGGGCGCCCGACCATCCTCTCGACAGCGCCAGCTTTACCCTTTCCAACCCGAACGTGATCCCGATAAAATGCACCAGTTCCACGCTGGAGACCCGGGTCAACCCAGCCGGCACGCCGGGTTCACCGGACGGAACGAACACGGACAGCGACATCGCCCGGAGCGATATCGCCTAAATAAATCCCCACAAAAGGGAAACCGGCACGTCCTGGAACCCGATGATCCCGAGCCGCGGGCTTTAGCCCGCGCGAACGCTTGATCCTGGGGGTTGGTTCCCCTTCATCGAGGACTTATTTAGAGCGGCGTTGCCCGGAGCGACATCGCGCTGGCCGGCTGGAACGCGATCCCCCAGTCCCCCCGGCCGATCCTCCTTGACGCCTTCCGCGGTTAAGCTAGATTCCCCCCCAGACGCGGTCCGACTGACCTCGTTCCCCGATAGCTCAATGGTAGAGCGTCCGGCTGTTAACCGGCAGGTTGTAGGTTCGAGTCCTACTCGGGGAGATCAACGATCGGTCGCGGAACTGGCGACCGCCGAGTTAACGCGAGACCCCGGGCCAGAGAGCGCCCGGGGTTGCTTGTTTTAACGCGAGGATTTGCAAGGGTTTACGGCTGCGCCCGGAACCGGCCGACGCGCAAGAGAGCGCGATTTCGAGCCGCTTCCGCGCCGCCGGGCCGTTCGGGCCGTCCTTTCGGCCCCCGCGCTCTCCGTTTCTCTCGTTAACAGCCGACCGACCAGTTAACGCGCACCGGGCGGTTAACACCATGATTCGCTCGCCTCGGTAAACCGAACACGTTAACCTCCGGGTTCGCAGCGACAAACCAAGGCGTACACTACCCAGCTCGCGCGGCGTGACGGACAATCATTCAGCCGCGAGGCGAGCGGAGTTGAGTGTGCTGCTGACGCTTACGACAACACGAGCACCCGCCACTGACCTCGGCTGGTTGCTGCACAAACACCCGGCCAAGGCGCAGACTTTCGAGCTGGCATTCGGGCGTGCGCACGTGTTCTACCCGGAGGCGATCGAGCAGCGCTGCACCGCGGCGCTGTTGCTCGACGTTGATCCGATCGGGCTAGTGCGCCGTCGCGGCGGCCCGGCTGGTGAGGGCTTCTCGCTTCAGCAGTACGTGAACGACCGGCCGTACGTCGCAAGCAGCTTCATGAGTGTGGCCATCGCGCAGGTGTACGGCTCGGCGCTCGGCGGGCGTTGCACCGATCGGCCGGAACTCGTGAGTGAGACCCTCCCGCTGGAAGCGCGCCTTGCCGTGCTGCCATGTCGCGGAGGCGACGTATTCCTGCGTCGCCTGTTCGAGCCGTTGGGTTACGAAGTTTCGGCTGAACGCCACGCGCTCGATGCGAAGTTCACCGACTGGGGCGACAGCAGCTATTTCACTGTGAGGCTGCGCGGAAAGATCCGGCTCTGCGAACTGCTGACACACCTGTACGTGCTAATCCCGGTGCTCGACAACGACAAGCACTACTGGGTCGGTGATGACGAAGTGGAGAAGCTGCTGCGCAAGGGCGAGGGCTGGCTCGCGGGTCATCCGGAGCGCGACGCGATCACACGTCGATACCTCAAGCATCAATGGAGCCTGGCACGCGAGGCGCTCGCTCGCCTCACCGACGAGGATCAGCCGGACCCTGACGCGGAGCACGTGCAACACGGACTGGAAGAAGCGGCGCTTGAGGCGCAGGTCGCGATCGAGAATTCCGACGCCGCACCAGGCGCGGCAACGGTCTACGAAGTGATTCCGACCGGCGCCGCGACTGCCGTGCTCGCCGGCGCCGCGGCGACCGCAGCAGCCACTGACGCCGCCCAAGACGAGGAACCCTCAGATTCGGACGGTTCCGCGGAACGCTGGCCGACGCTCAATTCGCAGCGGCTCGCGACGGTCCTCGCCACCTTGCGGGGCTGCGAAGCCCAGTCGGTGGTTGACGTCGGCTGCGGCGAGGGCAAGCTCCTGCGCCTGCTGCTGGACGACAAGCGATTCGAGCGCATCGTTGGCATGGATGTCTCGCTGCGCTCGCTCAAGATCGCCGCGGAGCGCCTGCGGCTCGAACGCCTGCCGCCGATGAGGCGCCAGCGGATCGAGCTGATGCACGGCTCGCTGATGTACCGCGACTCGCGGCTGCGCATCGACGCGGCAACGTCGTTCGACGCCGCCACGTGCGTGGAGGTGATCGAACACCTGGACGCGCCGCGGCTGGCGGCGTTCGAGCGCGTGCTGTTCGAGTTCGCCCGGCCGCGGACGGTGATCGTTACGACGCCGAATCGTGAATACAACGTGAAGTGGGAGTTGCTGCCGGCGGGGCAGTTCCGCCATCGCGATCATCGATTCGAATGGACGCGGGCGGAGTTCCAGGCGTGGGCCGCCGGCGTGGCCGAGCGGTTCGGGTATACGGTGCGGTTCTTGCCGATCGGGCCGGAAGACGCGGTCGTCGGCGCGCCGACGCAGATGGCCATGTTTTCGCAAGGACTGATCGGATGACTCACACGCGGTTCGATCTTGATCGCTGGATTGCGGAGTTTCCGCTTGTACGACTCCGGCAGGAAGCGCGAGAGTTCGTCACGAGGCGACGCGCCGAGGTGCCGCGCGAGTATCCCGACGAAGCCGCAGTAGAGCGGCATGTTCGCCTGATGATGCCTCACGGCGAGATTGTCACGAGCCCGGTTCACATGGCCGTCAACGAACAACTGCGACGCGAAGCGATTGGGGATACTGCGCGTGCCGATGCCGTGCCCACGGACGTTTTCATCATGGCGGTGGGTGAGCCCCCGCGTCGCGAGGCGACCAAGGTCGGCGGTCTGCCCTATTGGCCCGTGAACCGCAAATGGCCGGCCGCCCGAGATGGATCACCGGCGTGCTTCTTGGCGCAGATCAACTTCGCCGACTCCAGGGATCTCACTGGGGAGCTACCCGGTGAAATTCTCGCTGTGTTCGACTGCGGCGAGGCGTGGCGCGGTCTCGAAAGCGACGAACTGCATTTTGAGTGGGTGACGCCGAGCGCTCATGCACTGATCGGTACCGTTCCGTGCGCAGAGAAATCGCCCAATGCGGTCTTCGGCGTGATACACCGCACATATGACCTGCGGGAGGTTCCGTCTGCTCTCCAGGACTCCAGGAGCTATAGTATGAACCGGTTGGCTGTCATTCAGGCAACCAAGATTGGCGGATTGCCACCGTGGACGCAGCCGCCGGCCGAACTGCCGGGACGCTACATCGCAACACTTGGCTCCGTGCACCCGGCACATGAGATACGGTTTCCCTTCCTGAATGTTGAGGAACCGCTGAGCGAGTATGGCGACGATCATTTGATGTGGGGCGACGTCGGCAATCTCTATCTGTTCCTACAGAACGACGGGGCAGTGCTGGGGACGATTGACTGCTATTGATGATGGTCGCTTCGCGTAGGTGCTAGCACACGACATGACTATTGGCATTCCCGAACTCTCTCTAGTCGTCCTCATCGGCCCGTCGGGCTCGGGCAAATCCACGTTTGCGCGCAGGCACTTCAAGCCGACCGAAGTTCTCAGCAGCGACTATTGCCGGGGGCTCGTCAGCGACGACGAGAACGACCTGGCGGCGACGGGCGATGCGTTCGACGTGCTGCACTACGTCGCCGGCAAGCGGCTCGCGGCGGGCAAGCTGACGGTCGTCGACGCCACCAGCGTCAAGCCGGAGGACCGCAAGCCGCTGGTGCAGCTCGCGCGCGAGTACCACTGCCTGCCGGTCGCGATCGTGTTCGACATCGGCGCCCGCATCTGCGCCGATCGCAACGCGCTACGGCAAGACCGCAACAACATGCGGAGCGAGGTGATTCGCAATCAGCAGGGCGCGATGCGGCGCGGGCTCCGCTTTCTGCGCAAAGAGGGCTTTCGCCACGTATTCGTGTTCAACACGCCCGAGGAGGCGGATGCCGCGACCGTCGAGCGCACGCCGCTGTGGAACAACCGCAAGCACGAGCACGGACCGTTCGACATCATCGGCGACGTGCATGGCTGCTTTGACGAGCTCGTCGAGCTACTCGGAATCATGGGGTATCGCGTCGACGAAACGGACAGTGCAGGCGGTTTCGGATACCGCGTGACGCCGCCGGCGGGCCGGAAGGCGGTCTTTCTAGGCGACCTCGTTGATCGCGGGCCGCGAATCCCCCAGGTCCTGCGGCTGGTGATGAGCATGGTCGCCGACGGCGGGGCGCTGTGCGTGCCCGGCAACCACGACATGAAGCTCATGCGCAAACTGCGCGGCAAGGACGTGCAGATCACGCACGGCCTGGCCGAGAGCCTGGCGCAGCTCGATGCGGAATCCGCCGAGTTCCGCAAGCAAGTAGCCGAGTTCCTGGACGGCCTGGTCAGCCACTACGTCTTCGACGACGGCAGCCTGGTCGTCGCTCACGCGGGCATGAAGGCCGAAATGCAGGGGCGTGGGTCGGGTAAGGTGCGCGACTTCGCTCTTTACGGCGAGACGACGGGCGAGACCGACGAGTTCGGACTACCGATCCGCTACAACTGGGCCGCCGAGTACCGCGGCCGGGCGATGGTCGTATATGGCCATACCCCCGTCCCGGAGCCGGAGTGGCTCAATCGCACGATCAACATCGACACCGGCTGCGTCTTCGGCGGTCGGCTTACTGCACTGCGTTATCCGGAGCGGGAGCTTGTGTCGGCTCCAGCGAAGCGCGTCTACGCGGAGTCAAAGAAGCCGTTCGCGCCCGCGGGAGCATCGGATACTGCGGCAGCTCTCAGCGCCCAGCAGGCCTACGACGACGTGCTCGACATCGCCGATATGCTCGGCAAGCGCATCGTCTCTACGCGTTTGCAGGGCAGCGTGATCATCAGCGAGGAGCAGGGCGCTGCGGCGCTGGAGGTCATGAGCCGCTTCGCCGCCAACCCGAAGTGGCTCATCTACCTGCCGCCCACGATGTCTCCATGCGAGACAGCCCAGGACGTAGACTTGCTCGAGCATCCGCGCGAGGCGTTCGCCCATTACCGCAACCACGGCCAACCGCGCGTCGTATGCGAAGAGAAGCACATGGGCTCACGGGCCGTCGTCGTGCTGTGCCGGGACGAAGGTGTCGCTCGACATCGCTTCGGCGTCGTGGATGACGGGCGGGGCATCGTCTACACGCGTACGGGCCGGCGATTCTTCGAGAACCGGAAGCAGGAGGCCGAATTGCTGGACCGCCTCTCGGCGGCGCTCGGCGCGTCCGGGTTCTGGGAGGAGCTGAAGACCGATTGGGCCACTCTCGACTGCGAGCTGATGCCGTGGTCGGCGAAAGCGAAGGCGCTGTTGCAGGACCAGTATGCCGCCGTGGGCGCCGCTGCGCGAAGTTCACTCGCCGAAGCCACTGCCGCAGTTCAACATGCCGCCGATAATGGACGTGAGGTGCGCACACTCCTCGACCAAGTCCAGCAGCGGGCTGCGCTGATTGAGCAGTATGTGCGCGCCTACCAGCAGTACTGCTGGAGCGTTGAATCGGTCGCGGACTTGAAGCTCGCGCCGTTCCACGTTCTCGCGACCGAAGGCCAAGTTCACGTCGATCGCGACCACGTCTGGCACATGGACATTCTGGCGAAAGCCTGTGCCGCTGATCCGGGGGTCTTGCTCGCAACGCCGTACATGATCGTCGACCTGACCGACGACGCCAGCCAGCGCGAGGGTATCGCGTGGTGGACGGAGCTTACCGCCCGTGGCGGCGAGGGTATGGTCGTGAAACCGTATGATTTCATCGCTCGTGGCCGGCGCGGAATGGTGCAGCCGGCGATCAAGTGCCGTGGGCGGGAATATCTGCGCATCATCTACGGCCCCGAGTACACGCTGCCCGCGCACATCGAGCGACTCCGTACGCGTAGCCTGAGCCGCAAGCGGGCTCTCGCGCTCCGCGAGTTCGCGCTGGGCATCGAGGCGCTCGAACGCTTCGTTCGCGGCGAGCCACTGCGGCGCACGCACGAATGCGTCTTCGGCGTGCTAGCCCTGGAGAGTGAGCCCGTCGACCCGCGATTGTGATCGCGCGCATAAAGCAACCACTCTGTTAACGCCCCGCGTATGTAACAGGTAGCGGGCCGCGTCGGCCCGATCCGCCAGACGACGCACCGGTCGCAAAGCGAAGGTCGTCGTGGGCATCGTCCTCACGGAGATGCTCATGGCCGCACGCCGCGAGCGGTTAAATCCGACTGACCTGACCGACCTTCAACCCGAGCAACGGCTACACGAAGTAGCGGCGATTCTCGCGGCCGGCGTGATTCGCATGCGCGTGCGTCGCTGCGCCACATCTTCGCGCCACGGCACTGCCGCATGCAAGTCGCAGATTTCGCCGGAATCCGGCGAAACTCGCCTTGAGCTTTCCCGCCGAAGTAGCCCTGATGGCCAGTGTGGTTAACGCCTTGAGAGAGCGGTACTTACGGAGGCAGCGCATGGCGATGAACGTCGGGAAGGAGATCGCGGACCTAAAGCAGATGACCGTCCGCGAGCTGCGCGAGAAGTACGAGGCGGTCTTCGGCGAGCCGACGCGCGCCGGGAACAGGGACTGGCTGTTCAAGCGGATCGCGTGGCGGATTCAGGCCTTGGCGGAGGGCGACCTGTCGGAGCGCGCCCGCCAGCGGGCCGAGTTCCTCGCCCGCGACGCCGATCTGCGGACCACGGCACCGCGCGCCCCAGTGGCTGCGCCCGGCGGCAACGGCGTGAGCGGCCCGGCGGCCTGGAATGGTGCGCGGGACGCCAAGCTCGCGCCCTCGCTCGCCGACGAGCGCGTCCCGCCGCCCGGGACGGTTCTGACGCGCGTTTATCGCGGCCAGGCGTACCACGTCGTCGTCCGCGACGACGGGTTCGAGTACGACGGCCAGGTCTTCCGCTCGCTAAGCGCCATCGCCAAGATCATCACCGGCTCGCACTGGAACGGGCTGCTCTTCTTCAATATCGCCAAGCCGAAAACCGCGACAGCCGCGAACGGCGCCGGGCGGAAGAGCGGCGAGGTCACCGGCAACGGGAAGGCCCCGGTCGAGCGGGCCAGAACTGTCGCCAAGCCAAAGCGACGGCGGGAGACCGTAGATGCGTAGGAAACGCCGCGAGGCCGAGCCGCAGCCGAAGCAGATCCGCTGTGCGATCTACACGCGCAAGAGCACCGAGGAGGGGCTTCAGCAGGACTTCAACTCGCTCGACGCCCAGCGCGACAGCGCCGAGAAGTACATCGCCAGCCAGGCCGGCGAGGGCTGGGTTTGCCTGCCCGACCAGTACGACGACGGCGGTTTCACCGGCGGGAACATGGACCGCCCCGCCCTTCAGCGACTGCTGGCCGACGTCGACGCGGGCAAGATCGATTGCATCGTGGTCTACAAGGTGGACCGGCTCAGCCGCTCGATCCTGGACTTCGCCAAGATCATGGAGCGCTTCGACCAGCGCGGTGTCTCGTTCGTCTCGGTCACGCAGCATTTCAATACCACCAACTCGATGGGCCGGCTGACGCTGAACATCCTGCTCTCGTTCGCCCAGTTCGAGCGCGAGATCATTTCGGAACGCACGCGCGACAAGATCGCGGCCGCGCGCCGGCGTGGGAAGTGGATGGGCGGCAAGCCGCTGCTGGGCTACGACCTGCTCGTCACGCCGGGCGGCGGGAAGCTGGTCGTGAACGACCACGAAGCTGCCCGCGTGCGGGCCATCTTCGAGCTGTATCTGGAGCACGAGCGAATCGCGCCGGTTCTTCAGGAACTCGACCGCCGCGCCTGGCGAACGAAGCAGTGGACCACGCGTCGTACCGGCATGATGGTCGGCGGACGGCCGTTCGACAAAGTGACGCTGTTCCGGCTACTGACGAACCCGGCGTACCTGGGAAAGGTCCGGCACCGAGACGACCTGTTCGACGGCGAACACGACGCGATCGTCGATGAAGCCATCTGGCAGCGCGCTCGAGCGATGCTTCAGCGCAACGGCCGCACCGGCGGCGGGGTTGTGAAGAACAAGTACGGAGCGCTGCTGAAGGGGCTACTCCGCTGCGTGCCGTGCGACTGCGCGATGGTCCACTCGACGTCGTCGAAGGGGCCGAAGCGCTATCGCTACTACGTCTGCACCAAGGCGATGAAGCGCGGCTGGTACACGTGCCCGTCTAAGTCCGTGCCCGCCGGCGAACTGGAGCGGTTCGTGGTCGATCAGATTCGCAGCATCGGCCGCGACCCGGGCGTGCTCGCCGAGACGGTTCGCCAGGTGCGGGTGCAGAGCCAGAAGGCGATCGCGGACCTCGAACGCGAGCGGGGCACGCTCGAACGCGACCTCGCGCGACAAAATAAGGCGCTCAAGCAGCACCTCACGACGCTCGGTTCCAACGGGTCGGACGTGGCGAGACAGCAGGACGAATTGCGCCGGCTTGAGACGCGGCTCACCGAAGTGCGTGAGCGACATGTCGTGTTGACCCGCGAGTTGGTAGACGAGCGCGAGGTCGTGCGGGCCCTGTCGCTATTCGACCCGGTGTGGGAGTCGCTGACGCCTCGTGAGCAGGCGCGGATCGTCCAACTGCTGGTCGAGCGCGTCGACTATGACGGCAAGACCGGCAGCGTGGCGGTGACGTTCCGGCCGACGGGCATCAAGGCGCTGGCCGAGAAGGCGGAGGAGGATGCGGCATGAGTGTGGTGGTTGCCGAAGGGCGCGAGGGGCGGATCACGACGCAGAGCACCATCCACTTCGCCCGGGCGCGCCGCGGGCGCAAGGAACTCCGTCGTGGCGAACCCCCGTCCGCCCCGCCGCCGCCGATGTTCGGCCGCGTACCGCGGATCGCCCGCTTGATGGCGCTGGCCCTGCGCTTCCAGCGGCTGATCGAATCTGGTGAGGTGCGCGATTACGCCGAACTGGCCCGGCTCGGCCACGTCACGCGTGCCCGGATGACGCAGATCATGAACCTGCTCAACCTCGCTCCCGACGTCCAGGAGGACATCCTGTTCCTGCCGCCGCTCGCATTCGGCCGCGACCCGATCCGCGAACTGCAGCTCCGGCCGATCGCCGCGACGCCAGACTGGCGGAAGCAGCGACAGCTGTGGAAGCGCATGACATGCGACCGGGCGCCCAAGCCGGTCACCGTTCCCACTTCCGGCAGTACTTGAGGTTGTACTCCAGGATCTGCTGGTAGTACGCACCTGGATCTTCCTGCTTCTCCCGCAGCAGCCTCTCCACGCATTGGCACGCGTTGACCATGATCTTCTTCATCTCGTGGTCGGTGATGCGGCTCAGTTCGGGATTCTCCAGCAGTTCCGACGGGTTGCCCGCGTGCAGGTCTTCGATGGGACCGTTGCGGAAGGCATAGGCGACAATCGCGTTGGCCTCGTCGCGCAGACTGAACCCGCCGGGAAAGTACTGCTCGACCGCCTTGCGGAACGCCTCGTCGCCATCACTCATCGGATCACCTCGACCTTCGTCGCTCGTCACCGCGATCCCATCTTACGGTCGCGAAGCGGAGGACGCTCAAGATTGGCTCTACGGGCTCACTTACGCTCGCCCGCGACCACACCGGCCTGCCCCGCCTCGGCCACGTTACCCGCGCCGCGTGACGCAGATCATGAACCTGCTGAGCCTGGTTCCCGACATCCAGGAAGACCTCCTGTTCCTGCCGCCGGTCAAGTTCGGCCGCGACCCGATCCGGGAGCTGCAGCTCCGACCGATCACGCACGTTCCGGACTGGCGGAAGCCGCGGCAACTGTGGCGCGAGGTTCGTGCCGCCGCCGCCAGGCCGGCACCCCAGAAGTAGTTATCGGTCTGTTAGCTACCACCCCTTGGGGTGGCTGCCGGTATGGAATCAAGTTGTGGCGTGTGCTATGCTGTCGCCAGCGGTCTGTGTGCGGTGAATGTAAGGCGAACGTGTCGACCGCGGCGTGGGCGAGTGGGCGGACGGCGGAGACCGCGGGCGCGGGCACGTTCCGGAACGGAGTGAGCATGAAACCGCTTCAGGCTCCCGGATTCACGGAAGAGGAACTGGCCCAGCTCCTGACGGATCTGTTGGCGCTCAAGAAGTCACAGATTCGCGAGTTCCTCGCGCGCACGGGGTCTGCAAGGACAGGCACGAAGGAGCGAATCCGCGATCGCATCGAAGAGGCGCTGCGCGACGGTGAGCTCACCGCCGCCGAGATCGTGCAGTTTCTAGACGAAGTGGTCCCTTGGGGGAAGCAGCACGTGTTTCTGTACAAGGGGCCCAGTAGCCCGATTACGAACTGGCGGAACACCGACTGGGTGCGCACGCTCCTGAAGCAGCGCCGCCTTGGAAATCTCCTCAACGCGATGCTCCCGCTGGCCTTGCCGGAAGCGATGAAGCTGTCGTCCATTCTGCACGATGGGAATCGGCTTCGCGTGACTGCGATCAAGAAGCGCGAATGGTGGGAGCGAAACGCTGAGTATGACGAATCCAAGGTGACGAGAGAGGGCGAGCCGGTTGAGCTTCGCGCGTTTGTGCACCGGGTTACCCGAGGTCTCGTGGCATTTGAATGGGACTTGAACGCCAACACGGCATTTCTACAGATCTCGCAGCTTCCAACAGGCGTTCGCTATGAGGCCGTCGCTGAGGAGTTTTTCAAGTTGGTAGATGGGTGGCTCGACGGCAGCCGCTTCCGCATCGTCGATCTGCGCCCGCCGATTCAGAAGCTGCATGAACTTGAGGAAGCCGGAAACGGAGAGACGCGCTCCCATGGCATCAACTATCGCAGCTTGCAGGGGCGAAAACTCGAAGGAAGGAGTGCCTCGCCAGCTGATCCCCTTCTCGGTGAGGCTGTCATCGACGCCGCGCTGGCGGCCGTCCGAAAGTCGGGGGTCGGGCACCTTGGCAACTTCTACTGGCTCCCCAACTCGGTCGCGAACCCGGTCACCAACCCCCTGGACGCCGAGGTCCACGTGATCGTTGTCGGTTGGCGCAACCGCGTCAATTTCCCAACTCCGAACGGCGAGCAGACGACACGGTATGTTCTTTCACGAATCAGAAGCCATAGCCGCTAAACACCCGGACTTACTCCGCGTTGTTGAGCAGGTCGACCAGCGGCTTGCGGAGATCTCCTCGTCGGCGCCGCTTCGGCCCGGTGACTTTTCCTGCGTGCTCGACGCGGAAGAGAATCAGGTGATCTCCGTGTTCGAGCTGCTGGCAACGAAGGACGTTCTGCTGGCCGAGCAGATGGTCGAGTGCGAGCGTTGCCAGAACCTGATGTCTGCCAACGCGTTTCGGGAGGCCGTTCGGGAAGAAGACCCGTTTGAGTGCGCAGGATGTGGCCGCGTGTTTCCCAAACGCTCGCCGGTCCTTCGCGTATACCGGTTGTCTGCACAAGCGCTGCGTCGCACCAAGGCCAGCGCCAGGCCGCCAGCGGCCCAGATCAGCAAGCTTCTCGGGGTCCAGGCCAGCGAGGAGCCCCTCAGCGATCGTGCACAGCTCGTGCTGGTCGCGATGCTTGAACTCGATGCTGTCGATTCGGATCGACGTCGGTCGACTGAGGAGATTGCGATCAAGGCCCTTGGCAACGACGCGGATCCCAATGCGCTGAAGGCCGTCATGGCCGAGCTCAAGACTCGCAGGCTGATCGACAGCAAGACAGGGCGGGGCGGGGGCTGCTGGCTCACGGACGCCGGCATTGCACGAGCTCAGAAACTCCGCAACGAGCAGAAAACTCCGCAACCGTTTCGACACCCTTCGCGCACCGATTGAATCAGCCGATCTAGCGACACTCCCCTCGTGCGGATCGCCAGCGTGGTGATCCCGAAGAATGCACGAGGAGAAACGTCATGGTTGTTTCCGCAGCAGCGCCTGATGGCGGGCGCAAGCAAACCCGGCCACTCTCAAAGCAGCACGTCTCGTCCTGCCGCGCACGCCTGCTTGAGTTGATGCAGGTGCTCAACTTCGGGCGAATCGAGAAGCTCCCAGTCCGCGCTGGCGAGCCGGTGCTCGATCCCCTCCCGACGATCGTCCGCGAGGTGAAATTCGGCGGCCAGAACGGCGTGCGCGACGAGTGGGCCCTCGGCGACTTTGCACTCAAGGCCCCAGTCGTCGAGCTGTTCGAAGAACTGGATCGTCTGCGTGACGGCCTCATCGACGTCCTGACGGTCAAGCACGGACTCCCGTTCAACATGCACGTGAACCTGGAAGCGGGCGCGCGCTAGCGCCTGCGGAATCAAGACCAACCGCACGACAGGCGGCCGCGCAGCGGAGCCATCGTGGGTGCTGAGACATCGGCAACCCGCGGTGGCTCCGCCTGTTTTCTTAGCTCGATGTCGAACGGCACCCACGCCTCCTCGCCGGCCGCGAGGAGACCCCAATGGGTACCAGCAAGCAGATCACACTTGATGAATACGCGACCACGCTCATTCGCGTGAAGGCCCGCCAGCTCATCGGCAAGTACGGCTTCACTAGGTCGGACCGCGAGGACCTCGAGCAGGAGCTGACGCTCGACCTGCTCATGCGTCTCGGTCGTTTTGATCAGAGCAAGGGCCAGCCGGCGACGTTCGTGCGCATGGTGGTCAACCGGCGCGTCGCGAGCCTGATCCGCGAGCGCAAGTCTCTTTCACGCGACTATCGCCGGGCGCGCCACTCGCTTGACGAGCTCAGCGACGAGATTGGCGACGGCAATCTCACCGAACCGGCCGTCGATGACCAGCACGAGCGCGATCTGGCAATCGACATGGCCGTGGCGCTGGACACGCTCTCGGATGTGCAGCGCTCGATCGCGGAGAGCCTGCGGGATGACCCCCTCACCGAAGTCGCGCGCGAGCACCACTGCAGCCGAGAGGCGATGCGCCGGCACGCGGAGCAGATCCGCCGGCATCTCGCGCGCCACGGACTGGGGGAGTACATCGCGGCCCACCAAACCGACGCGGCGCCGCGTAAGTAACCAATAGGCACCTGTGATGCCTGGAGGCGTTCCCGATGAACCGAGCCGTTTACCGCTTCACGTTCTCCAGGGCAGCCGACCTCGTCGAAGCCGAGGCGACGCTGCACCTGGCGCTGTACGCGAGCGAAGGGCTGTTCGGCTCGGCGCGGGTGCGTCTCGAATTCGGATACCAGCTCGACGCGTCTCGCAATGCCATGCTGGTCGACGCGACGACCGAGGTCGGCTCGGTCGTCGCGCGCATCTTCACGGCGCTGTTGCTGCGCGAGATCGGCGAGGGGGCTTTCGAGGTACGCGCCGCCGAACCGCAGCCGCGGGACGTGACGGCGGAGAAGGCAGCGTGAGCGGCCCGGCTGTGCCACTCATCCGCCTCGGCCAGGGCGAATACCGACGCGATCTGTTTCCGGAGGACCTGGGTATGTTCGGCGGCAACGGCAAGGTCTCAAAGCTCGACCTGCGATTCTTGGTCCGTGAACCGGCGGACGTTTATCACGCCAAAGCAAAGGACCTCCTGTCGGCGCACGCGCTCGCCGAGTTCCGGCGCTGCCCGCTGCTCTACCGCAAGAAGGAGCTGGGCTTGGTGCCGGAGCGCGACACGGCGGCGTACATCGTCGGTCGCGCGGCCCACGCCCTAATTCTGGAGGGCCGGCAGCGCTACGAGCGCGAGTACGCCATCGGCGGCCCGATCAACCCGAAGACCGGCCAGCCCTTCGGCTCGCAGACGAAGGCCTTCGCGGAGTGGGCCGAGCAACAGAGCAAGCCGGTGCTGAGCGACGTGCATGCGGCGCTGGTCGAACAGATGGCAGCCGCCGTTCGCGAGCACGCCCATGCCCGCGAACTGCTGACCGAGGGCGTCGCCGAGGGCGTGGTCCGCGGCCGGTATCACGACCACAACTGCCAAGCGCGGATCGACTGGGTCAACCCGGATGCCCACATCGGCATCGTGGATCTCAAGACCGCCGACAGCCTGGACGCATTCGAGTTCGACCTGCGCGCTTACGGCTACGTGCATCAGCTGGCGTTTTATCGCGCGCTCGTCGCCATCTGCTGCGGTCGCCGCCTCGCCGTCCACATCGTCGCGGTCGAGAAACGCGAGCCGTTTCGCTGCGGCGTCTGGCAGATCACGCCGCAGGTGCTCGACCAGGCGCAAGGCGAGAACGAGGAAGCGATGACCGACCTGCGGTGCTGCCGTGAGACCGGCGCGTGGTTTACGCGCTACGAGTCGCTGCGACTCGTCGAGCGGCTGTGAGGCGGGCGCCACGTGACGTGTGTTCCGATTCACTCGAACTGAACCTGCCGGGGCCGTTCGCACGGACCCCGCGCCAGACACACAAGACCGACGTGAACGACGAAGGAGAACGATTCCATGAAGTTGCTTGAGCAGGTGCAACGTGGGCGTGTGGCGGCGCCACGCCGCACGACGATCTACGGGCCGCACGGCGTCGGCAAGTCGACCTTCGGCGCGATGGCCGAGGCGCCGATCTTCATCCAGACCGAGGACGGTCTGACCAACATCGACTGCGAGCGCTTCCCGCTTGCGACGAAGTATGCCGACGTGATCGCGGCGCTGGGCGAGCTCTACACCGAGCCGCACGAGTACCGCACAGTGGTCGTCGATTCCGTTGATTGGCTCGAGCGGCTGATCTGGGCCGAGGTGTGCCAGAAGCGCGGCGTCGAGTCCATCGAAGACATCGGCTACGGCAAGGGCTACGTGTTCGCGCTGACGAACTGGCGCGAGGTCTTGTCTGGGCTCGACGCGCTGCGCAACGAGCGCGGCATGCACATCATCCTGATCGCGCACGCGCAGATCGAGAAGTTTGCCAACCCCGAGACCGACACGTACGACCGCTACTCGCCGCGCTTGCAGAAGCTGGCGTCGGCGCTCGTGCAGGAGTGGTGCGACGACGTGCTGTTCGCGACGTACCGCATCCACACGAAGACCACCAACGAGGGCTTCGACCGCAAGCGCGTACAGGGCATCGGCACCGGCGAACGGATCATCCGCACGACCGAACGCCCGGCGCACGTGGCGAAGAACCGCCTCGGCCTGCCCGAGGAATTCCCGCTGGACTACCGCATCTACGCCGCGTTCTGCCGCGGCGAGAACCCGCTGATCGAAACCCCGGAACCCGTTGAGCAAGGAGTGTAGGACCCATGGCAAACCTCACAGGATTCGATGCGCGCCAAGTGGACCCGGCCGTTGGATTCGATCCGATCCCCGCGGGCAAGTACCTGGCGATCATCTCGGAGTCGGAGTTCAAGCCGACCAAGAATGGCGTCGGGCAGTACCTGCAGCTCACCTTCCAGGTGCTCGAGGGCGAGCACAAGGGCCGGCTGCTCTGGGCGCGCCTGAACCTCGACAACCCCAACGAGACGACGGTGAAGATCGCGCGGGCCGAGCTGTCGGCCATCTGCCGCGCCGTGGGTGTGATGGCGCCGAAGGACTCGGTCGAGCTGCACAACCTGCCGCTGGTCATCAAGGTCGGCCACAAGAAACGCGACGACACCGGCGATCTGACCAACGTCATCAAGGGCTACGAGAAGAAAGGCGCAGCGACGCAGCCGGCGCCGGCGGCGGCCGGGAACGGCAAGGCGCCGTGGCAGCGCTGACGCAGGTGTTCGAGCTGCCGTACCCGCCGTCGGTGAACCACTACTGGCGGCGGGTCGGCTTCCGCACGCTGATCAGCCGCGGGGGAAGGCGCTATCGCAGGGATGTGGTGGCGCTCCTCGCGGCTGGCCGTGCGGCACCGCTGCACGGGCGACTCGAGCTGGTCGTGCATGTATTCCCGCCCGACGGCCGGCGGCGCGACCTGGACAACCTGCAAAAGGCACTGTGCGACGCGCTCCAGCACGCCGGCGTGTACGCGGACGACAGTCAGATCGACCGGCTCGACGTGCATCGCGGGCCGGTCGTGCCGGGCGGGAAGGTCGTGGTGCAGATCACGGAGAGGACATGCGGCAGGACGACGGACAGCCCGCGTTGCTGGAAGCCGAGCTGATCGGCGCCGCGCTGCGCTACGCCGCGGTCGCGGACTGGTTCGAGTCGCTGCCGGCTACGCGCGCATCGCAGAACGGCGAAGCAGACGCAATGGATGCGTTCAATCGCGTCGAGGACGAGCTGCGGACCGCCGGCCGGCGACTGCTGCGCCACCACGGGCACCGCGAACTCGTGCTCAAGCAGGCTCTGAACGGGATGGCGACGAGATGATCTTGCGGCCCTATCAGCGCGAGGCGGTCGACGCGGTGTACGGGTTCCTGCGTACACGCGACGACAACCCGTGCGTCGTCATCCCCACCGCCGGCGGCAAGACGCCGGTGATGGCGACCATCTGCCGCGACGCCGTGCAGGTGTGGAACGGCCGGGTGTTGATCCTCGCCCACGTGCGCGAGCTGCTCGAGCAGGCGGCCGAGAAGCTGCACCTCGTCGCGCCGGACCTGCCCGTGGGCGTCTACTCCGCCGGATTGAAGCGCCGCGACCTCGGCTACGCTGTCACCATCGCCGGCATCCAGTCGGTCTACCAGCGCGCGTGCGACGTCGGTGCCGTCGACCTGGTGATCGTCGACGAGGCGCACCTCATTCCGCCCGACGGCGAGGGCATGTACCGCACGTTCCTGGCGGACATGCAGCAGATCAACCCGCTGGCGCGCGTGATCGGCCTGACCGCCACACCGTTCCGCATGAAGTCGGGCACGATCTGTTCGCCTGACAACATCCTCAATGCGGTGTGCTTCGAGGTTGGCGTACGAGAGTTGATCGTGCAGGGCTACCTCTGCCCGCTGCGCACCAAGGCCGGCCTGCAACGCCCCGATTATGACCAGCTCCATGTCCGCGGCGGTGAGTACGTCGCCGGAGAGGTCGAGGACCTGATGGATACCGAGAACCTGGTCCTCTCGGCTTGCCGTGAGATCGTCGAGCACACGCAGGATCGCAAGAGCGTGCTCATCTTCGCGTCCGGCGTGCGGCATGGCGAGCACATCTGTCGCGTGTTCAGCGAGCGGCACAAGGCCGAGTGCGGGTTCGTTTGCGGCGAGACCTTGCCGTTCCAGCGCGACGAGGCGCTGCGCCGCTTTCGCGCCGGCGAGCTGAAGTTCCTCTGCAACGTCAATGTCCTCACGACCGGGTTCGACGCGCCGAACATCGACTGCGTCGCGCTGGTGCGGCCGACGCTCTCGCCGGGCCTCTACTACCAGATGGTCGGGAGAGGCTTCCGACTCCACCCGGGCAAGACGGACTGCCTCGTGCTGGACTTCGGCGGCAACGTGCTGCGCCACGGGCCGGTCGACGCGATCCGCCTGGCCGACCCGGAGTCCAACGGCAACGGTGAAGCACCGGCCAAGGAATGTCCGGCGTGCCACGCGCTGATCGCCGCGGGTTATGCGAACTGCCCCGAGTGCGGCCACGAGTTCCCCGAGCGCCAGCGCAGCAAGCACGAGGCGACTGCCGGCACCGAGGCCATCTTGTCGGATCAGGTCACGCGTACCGAGCACGAGGTCAGCGAGGTCTTCTACGCCGTCCACGTGAAACGCGACGCCCCGCCCGACGCGCCGCGCACGATGCGCGTCGACTACAAGATCGGGTTCCAGACTTACACCTCTGAGTGGGTCTGCTTCGAGCACCAGGGCTTCCCGCGCCAGAAGGCGGAGATCTGGTGGCGCGCACGCTCAGACGACCCGGTACCCGATACCGCCGAGCAGGCCGTTGAGCGGGCCGAGGCCGGTGCGCTGGCGCCGACCGTCGCGATCACCGTCGAGCGCCGTGAAGGCGACCGCTTCGACCGCGTCGTCGCGTATCGGCTCGGCGACAAGCCGGCGGTCGCGGACACCCCGTCCGAGCTGGCGTGCCCCGCATGCGGCAAGTCGGATCGCACACTCCAGCCTGGCAAAGGCCCGCACGCCGGGCAGGAGCTCTGCGCTTGGTGCGGCCGCTGGCTGCGCTGGGTGCCGCGGGATGAGTACGAAGAGCGGATGCTCGCGGAGGTGCCGTTCTGATGCCGGCCGCCGCGCGGATCATCGTCGATCGCGAGCTGCGCGAGCTCGTCCCGCCGCTGGCGGACGACGAGCGCGAGATGCTCGAGGCGAACATCCTGCGCGACGGCTGCCGCGATCCGCTGGTCGTGTGGCGCGGCCACGACATCCTGCTCGACGGGCACCATCGCTACGAGATCTGCCAGCGGCACGGTATTGACTTCGCCGTTACTGACGTCCCCCTGGCCGACCGCGAGGCGGCAGCGGACTGGATCGACGCCAACCAGCTCGGGCGGCGGAACCTGACGCCGGACCAGGCGGCACTGCTGCGCGGCCGCCGGTACAACCGGCTGAAGAAGGCGCGGGGCGCACCGCCGGGCAACAAGTACGCCGCAAAACAAAGTGGACAAAATGTCCACTCAGTCAAGACCGCGCAGCGCCTGGCCCGTGAGCACGGCGTCGATGAGAAGACCATCCGCCGCGACGGGCAGTTCGCTGACGCGGTCGAGAAGACCAGGGCGCTCGATCCCGACATCGATCGCAAGGTCGTCCGCGGGAAGGGCCCACCCAAGGCAGCCGTTATCAAGGCTGCCGAGCTGCTCGAACGGCATCCCGACAAGGCGCGTGAGGTCCTGGACGGCAAGCGGACCACCGCGCACGTCGTGCGTGAGCTCCGCCGCGAGGAGACGGCCACACGCCTGAGCCAGCTCGCCGCGCGCGAGGCGCAGGCACCCACCGGCCTGTACGACGTGGTCGTCATCGACCCGCCCTGGCCGATGCGGAAGATCGAGCGCGACTGCCGACCGAACCAGACGGAGCTCGACTACCCGACCATGACCGAAAAGCAGCTCGCGGCGTTGACCATTCCAGCGGCGGATGACTGCCACGTGTGGCTGTGGACCACGCAGCGTTTTCTGCCGCTCGCGCTGCTGCTGCTCGAGCGCTGGGGCCTGAAGTACGCCTGCACGTTCGTCTGGCACAAGCCGGGCGGCTTCCAGCCGGTGGGCCTGCCGCAGTTCAACTGCGAATTCGCACTGTACGCCCGCCGCGGCAGCCCCGTCTTCCTCGACACGAAGGCCTTTCGAACGTGCTTCGAAGCCCCGCGTGGCCGGCACAGCGAGAAGCCCGAGGCCTTCTACGAGATGGTGCGGCGCGTGACCGCGGGGCGTCGTCTGGACATGTTTAACCGCCGACGAATCGACGGCTTCGTCGGCTGGGGCAAGGAGGCCCGATGAACGGTTGGCAGGACGACAAACGCTGGTCCGATCGGTTCATCCCGCAGATTCGCGAACTCGTGGCGCGGCATCTGATCCTCGAAGCGCCGCTGGAGGAGGACCAGCAGCACAACACGGACCTGATCGTCCTGCGGTCGTCAGCGGTGCGGATCGCGTGCCGGGTGCGGCGGGCGCAGTATGCCAAACGCTACGGCGACGAGTTCACCATCCGTACGCGGCGTCTGTACGGCAGCAAAACCGAGCTGGCGAAGATCCTCGAAGGCTGGGGCGACGCCCTCTTCTACGGCTTTGGCGACGACGCCGGCATCCGCCGCTGGCTGCTTGGCGATCTCAACGTGTTCCGCAGCTGGTACAGCGCTGAACTGCGGCGGCTCCCCGAGGGATGCCCGCCCGGGCTCGAGCAGACCAACGGCGACCACAGCTCGCAGTTCATGGGGTTCCCGGTTCATTGGCTGCCGCCCGAGTTTGTCATCGCGAGGTCGTAGATGGGCAACGCCGCGCCGCGAGACACGATCCGCCGCTTCCTCGAGCTGCTGTTCGAGCCCGGGGACGTGTTCGAGGTGCGCGCCCCCGGCTGCCGCGACCGACCGGACGCGAAATACGCCTACACGTGCTCGGGCTACTTCACGTTCGACACACTCGACCGGGCCGCCGACGAGATCGCGGCGCTGGACCACTCCGCCGTTGCGCCGGGCATCTACGTCACGCTGAATCCGGTCGCGCCGGCGCTGCTGGCGCGGTCGGCGAACCGGATCAAGCCACGCGCCCGCGAAACCACGCAGGACAAGGACGTTGTTCGCCGGCGGTGGCTGCTGATCGACATCGACCCCGTCCGCCCAGCCGGTGTGAGTTCGACCGATACGGAATTGGCGCTGGCAACCAAGCGGGCCCGCGCAGTCGCGGATCACCTGACCGATTCTGGTTGGCCAGTGCCGATCGTGGTGATGTCCGGCAACGGGTATCACCTGCTCTACCGGCTCGACCTGCCGGCGAACGATGAAGGACTGGTCAGACGCGTCCTGGAAGCGATCGCGCACCGCTTCGATGACGGTACCGTCGCCGTTGACCGTTCCGTGCATAACCCGGCGCGGATCGTCAAGGTCGTCGGTACGGTCAGCCGCAAGGGCGACGAGCTGCGCGGCGTGGCCGGCGTCGCCGACCGTCTGCACCGGCGCGCGGAACTGGTCGATGTGCCTGACCCGATCGGCCCGGTGGCGGGCGAGCTGCTCGAACAACTCGCCGGCGTCCACGCGACGCCGATGGCCACTGCTGCCGAGACGGTCTGCGCCGCGTCGGGGGAGCGGATCGACTGCACGCCCACCGGTGTACGGATCTGGCTCGAGGCCCACGGCGTCCCGGTCAAGGGCGAACGATGCAACGGCGACAAGACCCTGCTGCTGCTCGAACACTGCCCGATCAACCCTGAGATCGTGTCCACCGGCGGTTCGGATATCGCAGTTCTGGTGGGCGACGATGGCAAGCTGGCATACTGCAACAAGCACAACCGTGGTCAGCAGTACACGTGGCACGACCTGCGGCGTGCGGTCGAACCAGGCTGGGAACCGCCGCCGGGCGGCGCGGGCGACGTCGACCTGTCGGCGTTCACCCTCGACCGTCGTGCCGTGGCCGCGCCGAAGACGTCGCCGCCACTGCCCGATCCCGGCCCGCTGCCAGACGAGCTCTTGCACGTCCCGGGCTTCGTCGGCGAGGTCATGGACTACTGTCTGGCCACGGCGCCGTACCCGAATCCGGTGATGGCGTTCTGTGGGGCGTTGGCGCTGCAGGCGTTCCTGGCCGGCCGCCGCGTCCGCGACGCTGGCGACAACCGCACGAACATCTACCTGCTCGGCCTCGCGCACTCGGCCGCCGGCAAGGACTGGCCCCGCAAGGTCAACACGCGGATCGTGCACGAGGTCGGCCTGGCGGAGTGCCTCGGCGACCGCTTCGCCTCCGGCGAGGGTGTCCAGGACGCCTTGTTCCTGAACCCGTGCATGCTGTTCCAGACCGACGAGATCGACGGCATGCTGCAGTCGATCAACAAGGCCAAGGACGCGCGCCACGAGAACGTCATGGGCACGTTGCTCACGATGTACTCGGCGTCGAACAGCGTCTTTCCCATGCGGCGCAAGGCCGGCAAGACTACGCCGGGCGTGATCGATCAGCCCAACCTCGTCATCTTCGGCACCGCGATCCCGAACCACTACTACGAGGCCCTCTCCGAGCGGATGCTCACCAACGGGTTCTTTGCGCGCATGGTCATCCTCGAGTCCGGGCCGCGCTGCAAGGGGCAGGAACCGCGGATCGTCGACCTGCCCGAGCGCGTCATCGACACGGCCCGCTGGTGGGCCGACTACCGACCGGGGCGGGGCAACCTCCAGGAATGGCATCCCGTCCCGGCCGTCATCGAAGCGACCGAGGAAGCGTTGGGCCTGCTCGTCGAGACACGTGCGGAAGCCGAGACCGAGTACGCCCGCGCCGAGGCGGCGAGCGATCCGGTCGGCACCACGGTCTGGGGCCGTGTCAGCGAGCAAACCCGGAAGCTGGCGCTGTTGCACGCGGTCAGCGGGGACTATCGGTCGCCTTGCATCGACGTGGTCGCGGTCCGTTGGGCTTCGCGGTTCGTGCTGCATCAGACCCGCCGCATGCTCTACATGGCATCCGGCCACGTGGCCGAAAACCCCTTCCACGCCGAATGCTTGAAGCTCATGGAGAAGCTGCGGAACGCACCGGGCCACGAATTGCCCCACAGCGTGCTGCTCAAGCGGATGAAGTTGGACGCCAAGACGTTCGGCACGCTCGTCGAGACGCTGGCGCAGCAGGGCGACATCGAGGTCGTGACCACCGCGCGGCCGGGGTGGCACGTGCGGTCGTACCGGCTGGCGGGCGGGGTGAACCTTCAGAGTGAAACACCGGCGGAGGGTGAATCTTGAACGACCACAAGCGGGCCATGATTCTCCAAGCTTCACCCAAGGTTCACCCCTGCCGGGTGAAACATGGGAAGTGCGCAAATGGCAGGAATATAGGGAGAAAGAAAGACTCTCTCTCTATGTTTCACTCTTTCACGCGATTCCCCTCACGCGCTGCCCGGACGCGTCGCGGCGCGCGTGTACGCGAGGGGAGGGGTGAAAGGGTGAAACATGGTTCCCCCCTGGCCGAATCGGCCCGGAGGGGTCGCGGGAACAGCTCGCAATCCCGACAGAGTTTGTTGCGCTTGTCCGGGTGGCCGACGCGCGCCAACGGGGCCGCCCTGGGCGACGCGGGCGCGCGGACTGGTAGGTTCGTACCACTTGGCGGCCCCGCGACGCCCCCGGGGCCCAACGTCGCGGTCTGGGGGCCGCCTGGGCGGCGGAGGTTCCGCCCGCAACGCGAGACATGGAGGTCTGACCGATGCTGAACGTTGAACTGCGGCCGCTGGCCGCGATCAAGCCCTACGAGAAGAACCCCCGCATCAACGACGCCGCGGTCGATGCGGTGGCCGAGTCGATCCGGCGGTTTGGCTTCCGCCAGCCGATCGTCGTCGACGAGGCTGGTGTCATCGTCTGCGGGCACACGCGGTGGAAGGCGGCGCAGAAGCTCGGGTTGGCAGAAGTACCGGTTCACGTCGCCCGCGATCTGACGCCCGAACAGATTCGCGCGTACCGAATCGCCGACAACAAGACCGCCGAGCTCGCCGAGTGGAACCTGGACCTGCTGCCGATCGAACTGGCCGAGCTGCAAGGCGCCGGCATCGATTGGTCGCTGCTTGGGTTCGACGCAGACGAGCTCGCGCAGCTGCTCGACCCGGGCGTAAAAGACGGCCTGACCGATCCGGATGACATTCCTGAGCCGCCGGATGAAGCGATCACGCAGCCCGGCGACCTGTGGCTGCTCGGCGATCACCGTCTGCTCTGCGGCGACAGCGGCGCGCCCGGGGATGTGGACCGGCTGCTCGCTGGCCAGCCCGTTCACCTGGTCAACACCGATCCGCCGTACAACGTGAAGGTCGAGCCGCGCAGCAACAACGCGATCGCGGCGGGCCTGTCGTCATTCGCCGGGACGCAGAAAGGCGTCAAAGCGCTGGACGCGCAGGGGCTGCACCACAGCGGCTTCGACGTCGCCCGCGGCAAGACCGGGATCAAGCACCACCAGAAGCTCGACCTGGAGCGTCATCCGGAGAAGGCGAAGGCGACGCATCGGAAGCTGCGCGCCAAGGACCGGCCGCTGGCCAACGACTTCGTGTCGGACGAGGAGTTCGACCGGCTGCTGCGCGCCTGGTTCGGCAACATCGCCCGCGTGCTGCTGCCCGGTCGCGCGCTGTACTGCTGGGGTGGCTACGCGAACTGCGCGAACTACCCGGCGGTGCTGAAGGCCTGCGGGCTGTACTTCTCGCAGGCGATCATCTGGATCAAGGAGCATCCGGTCCTCACGCGCAAAGACTTCATGGGCAACCATGAATGGTGTTTTTACTGCTGGCGCGAAGGCGCGGCGCACGTCTACCTGGGGCCGAACAACGCGACGGATGTCTGGTCGGTCAAGAAGGTCAACCCGCAGAGCATGGTGCATTTGACGGAGAAGCCCGTCGAGTTGGCGGTGCGGGCGATGCAGTACTCATCGCGCGCCGGTGAGAATGTGTTGGACTTGTTTGGCGGCAGCGGCTCGACGCTGATCGGGGCGGAGCAGACGGGGCGGCGCGCGTTCCTGATGGAGCTCGATCCGCTGTACTGCGACGTCATCGTGCAGCGTTGGGAGAAGTTCACGGGCCGGAAGGCGGAGCGTGCTCAATGATTCATGAGACTCGGCGTGAGCTACCCGGGCGGTTGATCGGCCTTACCTGCGATGGTTTGGTCGAGTTGTTCCCAGACCCAGTGATCAGGCTCGATTGCAAACCAGAAATCCTCCTTGATTGTGCCGTCCGGCTCGAAGCCGACCTGGTTCACGCGCCCATCCTTGAAAACGTAGAGGGCCATCGCCGGATGCTTCCCGCGATAGCGAGCCGCCTCGCCTTCGCAATCGGGATACTGCTGCACTGTTACGCCGGCAAGCTGCGCGTCCCCGACGTAACGCGCAGCCCAATTGGTCTGCTCAGCAGGCGCGCGTTGGTTCACGGGTTCGATATCCCGATGGGAATGAGAGCAGCCAATGATGATGATGAGCAAGAACGCCTTCGTCCACTTCGGCATGGCTCACTCTTCACAGCTAGCCCGGGTGATCGTTCCGCATTCCGGACATCGTCCGCTGACGTTGCCGGTCAAGTCGTATCCGCACACGCATCGCGCGTTCGCCGTCCGGCGCAACGCCCGGGCTCGTACAAGACCGACAGCCGCCACGGCAAGGATGAGCCAGACGGGCACGTTAATGCAGAGGAACTCATTGTCGGGCCGATAGAGCTGCGGCCACCCGCCGAGGCTGTCGATTGCGTCGCGCTCCGGGACCTGAGCGATGTCAAGCCACACGCGCCTCCACAGCCGGGCACTCAGCCCGTGAAGCTCAGCCGGCTCGGGCGCCGCCCAGCTGCCAACCATGATAGACGGAGCCGTGCGGCTGTCAAAGAGCCAGAGTTCGATTCGTCCGCGCCAAAACCACAACGTGAAGTTCAGGTTGTCGGAGACACGTGCGAAGAGCCAGAAGCCGGCAATCCAGTAGGCGCAGAGGCTGACGCAAGTCAGGTAGAGGACCCATCTAAAGACGGCATGACGTTTCGCGGAGGTTCGCACGCGACCATTGTCGCAATGCATCGGATGCCGAAGCAACACCCCGGCGTCTTCGGCCGAGGTGTCGAGGATAGGACTGCGATGCGATCAGGCCTTCGTGGCCAAGGCGTGGAACTCCGTCATCGCGTCGAGGTGGACGCTGCGCGTGACGGCATAGTTCCGGCGGTAGCGGGCGTCGAGGATGCTGCGCTCGCGCAGGAACGCAAGTGCGACCGCGACGTTCGTGAACGTGACGTCGCGGCCGGCGCCGCGCTCGTAGGCCACGAGATCTTCCAGCGTGAAGCCGCTTCCGCCGAGCTCCTCGGCCGCGTGGGCGATCTGCTCGAATGCGGCCCGCGGGCAGCGGTGCTCGTACGGCTGCCCGCGAGCGGGGAGGACCTTCCGGATCAGGTGGCCGTCGAGGACTTCGAAGGTCTCGCTGCGTTCGCGCGTGGTTGGCACGGCCTACGCCTCCGCCGCGGCGGCGTTGAACTCGAACAGCCCGCGGTCCGCCTTGCGGAACCGGGCCGCGTCGCCCCGCTGGCGCGCCTCGCGCAGCATGGCGGCGTAGAGCGTGGCCTCGGGCGTCTTGCCGTTCGGGCTGCTCCACAGGCCCTGCGCCGCCATCGCGTCGATCAGGTCCTTGGCCCGCATCGACTTGCCCTCGGTCTTCAGCACCTCGGCCGCCGCGTCCAGCGCGCTGACGCGCTTCGGCTTGGGCTCGCCGGCGGCGGGTTTCCGTGCGCGGGCCTTCTTGCCCGGTTTGGCCTTCGCCGTTGCCGTGGCGGCCGCGTCGACCGCGGGACCGTCGTTCGCGACCACCGCCTCGACCGCCTCGCGGGCGTCGGCGGTCGTGATCTTCGTCTTGCGGTTGCCGCCCACCGCCCGCCGCAGGCGCTGCGCACTCTTGATCCGGATGCGCTTGCCCGTGGCGGTGTTCGTGGCGTTCCAGCCGCCGTGGCTGTTGGTGCTGTCGATCCGGACCTGGACGATCCGATCGCTCACCTTGGCGGTGTAGACGCCGCCGATTTTCACTTCGTCCTTCTTCATTGCTGCTCTCCTTCAATGGGTATCCAAGGCCGCGCTCAGTTGCACGCGCAACTGCCGGGCGGCCGCTGCACTCAGGATCAGAACCGTCTCGCTGGGCGCGGTGCCGCGCGTGTAGAGCAGGCCGACCTTCACCACGGCCTCGCCGTCGCGGTTGGTGCCCGCCTTCGCTGTGGCGGCGTCGTGGACGGCGCCCATGAACTCCAGGTCGATGCGCTGCGTGGTCATGGCCGGTCCTCCGGGCTAGTCGTTCACCGGGACGGTCACGATGCGGAACGTGCCGTCGGGCATCTCGTGGTCACACAGGTAGGCGAACTCGACGCCGGCCGCGGCGAGGCGGTCGGCCTCGGACTCTTGCATGACGTAGTGCTTGCCGCCGAGCAGCACGGCGACGCCGTCGCGCGGGTCCGCGTAGGTGTGCTGAATGGCCTCGCCGGCTGTCGGGAATTCGATCGCTCTGAATTCGATGCTCATCGCTGTTTTTCCGCGTTACTTGGTGTAGATGGTCTCGGCCAGCCCGGCGGCCAGCAGGTCGACGATCGTGGCGGCGATCGGCGTAGTCGGGCGGATGTCCCAGCCGCGGTCGAAATTCGCGGCGGTCGTCTGCGTGTCGAGGTGCTTGAGCCAGAGCTTCGAGATGCGGCTGTCGCCCAACTCGAAATCCGGCGACTCGGCGTGCTCGGGGAAGACCAGGGCGTCGAAGCGGTGCCCGGCGATCGTGCCGACCACCCAGGACCCGCCGCAGCTCGTGCGGCGCTGCACCTTCGTGATCCGCAGCGTCTCCAGGATCTCGCTCGCGTCCGGCGTCTGGTTCGTGTGGTTCGTTGTCATCGGCGTTTCTCCTTCGCGTTGCGACAGTCACATCAGTTCGCTGCTTTTCGCCGGGAATCCACTCGCGGGGCCGGAATTCTGCGATTTCTCAGCGGAATCTGCGGCCGGTCCGAGTGCGCTCTCAGGCGCGGCGGGAACCCGCCTTTCGCCCGCGCTCAGCATCGCGACCAGCGCGTCCAGCCCGGCGCCGCGGTCGTGGGCGCCATCCTGGTAGCCCTGCGCGTACGCCTGCAGCAGGGCGCGGCGGAGCTGCGGGACGCAGACCTCCTGGAAGTCGAGCCGATCCAGGCCGCGGCGCTCGAGCGTCTCGATCCCCAGGCGGCCCTGGGCGATGCCGGCCAGCAGCGCTTCGATGCGGGTGGGCGTGGTCGTCTTCGTCTTGCGCTTCGACATGGTTGTGCCTCCGTCCGGTGCGCCTTGCGCTCACCAGCCTTCGATCTCCCGGATCACCCGGCCGGTGAGCAGCGGAATGGCCCGGCCGTCGGGCGTGATGGCGTACAGGCTGGCCCCCGTGCGAGCCGCCGCCCGCCAGGCGGCGTTGAACGCGGTGCTGTGGCTGCGGAACGTCCGCGTGTCGCCCGTGACGCGGTAGCCGCCGTCGATCTTCCGGATGCTGATGCGTGTGGTCCGCTTCGTTGTGTTGCGCTTCGTGGTCATCGGGATTGCTCCTCGCGTTGGTCTGGGGGATTACGCCGGCGTGGGAACGAACAACTCGCCGACCTCCCAGATCTCGCGGCCAGCCGCGGTCTGGACCAGGTACGACCAGGCGTCGACGCCGTTGCGGCGGAAGGTGCAGACTCGGACGATCTGGCCGGGCTCGCCGTCTTCGCGGCTGACCACCAGGGTCCCGGGCGTCAGGCGGCGGTTCGTTTTCGTGGTCGCGTTCATCGTCGTTGCTCCTCGTGGTACGCGGCGTGCGTACAGACACATGAAGCCATGGGTTCGGCCCGGAATCCACTCGCTCCGCCAGAATTCCGAGACATTCTTGCTGTTCTTGGCGACACGTCCGAGTCTGTCGCCAACATGGCCCTGAGAGCGCTCTCGGGCGCGCCCGGGTGGCCAGGACCCTCTACTGGTTACGTACGCGGCCACGGCGCGGCCCGGTGGCGGCGTGGGGCGTACCCGGGCAGCCACGGGACGGCGGCGGGCGTACCGGGGTGGCAGGTGGGCCGGGTCCTGCAGGAGGCGGCGTGATGGCGGACGAGGCCCCGAAGCTGAAGCCGACGGCGCTGCCGCTGGCGGACGCGGCCCGGCTGCTGTCCGCCGTGGGCGGCCAGGTCGTGGCTGTCGAGATGCTGCAGGCGGACGTCACAGCCGGCGCGCCGACGAACGCCGACGGCACGCTCAACGTGGCGTCCTACGCCGCATGGCTCGTGAAGGAGATGGCCGCTCGTGCCGATTGACCCGCGCAAGTTGAAGCCGACCGAGCTCGTGCGGCTGCTCAACAGCACGCCGCTGGGTGAGGTCATCTCCGAGCGGCAGCTCCACCGCCACCGCTCGCGCGCAGGCTTTCGCATCGGCGACGGGCGGACGGTGGATCTCCTGCGCTACGTCGCGTGGCTGGTCATCGAGCGGCACCGGCCGAAGCCCGAGCCCGCCGGCCTGACCGGGTACGACGCCCACAAAGAGCGGGCCGCCCAGCGCAACCGGGAGATGGCGCTACTCGGCCGGGACATCGCCACTGGCGAATGGGTCCATCCGTCGCGCAACCCCGAACAGCGCGCTCGGGCGGAACGTGACTTCCGGTTCTTCTGCGAGGCATACCTCCCGCAGACGTTCCACCTGCCGTGGTCGCCTGACCACCTAAAGGTGATCGCGAAGATCGAGCAGGCTGTGCTCGAGGGCGGTTTGTTCGCGATGGCGATGCCGCGCGGCAGCGGCAAGACGTCCCTGTGTGAAGTCGCCTGCCTGTGGGCGCTGGTCTGCGGCCATCGCGAGTTCGTCGCGCTGATCGGCAGCGACGAGGAGCACGCCGCCGGGATGCTCGACAGCATCAAGGTCGAGCTGGAAACCAACGACCTGCTCGAGGACGACTTCTCCGAAGTGGTCGGCCCCGTCCGCGCGCTGGAGGGCATTCATCAACGCGCTGCGGGCCAGCTCTACCAGGGCAAGCAGACGCACGTCGGTTGGACGGCGCGCG
>BOJX01000014.1 GCA_016860685.1 Planctomycetota bacterium
GGCGGGATCAGCCGTTTCCGCTTCCGGGTCCGCGCCCTCTGCCCGATCCTTCTTCTTGCGGTTCTCCGGGGCGGCGGAACCGTCTTGCGCCGCTTCTTCCAGGTAGGTCAGACGCAAGATCGCCGTCGGGTCGGTCAGACCGTATTTCGCCAGATCGCCGCCCTCCCCGGCAAAGCGCAGCCCGCGCACATTCCGCAAGGACGCGACCAGCTTGTCCGCCCGCTCCTTCGACGCCGCCGCCTCCACCGGTTCGACCAGCGTCCACAGCCCGTTGCGCGGCTCCAGCGCAATCTGAACGCGCCCGTCGTCCACCGGGTTGTCATAAGCGAGATCGATCCGCTCGATCGACCCTCCCCCGAGCGAGAATATCTGCCGGCTGCGGTAATCCGTCTCAGGCCGACGAAGCAGCTTGAGATCCTCGGCGCGGACCTTGGCGATCGAAGTGGATTCGCCCCGGCGGACGTAGAAAAGACGCTTCAGCTCCCCGTCTGATGGGCCTCCGATCCGGAAGCGCTCTGGCTCATCCTGCCCCGGGACGGTCAGCGTCAGATCGACGCTCGGCGCATCCAGACCGAACGACGCCTCGTCTCCAGGCGACATCGGCACAAACGTCCGGGCGTTCAGCCCTCCGACGGCTTTGAGCAATTCCTTCACGGCGTCCGCATCCGCCGCCTGACCGCTTTCGGCGAAGACCCAGCCCCCGTCCTTTTCGATCAGGTCGCAGGTCCGCCCGCCGGTCGTGATCCGGACTCGGTTGGCCCGCGCCACCGGCGCCGTCGTCAGGCGCAGGTCGCGCCACTTCGACTCGATCGGTTTGAGCTTGTCCGTCGTCGTCTTCGGCAGCGTACCGACCGCCGGTTCGTCGCCGACGCGGGCATAAAGGCTCGTGTCCTCCCCCAGCGGGGACATCTTCGACAGGTGAAGCGTGTGTACGAACGTTTCGACGACCGTCTCCTCCTCCGGCGCGGCGTCGTCGGCATTGTCGTTTGCGTCATTCTCCCCCGCATCCTCGGAGGAAGGCGTCTTCGGCCGCGTCGTCTTCTTCTCCACCGTAACGGTCAGCGACAGCGCCGGGTGGTCCAGCCCGTAAACGGGCAGTGTCGCCGGGTCCGAGTCCTTCCACTTTGACATCCGCGCGTTGGCGAACGTCGTCACCGCCGTCTCGACCTCCGCCGTGGCTTTTCCAGAGAACGGCGCCTCAAACACCCACCCGTCGCCCTCGCGCACCAGGAGGTAAGTCACAGGCGCGCCGCCCTCGCCGGTCTGATCGACAATCTCAAGACGCACCACGTCCGCCGCTGCAAAATCAAAGAGCTTCGGATCCCGGTATTCGAGGATCGAGTCCTTGAAGACGTTCATCAGGTCGGCCTTGGCGACGACGACGTCCTTTTTGCCCGCGAGGCGGGCGTAGGTTTGCCCCCGCGCCGGGCTTTTGCCGATCTCAACAGTCAGCGTTTTTCCCTTGTCATCGGTGAGCGTGACGCGCGCCTCGGGATCGGCAAGCCCCGTCTCCGCGTCGCTGACGCCGGTCCCGCCGGAGTAAATGATCTCATACTTCATCTCGAGCATGCGCCGGTGGATCGAGTCCACCTGCCAGCCGGACGCCCGCCCCTTCATCGGCGCGGTAATGTCCCAGAGGTCTTTGTCGCCCTCCCGGCGCTTCTCGAAAACCCACTCCTCCGATTGCCGGCGCAACTTACACGCCACCTTGACGGGCGTGCCGAACGATCCGTCCTCGATGAGGTTCTGCTCGACCGGGTTATCCGTCTCGGTTCTCGCCTCCGCGAGCCTCGCCTCCCGGATCGCCTTCGGATCCGGCTTGTAAATCAGGTACATGACGCCGCACGCCAGCAGCGCAATCAGCAGTATCAGGGTCGTCTTGAAGTTCATTGCACGGTTCCCGATCTCAACAACATCTACAATGCGGTTTCAAAACCGAACCGCGCCCGCCTGCCCTTGACGTCACACCACGATGTCAAGGGTCAGGAAGCGGTCATCCTCACGGACGAACAAAAAAGTCCTGAAGAACCCTCAAAACCGCAATGCCGCCGCTTTGCCTCCGCGGACCGGCGGACGTTCGTCGGAAGAGACCCTTCCCGCCGCAGGGGCGCCGACGGGCTACCTCCGACGGGCTACCTCCGACGGGCGAACATGACCGCGAGGCCCGCAAGGACGGCGACCCCCGGCCAGCCGAACGCCGCCAGCACGCGCACCGCCTTCAGCGCAGACTCGCTCGGCACCTCCAATTTCTTCATCTGGATCGGTGTGCCGAGGTTCATGTAAGCCGTGTTGTCGTTCAGCCAGTGCAGCGCGTTGAGGAACAGCGACACGTTCCCCGGATTCGGGTACCCGATCGTCAGCCCCTGCGCCGTCATCATCACCTGCGGCTGAAGCGCGACGCGGTCCTCCGCGAAATACGGCGAACTGACCGCGACGACCTTCGCCTCGCCTTTCTCCGCCGCCAGCGCGACCGTGAAAGGCCCCTCCGCGTCGCCGTCCACCTTCGTGAAATACCCCTGCCCGGATTGCGCCTGCTCGACGTATTTCTCCATGTTGCGGACGCCCCACAACCCGTCGCGCTTCGGCGCCAGCACCAGCGGATGCTGCGTCACGCCCTCCGGCGTCGTTCCCGGCTTGAGCGGCGCGCATTGCGGCAGCATCAGCGGCTCCGAGTGAAGTTGCGCAACGATGACGTGCTCCCCGAGCGTGGCGTCCTGCACCGCCATCACGTCCTGCCCGGCCATGTATTGCCCGGGCCTGAAGCTGTGAAACTGAAGCAGCAGCACGCCCGTGTCGACCGTAAAACCCCACGTCTTTTCGAGGTACTCGTTGAACTCGTAAGTCGCCGGGATCGGCCCCATCGGACCGCGGTACCACCCGCCCACGAACAACGCCCTCGGGTGTTTCTCGATCGCCGCCAGGAAGGCCTCATCCTCGGCTTCGCCCCAGCCGGGCTCCTGCGGCGGCTGGTTGAACTGACCCTGCTGCGGCGGCGTCGGTTTCAAGACGACCCAGATGATCCGCGTCGGCGCCGGATCAAGGGCGGGCATCTCCTTGCTCACCTTCAGATCCCAGTCCGACACCATGAAATTCGCCCCTTCGAGCTGCTCCTTCAGCAGCGCGTAGGGCGCTTCGGGCATCCCCTGAAACCCGCCGAAGAACAGCGGGGGTCCGCCAAAATGCACGAACACCACCGCGGTCTGCTCCTTGTGCGTGACGCGCAGGATCGCCGAGGTGAGCTTCTCCTCCCCCTTGAACGCCCGCTGGTGAAAACCCGCCCGCGTCGCCCCCATCCCCTGCGGGATCGGCGGCCAGATATCGTCGAACGAGATCGCCCGGGCGTCCGTGTCCGTCTCGACCAGCAGTGCGTTGTTCGTCGGACCGACCTCCGCCAACACATCCTCAAGCTCGATCCGCTCCAGCGCATCCACCGCCTCGCGGGCCTTGGACACGGCGTCCATCGCCGCCTGATATCGCTCGCGCGTCCCGGTCAGGAAGGCGGCCTCTTCCTGACTGAGCGTATTCCGAGTCCGGGCGTACTCCGGACCCTTCTGGGCGATGACTTCGAGTTGCTTGTGAACGCCGTCGTAAAGCTGGCGCAGTTCGGTCTTCAAGCCGGAATACGACGGCATCTCGGCTGAGAAATACGTCTCAAGGGCGCTGGCGAGGTTGTCCACGTTGCGCTGCTGCGTTGTGATCGCCTGACGCACCTGGCCCAGCAGCGGATCACCGCCGCCCAGTCCGCCGCCGAACTGGTCGAGCAGGCTGAACTCCTGCGTGAACAACTCGGTCAACTGCGGACGGATCTCATCGCGGAACGCCTCCGCGGCGGCGGTGTAGCCTTGAATCTGCTCCTTGAACCGGGCCTTCTCCTTAAGCCGGTCGAGCATCGCCCGCCGCTTTTCATGATCCTGAAGCGGGTTGATCCAGTCCTTCGTGACCTTCGACCGGTTCGTCGCTTCGTAAAGCGAGAGCAGGTCGTCCACCGACTGCCGGAACTTTTTCTGGTCCTCGGATTCCGCGTCATTGCGGAAGTACAACGAAGTGAGTCGAACGTTGGTATCCAGTGCCTTCAGCAGGTTCTGCGTCGGCGGGCTGAGGCTGTTGATCGAGGACGAGGTCATGTCCACGAAGCCGCCCATCGTGCCCATCCACTGCGCGAACGCCGTCAGCGCGCCGGCGATCAGCAGCGCCACGATCACGTTCGCCCCGATCAGCACCCGGCGCCCCTGCGGATTCACGCCCGCCGCCGTCCCTTTCTCCGCGTTTACCGCCATCGCCTGGACTCCAGCACTTTCGTCGCCGCAAACAGGAAGAACGCCGTCGTCGTCACGAAGTAAAGCACGTGGTCCAGCGCCAGCCGCCCGCGGATCATTTCCGAGTAATGCGTCACGATCGACAGATGTTGAAACACCGCCCGGACCCACCCCTCGAACTGGTTCGCCACGAGCTGCGAAAGCACTGAAAACACCAGCAGAAACACGATCGCCAGCAACCCGGCCACCAGTTGATTCCGCGTCCACGCGCTGAAGAACAACCCCACTGAAAGATATAACCCGCCCAGCAGGATGAGCGCAAGGTAGTGACATGCCAGGAGCATCACGTCCAGATCGCCGAACACCGCAACCAGCACCGCGTATGCCAGCGTCCCGGCCAGCATCGCCAGGTAGAACGCCCCGACACCCAGGAATTTGCCGAGAATAATCTCCACCTCGGTCACCGGCGCCGTCAGCAGCGTCTCCATCGTACCGCTGCGGAACTCCTCACTCAGCAAACGCATTCCCAGCAGGCTCAGGAAAAACAGCAGCATGATCGGCATCGTCCACCCGTCGAGCAGTCCGCGCAGCGACGCCTCGCCGCCGGGCTTGAACACGAATTCGGTGAACAAGTACCCGCACAGCCCCAGGAAGAGCACGAGCACGACGTAGGCGATCGGCGAGAAAAAGTACGCGATCAGTTCCCGCTGCATGATGGCGACGGCGTTGCGCATCGTTCGTTTCCGCTCCCGTCCGAAAGAAAACCCGGTCCCGCCAGCCTGCCCCGCCCGGCGCTACCTCTTTCCGCTTTGCGCCCGCTGCTCCGCGGTGATCTTGACGAAGAAATCCTCGAGGCTCGCCACCTCACGGCGCATTTCGCGCATCGTCCAGCCGCGCGCCGCGGACAGGGCGAAGATCGGCTCGCGGACATCCTCTCCGTCGCCCGCCTCGATGCTCAGACGCTGCCACCCGTCGCGACCCTCGACGTCCACCTTCTTCACCCCCGCGATCGCCGACACGCCGCGGCGGATCTCCTCCGCCGGCCCCTTCATCTCCGCGATCAGCCGTGACCCCGCGCTGACGCTCTGGCGCAGCTTCTCCGGCGTCCCGCTCGCCAGGATCCGCCCGGACGCGATCACGATCACGTGCGTACACAGACGCTCCACTTCGCTGAGGGTATGCGAGCTGAAGAGGATCGTGTGCGACTTGCCCAGCTCGGTGATGAGCTTGCGCTGCTCCTGAATCTGCGTCGGATCCAGCCCGATCGTCGGCTCGTCGAGGATGAGCACTTTCGGATTGTGCAGCATCGCGTCCGCCAAGCCCACGCGCTGCCTCATACCCTTGGAAAGTTGGCCGATCGGGCGGTTGATGAACTCCCCCAGCCAGCAGCGATCCGTCACGCGGGCGATCGCCGCATCCCGCGCCGCCCGGTCCAGCCCGTGCAGCTTCCCGCGGAAGTGCAGATACTCCCGAACACGCATCTCGGGATACAGCGGTGCCGACTCCGGCAGGTAGCCGATCTGCCGCCGGACCTGCACCGACTGCGTGAAGACATCGTACCCGGCGATCGTCGCCTGACCGCTGGTCGCCGGCTGGTAGCAGGTCAGAATCCGGATTGTCGTGCTCTTGCCCGCGCCGTTAGGCCCGAGGAAGCCGACGATCTGCCCGGCCTGCACCTCGAAGGAAATGTCGCTGACGGCCAGGACCGGACCGTAACGCTTCGTCAGATTCTTTACCGAAATCATTCCGCGCTTCCCTTTTTCAGGGTCAACGGACAAAGTACATCGAAATTGAATCGCCCCGAAAGCTTCCGCGCCGACGGAAAACCGCCCAGGCTCCAGGGCCGCGTGACCCGCTGATATAGCGCCAGGAGCGAAGTCCTGTCAAGACGACAACCGGCCGTCACGTACGAGACTCGACGACGCAAGACGTCGATTCCTGTCAGAACCGACGCCAAGCGGCGGCGAACGCTCGTCCGTTGATCGAGACTTCACTCGGTAGAACTAGGAACCGGCTAGTGACGCCGACGCTACAACTGCGAGCCGTCACGAGGCGGCCTCAACCCCTGGAACCGGTGGTCGCCCGCGCAGACTGCGGATGAGCAAGATCAGATTGAGCACGCTCGCCAGAACAGGCAGCACCAACTCGACGGTCGCGAGCAGGCCGAAGATGGACATGCTCATGTCGGTCTCCGTGATTCGCCGAGCGCCCCCGTATTCGTTGCGCCAGATTATCCTGCTTTGCGGCGATGGCGCTATCTTTCTTGGCTTGGCGCCGGCCGGTTATCGTTGCCTCAGTTCGGGCTGGCGCCGCCCGTCCCGGGCCAGTCCGGCGATCTTTGCGGCGTCGGACAGCTTTGCACAGGTTCCACCGCAATATTACTGGGAGAACGCCGAAATCCCTGGTTGAATGCTTCTCCCGGCGCGGGGCGGCCTGGGTTCGGTCGCCTGCGGGTACGCGCCGGTCGCCGATCACTTCGAGGAGTCTGCCGCATGTCAGTTGCACGCGACCGCATCGAGCCTTCACACTTCTGTTCTGGTCCTTCCGTCGGTCATTGCTCCCGAGCGCTAGCCGCGGGTCCGATCTTTTTTGCAAACGCCGCAACACCAGCGATCGACAAGGAGAAGAACCGCTTCCTTGCCTTTGACATCGCGGCGCGACGTCAAGGGCAGGCGGGCGCGGCTCGGTTAAACCCCGGCGCGGCTCGGTTGAGAATCCGCGTTCCTCAGTTTTGCGCCCACGTCTGTCTGATGACAGCGCTGTTGTGGCCGGCGGCACGCGCCGCGGCGCAGGAGGTTGCGCCCTCCGCTTTCCCCGCGTCGGCGGCGCGGGCGTCGGATTTCATCCCGGCGTCGGCAATTGCGGCAGTGACGGTGGAGAAAGGCGCGGCCCGGCTGGACGAGTTCCGCAAGGGTCCGCTGATGCAAAAGATCGAGGGCAGCGATCTTTACCGCGCGCTTCAGGCCAACCCGGGGTTCAATCAGGCGAAGATCGGCATGATGGGCGTATCCGGCGCAACCGGGGTGGATGCGTGGGAGCTTTTCGGCACCCTCCTGGGCGAGAACGTCACGCTGGCAATCGAGCCTTTTGACGGAGGCAAACCGAACCTCTGGATCGTTTGCGTCACCGACCGTCCCGAGACGGCGCGGAAGCTCTCGGAGACGGTCAACCAGTTCCTCGGACTCGTGAAGGAGGGGCAGGCGGACCCGACGCGCTCGCGCGAGGTGGCGGGCGTCCGGGGCTACCAGATCAACCACGAGGCGTACTACGCTGTGTTCGACAACGTGATCGCCCTGACGAACCGTCCGGATGCGCTGGAGAAGTCGATCCGCCTCAAGGGCGCGACGACGGGGCGGCTCTCCGACCTCGAGCCTTTCCGGCAGGCGCGATCTCGGACGGCATACGACGCGCTGGCGTGGGCGTACGTGGATGTTGAGAGTCTGAAAACGCAGCTCAAGGAGAAGTGGATCCCGGAGAAGCTGCCCAACGGGTTCGCGTCGATGATCTTCGGGGGCATTGTCGAGTCCGCGCGGCAGTCGGATATGGCGTCGGCGGACCTCGTCGTCGCCGGCGACGGGATCAGCGTGAACTTTTTCCTGCATACGAAGGGCCCGCTGCCGGAAAGCGAGCGGGCGTATTTCGCGCCGCCGCCCCCGGCGTCGGCGTGGTCGACGCTGACCTTGCCGCGATCGCTGGGCGAGATCAGCGTGCGCCGGGACTGGTATGAACTCTGGACGCAGCGAGACAAGCGGGTCAGCGCGAAGGGGCTGGCCGAGCTGTCGGAGTTCGCCAACAACATGACCAACCTGCTCGGGTCGCTGGATTTCGGCGACGACTTCCTGTCGCAGGCCGGGGACGAGTTGCGCGTGCTGTCGAATCTTCAGGTCTTTCCGGACGGCAAGGCGCCGATGCCGCAATTGCCTGCGTTCGGGATGATCCTTCCGCTGGAGAACGCAGCCACGTTCGGTCAGCGGCTCGAGAGTGCGATGACGATGGCGTTCTCGCTGATTTCGATGCAGGCGTCGCAGAACAACAAACCGGGGCTTCTGCTGGACATCGAGACGTACAAGGGGTGCAAGCTGATCTGCGCGAAATACCCGGACCCGCCGGCGGACGCCGCACCGCTTCCGCAACATTACAACTTTTCTCCCGCGGCGGCGGTGGTGAAGGACCGGTTCATCGTCGGCAGCACGAAGCAGTTTCTCAAGGACGTGATCGACGCGGCGGAGATCCTGCCGTCGCAGACGCAATCTGCGGCGAACCGCGCCAGTTCGTATCTGAACGTCCGGATGAAGGAACTCGGGGACGTCCTGCGGGCGAACCTCGAGCCGCTGCTGGCGAAGAAGATGCTGGAGGAGGGCAAGACCCGCGCCGAAGCGCAGTTTGAGTGGGACATCCTCCTGCGCGCCGTGAACGCCGCGGAGCAGTTCGTCGTCAGCGTGGATCGCGTCAGTGACGGGCTGAAGGCGACCGCGAAGCTCGAGCTGAAGGCGGCGCCGCGTCTCGCCGAACCGCGTCCGTAAGACCGCGGGTTTGACGGCAGAGGAGGTTGTGTCGCTTCCTCTCATTTCAGCGATGAAGGATCGCGGGCTTTCAGTCGAAGTTGGTGTCGAATGTCATCCTTGAGACCTTATGTTCCGTCGCCCGCCGCGCCGTGGGATCGGCGTCGGGCGGGCCACCTGCTGCGGCGCGCCGCATTCGGAGCGACCGAGGCGGAGGTCCGCCGCGCCCTGGCGGACGGTCCTGAAGCCACGGTCGCCCGGCTGATCGGCGGCGAGCCTCAACCCGCCGCATATCTCGAACTGGACGCCTTGTTCGACAGCCTGCGCGCCACGGGCAGCGTCGAGAACGCCCGCGGCTGGTGGGTGCTCCGCCTCGTGCGCTCGGCGCATCCGCTGGCGGCGAAGATGACGGTGTTCTGGCACGATCATTTCGCGACCAGCGTGCAGAAGGTGGACAACGCCGGACTGATGCTCAAGCAGCTCCGGGTGTTCGAGTCGCACGCACTCGGCGGGTTCGGACCTCTCCTGGAAGCGGTTTCGAAGGATCCGGCGATGATCCTCTGGCTGGACACGCACCTGAGCCGGAAGGGCGCGCCGAACGAGAATTACGCCCGCGAGTTGTTCGAGCTTTTCTCGCTGGGGGTCGGTCATTACACGGAGCGCGACATTCAGGAGGCGGCCCGGGCGTTCACCGGCTGGCGCGTCCGGGATGGGTCGGCGGACTTCAATCCCGGAATTTTCGACGACGGGGAGAAGACCGTGTTCGGCAAGTCCGGGCGGTTCGGCACGGACGACGTCGTCAGGCTGGTGCTCGAACACGAGGCCTGCGCGCCGTTCCTCGCGAGGAAGCTGCTGGAGGAGTTCGTTCACCCGGATCCGTCGGCGGAGTTGGTGGCGGCGTTGGGGAAGGTTCTGCGGGAAGCGGATTATTCGATCGCAGAAGCGCTGCGTGCGCTGCTGCGCAGCGAGGCGTTTTTCAGCGATGAGGCGTACCGGTCGCGGATCAAGTCGCCGGTGGAATACGCGGTGGGAGCGGCACGGTCGCTCGGTGCAAAGCTCCACGGCCCGCAGGCCGGCGCCGCCCTGGCGAAGATGGGACAGAAGCTTTTTGAGCCGCCGTCGGTAAAGGGCTGGGACGGCGGCCGCAACTGGATCAACTCCGCGACGATGCTCGCGCGGATCAACGCCGCGGCGGTGCTGACGCGCGGCGACAGCGCGGGCGGCGCCATCGATGTGGCGGGACTTCTCGCGGAGGGCGCGATCATCAACGCGACCGGCGCCTGCGACTTCGCGTTCAACCTGCTGCTGGACGGTGATCCGGGGGAGGCCTTGGCGCGGGCCGTGCGGGAGCAAGTTGCGGGGCAGGATGCGGCGTCGGCCCTGCGCACGAGCCTTTATGCGGCGTTGGTCAGCCCGGTGTACCAGTTGGCTTGACGCAGAGGACCACGATCAGGAGAGCGATCATGCGCATGACGCGACGGGAGTTGATGTCCGGCGGTTTGAAAGGTTGCACGCTGCTCGCGTCGGGATTGAGCGTGCCGCGGTTTCTGTCGCGTTCGGCTCTGGCGATGGACGGTCCGCAGACGGACGCCCGGATTCTCGTCGTCCTTCAGCTTACCGGGGGGAATGACGGCCTGAACACCTTTATCCCGTATCAGGACGACGCATATTACAGGGCGCGTCCGGTGCTCGCCGTGCCGCGCGGGCAGGTGCTTCGCCTGACGGATGACTGCGGCGTTCATCCGCAGATGCAGGGGATCAAGGATCTTTTCGACGCCGGGTGGGTCAGCGTGGTTCAGGGCGTCGGATATCCGAACCCGAACCGGTCGCACTTCGAGTCGATGGACCTCTGGCACACGTGCTGCGCCGAACCGAAGGCGCGGGACGGGACCGGCTGGCTGGGGCGCGCCGCGCAGCGCCTCGGCGACGCGGGCGCGGCGATGCCCGCGGTTCACGTGGATTCGGCGGAGGTTCCGCTGGCGTTGGCGACGTCGGGCGTAGCCGTCCCGTCGCTGCATCACCCGGACGCGTTCCGCCTCGATGCCGGCGGCGAGGGGGGGAAGCTGGACGCGCTGCGGGCGATCGTCAGCGCATCACCGTCCCGCGCGACGGACGATCTGCTTTTTGTGCAGCGCACGACGCTGACCGCGTGCGATCAGGCGGAGCGCATTGCGCAGGCGGCGCGGCAAGGGGCGTCGGGAGCGTCCTACCCCGGTTACGGACTCGGCGAGCATCTTCGGCTGATCGCCAACCTGATCAGCGCGAACCTGGGGGCGCGAATTTATTACACGTCGCTGTCCGGGTTCGACACTCACGCGAAGCAAAGGAATCATCACCCGCAGTTGCTCGCGCAGATCGGGCAGTCGCTCAAGGCCTTTTTCGACGATCTCGCGGCGCGCAAGCTCGCGGACCGCGTGCTGGTGCTGACGTTCAGCGAGTTCGGACGGCGCGTGCATGAGAATTACAGCGAGGGGACGGATCACGGCGCAGCCGCCCCGATGATGCTGGTCGGTCCCGGCGTCGCGCCCGGCGTACACGGCGCGGCGCCGAATCTGACCGACCTTGACGACGGCGACGTGCGCATGCAGCTTGACTTCCGCGCCGTGTATGCGTCGGTGCTTCAGAACTGGCTGCAGGTGGACCCGCCCGCGGTGCTGGGGCGCAGCTATCCTCTCGCGCGAATCCTGCGTTGATCGCCCGTGAAAGACGTTTCCCGACGACCGTGTTGCCCCTTTGCACCGTCGTCGGCACAATCACCCGCGCGGCTGCGTCGTCGGCGTTGCGGACGTCGGACTTCGTCGCCGGATTCCCTCTTTGAAAGCGGTCGGCCTTGAGCGAAATCAAACCTGCACTGGTGGTTCTGGCGGCCGGGATGGGCAGCCGGTTCGGCGGACTGAAGCAGCTGGAAGGCGTCGGGCCGGGGGGCGAGACGTTGATGGATTACTCGATCCACGACGCGGTCCGCGCGGGTTTCGGTCGCGTCGTCTTCATCATCCGACGCGACATCGAGGCGGCGTTCCGCGAGCGGGTCGGGGCGCGGTACGCCTCGCGAGTTCCGGTGGTCTACGCCTTTCAGGCGCTGGAAGACCTTCCGGAAGGGTTCAGGCCGCCGGCGGGAAGGACGAAACCGTGGGGGACGGGACATGCCGTGCTCGCCGCGGCATGTGAGGTTCGCGAGCCTTTTGCGGTCATCAATGCGGATGACTTTTACGGTGCGGCGGCCTACCGGTCGCTGGTGACGTTTCTGACGGAGGGTGCGGCGGCGGGCGGCGCAAATGAACCTGACGAGTGCGCGCTGGTGGCGTATCCCCTGCGGGCGACTCTGTCGGAATTCGGGACGGTGTCGCGCGGCGTGTGCGACGTGGACGCTTCCGGGCATCTGACGAGCATCACTGAGCGGACCGGGATTGAGCGGACACAGACGGGGGGTCGATGTCCGGACGGCGCAGGCGGGTGGATCCCGCTTCCCGGAGACGCTCCGGTGTCAATGAATTTCTGGGGGTTCCGCCCCTCGGCGTTCAACCTGCTGCGCGAGGCGTTCGAGCGCTTTCTGCGGATCAACGCGGCGTCGTTGACGGCGGAGTTCTACCTTCCCTCCGCGGTCAACGCGATGATGCAGTCGGGTCGCATGCGGACGCGCGTTCTGTCCGGCGGCGACAGTTGGTGCGGTGTGACCTACCGGGAGGATAAGCCGCACGTCGAGGCGCGCCTTCGCGCCCTGATCGACGCGGGCGCGTATCCGCGGGTGCTGTCGTGGTGACCGAGGCGGACGCGCTGGCGGCGGCAGAGGCATTCCTGACGGCTGGAGCGCCGATCCGCGCCAGACGTCACGGAGGCGGACGGATTCATGAGTCTTTTGTCGTGGATTGCGCGACGGCGGGCGGCGGCATGCGGCGCTGCCTGCTTCAACGCATCAACGACGGCGTCTTCTCCGACGTCGCCGGATTGATGCGCAATGTCGAGATCGTCCTCGCGCAGCTGGCTGCGACGGACCGAAACGATCAATCCGGCGCGACACCGACCGCGCGACTGAAACTGATTCCGGCCCGGGAGGGCGGAACCTGGCGCTGCGACTTTCTCGGTCGGGCGTGGCGCGCTTACGAGTTTGTCGAGGAAACGCGCGTCATTGAGCGCGTCGAGCAGACCTGGCAGGCGTTCGAGGCCGGGCGGGCGTTCGGCCGGTTTCAGCGGGTGATGTCCGGACTCAGGCCGGAACACCTCGTCACGACGATCCCCGACTTTCATCACACGCCGAAGCGGCTGGAAGCGCTTCGGCGGGTATGCGCGGATGACGTTGCGCGTCGCGTCAGCGGCGCGGCGGACGTGCTCGACCGGGTCGAACGTCATGTCTGGCTGGCGCCGGTGATTCAATCGGGTCTCGATGACGGCAGGTTCCCAGTGCGAGTCGTTCACAACGATGCAAAGATCACGAACGTCCTTTTTGACGCCGCCCTGCCGAAGGCGGTGTGCGTCACGGACTTCGACACGGTGATGCCCGGCTCACCGCTGCATGACGTCGGGGACATGCTGCGCACGATGACGTCGAGACACACGGAGGACGATCCGGATGTGTCGCAGGTTCACGTCGCCCCGGAACTGCTTGAGGCGCTGCTACGCGGATACATCTTCGAAGCGGGATCCTTTCTCACCGCCGCCGAGATCGAGGCACTGCCGCTGTGCGGAGCGGTCATCGCGTTCGAGCAGGCGGTCCGGTTTCTCACCGATCATCTTGCCGGGGATGTGTACTACCCGGTGGATGCTCCGGGACGCAATCTGCTCCGCGCCCGGATTCAGATCGCCCAGACCGAGGCGCTTCTCGCCCACCACATGCGGATGAAGTTCCTTATTGATCGCCACCTCGCCGAGGGTCAGGGCGATGGCGCCGGTGCCGTCTCGACGTAGATCCGCAGCACGACGGGCTGGCGCTGCGGGCCTTTGCCCTCCACCAGAACGTCGCCGCGAACGTGACAACCGACCTTGACGTCCGACAACTTGCCGAGCACACCGTTAATGTGGATTTCGGTCGCGTCGGTAACTCGGGCGGTATCCGTCACCTTCATCTTGCGCTTTTCGTTCTCGTACTCGACGCTGATCAACCCCTTCCGAACGTCAAGGTCGATCACCTTTCCGCTCAGGCTCAGGATGTCGGGTTCGGGCGGCTTCTCGGAACACCCCGGCAGCGCCGCGACGATCATCAGACCTGCAACCGCCCGGACGAACATGCGCCCGTGCGGCGTTAATTCGAGATTCATCGGCTGTCCCTCGTCATCGCCCGGCGCCGCAGCTTACCAGGGAAGCCCGCAGCATCCGGTCTTGCGTATTCTAGGCGATCCGGCGAGGACGCCAAGACGGCTCGCACGGCATCGGGAAAGTGCGTCGAACCTGATATAATCGAAAAGGCGAGCCGGCGCCCATCTCCGGCACGAAGGCGGCGGATCGGCAGGGTGGAGCGCATGCAGGACAGCTCGAGAATACGGCGCGCGGTTCAAGTCGGGTGGGCGGTGGGAGTGTTTATTTTGACGCCGGCGGCGGCGCAGGAGCAGCCTTCGACCGCGCCTTCGCTGGAGCGTCTTGCGAAAACGGCCGAGGCGCTGGCGCAGTGGGGACCGTGGGAGGAGCAGGCGGCGTGGATCGACCGCTCAATGACGCGGGTCTGGGAGCGCAACGGCTGGAACGACGAACCCGACCGCTTCGCGCTGGGGACGATGCGCGACGTCGCGGCGATCCCGCCGTGGCGAATTTTCGAGCGACTCGAGTTTCTGACCTCCCGCGCCCGGGAGCGCTACGACCTGACCGAGGCGCAGGCGGCGAACCTGAACCAGTCCATCATGACCGAGACGGCGACGCTTTTTGCGCGGCATGCGCCGACGATCGTCCGCCAGATTAATGAGCAGACGCGCCTTCGGCTCGAGGCGGAGGATGATGAAGGCCTGATGAAGGAGATTCAAGGCAATGTCGCGCGCTGGATGCGGGACACCGAGCCTCTGCATCGCGACGCGATGGAGGCATTCGGCCGCGTGACGTCGGCGTTCGAGTCCGGACTCACGCCGGAGCAGAAGCAGAAGTTCGCGGCGGATCGGAGAACGATCGACAAACTCACGCGCCACGGGGAGCAGCTTCGGACTGAGGGGCTTGCCGGGCGATTTGATCCCGAGGCGTGGGGTATGTCGCGCGAGGAGTTCACCGGCTGGCTGCGCGAGATTTCTCTGCACGGTCCCGGCGGCGTGCGGCGCGGTGAGGGCGCGGTGGCGGCGGCACCTCCCCGATGGTTGGCGCATGTCCCGTCCACCTGGCGCTACTACGTCGAGGATGCGACTCAGCGTTTCAGTTTCGACGCGGCGCAGATCAAGGCCGCCGACTCGATCCTCGCGGAACTGGCGGAGCGCGCCGATCGTCATCTGCTGGCGCAGCGGAAAGTCCTCGACGCAGTGGACCCCGCGGCGCGGGCGTCGCACGAGGCGATGAAGCCGGTGCTCGACCTTTTTGAGTCGCTTAAGAACCGGCTGGACGCCCTGAAGCGCCGTGAGCAGAAAGACGACCCCTCCTCCTGGACGCCCCGACCGCGTCCGGGCGGCGGGACGCCCTGACCCCGTGGGGAACGCTGGACGGCGGACGCGGAAGGTGACGATGAAAGGAGACGAGCGATGAAACGACGCCGGTATCATCTGGTGCTTATCTCATGCTGGGCCGGCATCGTTGCGGCCGGAACGATGACGGGACCGACGACGCTTGCACAAGAGTCGGCGCCGGGCGGTCCTCGTCAGGCGGCGCTGCAGTCGCTGGTCCGGCGCGACGGGCGTCCGACCGGCCGCGCGGCGACGCCTGCCACGCGGACAAGCCAACCCACAACCCGACGGGGGACCAGCTTCAACCGAGTCTCGCCGCTTTTCCGGGCGCAAGCGATGACCCTGGCGAACGCCGGAACTGCCCCGATCTACGCCTCGCTCGGCGGAAAGCTGCCTGCGTCGTCTTCTTCCGGTCGTGCTGAACAAGCGGACCCCTTTGACGGCTCCACGGTATTACCGGTTTCTTCAGACGCCTTAACGATCTCCGCCTACGCCCGCAGCACGGTGGTTCAGCATTTCTCTGCGTGGCGGGACTCGGCGGTTCAGTATTATCGGCTCGGCCGCTACCGCGAGGCGTCGGTCTGCTTCGACACCGCGCTGGCAATGAGACCCGAAGACGACTTCGCCCGCATCGGACAAATCATGTGCAGCCTGCTGCTGGGACGATCCGACGCCGCCGCCGCGCGATTGCACTGGACCCTCGCCCGCGGCGCCGGAGGCGTCCTTCAGCCACGATGGCGGGACGCGCTGCGCCCTGGCGACCCCGAAGCCGTCCAGCAGGCACGGCGGGGTTTGACGCCGACGGCGGAATCCGGAGGTTTGGGAGCCGCCGCCGCACGAGCCTTGTTGACGGTACTGCTGTGGTACGACAGTCGAGAGTCCGACGCCCGAACGCAGGCCGAGGCGCTTCAGCGCCTTCCGGAGGGCGCTCGCTACGTGGCGCTGACGACTGAGGCAATGATCACGACAGCGGCGGAACCGGGCGGACGCGCAAACCCTTGACACCCGAAACGATCAGTTCGGTTCAGCCGCGGTTTCTCTCGCGACATCGCGCGACGGTATGCACGGCGGTTTACGCGGTCCTCTTTTCCGTCAGCCTGCTCGCCTCGTTCGCTCTCGCCTACAATTTCACCGGCGCTCTGGCCGACGGTCCGCGCGACGCGCACGGGACGCATTACGGCTGGCTCACGGACTTGTACCTCCCGCTGCTTGCGCTGATTCTGCCGATCAAGCTGCTCGTCTTCGCCCTCATGCGGCAGTTCCGGACGTCCTGGCGCTACGTCGGCCTGCACGACCTTTTCAGCGTCTCCTTCGCCGCCCTCCTCTCCTCCAACGCGCTGATCCTCGTGTACTTCGCCGTTGAGAACCTCTCGTATCAGGCGCGCGGCGTTCCGCTGATCGACTTCGTCACGCCGCGGCTGCACCAGTCCGTCTTCATGCTGGACTTCGGCTTGACGATCGGACTGGTCTGCGCAGCCCGCGTTCTCGTCCGGTTTTACTACGAAGACGTCGCCGGACGCCGGGCGCCCGCCGGCGAGTCCCGGCGCGTGCTCCTTGTCGGCACCGGGGATCAAGCTGAAGCGCTGCTCCGCGAAGCACGCCGCCTCGGGCGGACCTCCGGGCGCGTCGTCGGTCTGGTCAGCGAGGGCAGCGCGGGTCACCCCGCGAGCATCCACGGCGTCGACGTCGTCGGGCGCGCGGACGAGCTGGCCGATCTGGTTCGGCGACACGAAGCCGACGAGGTCTGGATCGCGCTTCCGAACGTCTCCCCCCGGCGCGCCCGCGCGTGGGTCGAGCAGTGCGACGGGACGGGCGTCCGCTTCCGTAGCATCCCGGCGCTGTCCGACCTGCTTTCCGGTCGCCTTCAGGTCAGCCAGTTGCGCGACATCCAGATCGAGGATCTCCTCGGACGCGAGCCGGTGAAGCTCAACTCGGAGCAGGTAGCCTCGAAAGTCCGTGGTCGGCGGGTCGCCGTCACCGGCGCGGGCGGCAGCATCGGCTCCGAGCTTTGCCGACAGATCGCCCGGTTCCAACCGGAGCGTCTGATCCTCATCGAGCAGGCCGAGAACGCCCTCTTCCGCATTGACCGCGAGCTGCGCGAGCAGGCCCGCGAGACGCCGGTCAGCGCCTGCATCGCCGACGTGACCGACCGCGCGAGGATGGACGCCCTTCTGCGCCTTGAACACCCCGCGATCGTCTTTCACGCCGCCGCGCACAAGCACGTGCCGATGATGGAGATCAACCCCGGCGAGGCCGTGAAGAACAACGTCGGCGGAACCTGCGTCACGGCCGACGCCTGCCTCGCCGCCGGGGTCGAAAGGATGGTGCTCGTCTCCACCGACAAGGCCGTCAATCCGACCAGCGTGATGGGTTGCACGAAGCGCGTCGCCGAGTTGTACGTGCAGGCGCTCAACCAACGCGGACGCACGCACTTCATCACCGTCCGCTTCGGCAACGTGCTCGGCAGCGACGGCAGCGTCGTCCCCGTCTTCCGCGAGCAGATCGCCCGCGGCGGACCTGTCACGGTGACGCATGCGGACATGCGCCGGTATTTCATGACGATTCCGGAGGCCGCGCAGCTCGTCCTTCAGGCCGGCGCGATGGGCGAAGGCGGCGAGATCTTCATGCTCGAGATGGGAGAACCTGTCCGGATCGTCGACCTGGCGCGGAACATGATCCGCCTCAGCGGTCTGAGACCGGACCTCGACATCGAGATCCAGTTCACCGGATTACGACCGGGCGAGAAGCTCTTTGAGGAGTTGTCGATCGACGGCGAGTCCGTCCGACCCACGTCACATCCCCAGATCGGCATCCTTCGCCACCGCGAGGAGGACTGGTCCACCGTCGAAGCCAACATCCTGTCGCTTCTGGAAATCCTGGACGAAGCCGACCCCGACCGCCTCCGCGCCGCGCTGGAGGCGACCGTCCCGGAATACGCCCCCGCGCCGCAAACCGCCCACCCCTGACCTGCCGCCGCCTGATGCTCGCTCTTTTTATACGGACGCCGGGCGGACCGACGTCACATGCGGGGCTGCGGGGCATGCGTCAAATCTACCGATGATGAATCTGGAAACCGCGCCCTTTCGCGGATGCGCCACGGAGCGCGACGATTTCCACCGGAGATTCGTCCAGTGAACCCTGAACCCCTTGTCTCGGAACTCGTCGAGTCGGACCCGGACCTCGCGGACATCGTCGAGGAGTTCGTCGAAGGCCTCGGCCAGCGGGTGCAGCGGATGTGCACCGCGGTCGAAAAGGCTGACTACGACGACCTGCGCACCGCGGCGCATCAACTTAAGGGCAGCGCCGGCGGCTACGGTTACCCGGCGCTGACCACGGTCGCCGCAAAGCTCGAAACCGAGGCCGCCCGCAAATCCCTCGAGCAATGCCGCGCGACGCTCGCCGAGATCGAGTCGCTGGTCCGCCGCGTCGTTGTCCGTCGCTGACCGACCGCGTCGGCGAACGCCCGCACCGCGGACCTCCGCTCCGCGCGCTCGGATCGCGAAGCTCCGCTTCGCACCCTCGGGAATTGCGGAACTCGGCCCCGCTCGAATGAACGACGGCGCACGGTTCCGCACTTGCGGACCGGAGGTCCGCGCTCCAGGGTGATGCGGCGTTCAGGTTGATGCCGCGCTCCGGGTGGACACTGTGTTCCGGGTGGACGCCGCGACCTTGCGGGTCCGGCCCCTGGCGCAAACACGTCCCGGACGACGCGCCTCAGAACGGCGCCGGCTCGCGCGTGTCGCGCGGATCGCCGCCCGCGCCGGGGTGCGACCGGTTGTCGAAGCGCGTGTACCGCGCGTTGTACTGAAGCTCCACCGTGTCCGTCGGTCCGTTGCGCTGCTTCGCGATGATCAGCTCCGCCGACCCGCGCAGCGACTCGTCATCCGGCTTGTAATACTCCTCGCGGTGGATCAGCAGCACGACGTCGGCGTCCTGCTCGATCGCTCCGGACTCGCGCAGATCGCTCATCCGCGGACGATGCCCCGTCCGCTCCTCCGACATGCGGTTAAGCTGCGCCATCACGATGATCGGGATGTTCAGCTCCCGACCCAGCGCCTTCAGCCCCCGGCTGATCGCCGCCACCTCCGTCTGACGGGATTCCTGCCCCGGCGCGTGCATGAGCTGGAGATAATCCACGAACACCGCCCGGATCTGGTGCTGCATCGACATGCGCCGCGCCTTCGACCGCAACTCGAGGATCGTCATCCCCGGCGTGTCATCGACAAAGAGCGGCGCCCGCGACAACTCGTCGCACGCCTCCAGGAGACGGTGAAGCTCGGTCTCGGAGATCAGTCGCCGGCGCAGCTTGTGCGAGTCGAAGCGCGTGTAACTGCACAACACGCGCTGCGCCACCTGCTCGCTGCTCATCTCCATCGAAAAGAAAGCGACCGGCAGATTGCGGTGTGCCGACATGTGCTCGGCGATTGTCAGCCCCAGCGCCGTCTTCCCCATCGACGGCCGACCCGCGACGATGATCAGGTCGCCGTTCTGGAAACCGCTGGTCAGCTCGTCCAGCTTGTAAAACCCGGTCGGAAGCCCCGTCAGCGCCCCGTCCTCACGCAGCTCGATCCGCTCCGCAAGCCGCCGCAGCGCCTCCCCGATCGGCGAGGCGTGCGCGCTCACCCGCCGCTCCGTCACCGAGAAAAGCTTCCGCTCCGCCTCGTCAAGGATCTCCCGAGCGTCCTCCGTCGCCGAGTACGCCTGATCGGCGATGTCGCCGGCGCAGCGGATCAGATCCCGCAGCATCCCCTTGTCGCGCACCAGCCGCGCGTAATGCCGCGCGTTCGCCCAGTCCGCGAAGCTCTCCGCGAGCTGGATCATGTACTCCTGCCCGCCGACCGCCTCGAACAACCCCCGCTTCCGCAACTCCTCCGAAACGATCATCAGGTCGATCGGCTCGTTGCGGTCATACAGGTCGATCAGCACCTCGAAGAGCTTCTGATGCTGCGGGTGATAGAACCACCCGCTCTCGCTCTTGAGGATGACGCCCAGCACGTCGCCGACGGCCTCCCGGCTCATCAGCATCGAGCCGAGGCACGCCATCTCAGCGTCCAGGTCCTGCGGCGGGAGACGATCCGCCGCGGCGCCGAGCGCCGGTCTTTCAGGCGTTGCCGGACTCATGTGCGGCGCCTTCCGTGGTCGGTGCGGTTTCCGTCGCTCCCTCCTGCGGTTCTCCCTCCTGACGCTCGCGGACCACCCAGACCTTCACCTCGGTCTTGATGTCCGGCGCGAAACGAACCTCCACCGTGATGCGGTCCAGATGCCGCAGCGGCGAGCTCATCCGCACGTACTCTGTTTTGACCGGATGTCCCTCTTCCGCCAACGCGTGCGCAATCTCCCGCGGACCCACCGAGCCGTAAAGCACACCTTCCTCGTTGGCCGCCGCCACAATCGTCACCTCGACGCCTTCCAGCGCCTGCGCGGCCCGGCGCATCTGCTCCAGCGCAAGCCGACGACGCTCCGCCGCCGCCGCGCGCTCCTTTGTCAGCGCCCGCATGTTGCCCTTCGTCGGCTGCAGCGCCAGCCCTTGCGGAAACAGGTAGTTGCGGGCGTAACCCTCGGAGACGTCCACGACGTCCCCGACGATGCCCAGCGGATCCACGTCCTTACGTAGCAGAACTTTCATGCCAGACTCCTGCGTATTGCGTTCAACGTTCTTGTGTTGTTCCTGATCGCCGTCTCAAACCACGCCGCGCCCGCCTGCCTTTGACGTCGCGCCGTAAGATCAAGGGTAAGGAGGCGGTCCCCCGAACTCATCCCCCTTGGTCAACCGCACCGCGCCCGCTTGCCGTGGTCATCCTGAAGGCGGACTCAAACCGCCGACGCCCTCCCGCCGCACCCGGCGTCCGATGATCCGAAAACGCCTCCCCGAGGTTCAACCCCCCGGTCAACAACCGACGCAGCGCTCACACGCCTCTCGCTCCCCTTCTCAAAACGGAGGCTCCTCGCGCGGTCCGGTGTTGAACGACTCCTCCTCGTACGCCGGCTCGGCCTCCGCCGGAGGCGCATACGTGTTCCTCGCGGGCGCCGACGACGCCCCTCCAACGCCGCCGCGTCCCGCAGGCGAAGCCCCGCGCCCCGCAGGCGCTCCACCCCGGCCCGTCGCCGGCCGCGACCGCGGCGCATAATTCCCTTCCCCCTGCCCGCCGTCGCCCGGCCCCCCGCCCCCCTGACCTCCGAGGAAGGTGAAGTTCTCGACGAACACACGGTGCTTGGATTTCTTCTCGCCGTCCTGCGACGTCCACTGATCCAGCTTCAGCTTCCCCTCGACCAGGACCGGCCGACCCTTCGTCATATACTGGCAGAAAACCTCAGCTCCTCGCCCGAAAAGCTTGCAGTCGATGAAGCAGACGTCCTCGTGATTGTTGCCGTCCTTGTCGCGCCAACGCTCGTTCGTGGCGATCCCGAACTCGCACACCGGCGTCTGACTCGGCAGGTAACTCAATTGCGGGTCGCGCGTCAGGTTCCCCACGAGGATGATCCGGTTGTAACTGGCCATCTCCTGTTCTCCCTTGTTCCCGTCGTATCCCCGCCGTCATGCGACCCGCACGCTTCCCGAGCTGCACCCCTCAGGAAGCGTTCCTGGTCCGTCCCCACGACATTCGGACATTCTCGCGGAGCAGCGCTGGTCTCCTGAGTTGCAGGTTCGTTGCACAAACCCCGTCCGCACACAAACCCGGACCGCGGACCTCCAGTCCGCACGCCAACCCGGATCGCGAACCTCCGGTCCGCACGCCCCGCGCAGATCCCTCGCCCCGCGTGAATGCGAAGCGCTTGTCGAAGCCCCGCACTGGGGCGCGGCCCGGACCCGGCGCCCACGCTACTCCAGTTCCGGAACCGCGGCGAACACCGCCTCGTCCGGGGCGGACTCGAACCGGTCCCGCCTTCCGCCGAACCGCCCGCCGCCGCCGAAACCGTCCTCCGCCGAACGCGGCGTCTCCTTCGGCGCGCCCTTCAGCGCGTCCTGCATCCGCTCCGGCGTCACGTGGTCCGCCCGCAGCACCAGCGCCCGCAGCACCGGTTCGGAGAGCTGAATGTCCCGCTCCAGCGCCGCCACCTTCGCCCCCGACGCCTTGAAGTACGCCAGGTAATACGCCGCACGCTTGCGCCCCTTGATCCGGTAGGCAAGACGACGCTCGTCCCAGCGGGCCATCGCCACGTCCTGCGCCTCCGCCCGATCCAGCAACCGCTTGATTTCGTCCCGCGGCGCCTGATCGGACGTCGCAAACGTCGGATCAAACAAAAACATCGCCTCGTATTGATTCAGCTTATCCATCGAATCTCCACCGAATCTCCACCGCACTTGCCTGCCCATCACGCGCCGTGATTACGTGATTAACTGAATTCACCTTGACCGCCTCGCACATATCACCAACCCGACGCCCCCGCTCCGATCGTATCCCTCGGATTCCGCACTCGACCTTTCCGGTTTCACGGGATCTGGTGCGATGTCATCCGTTGTACCGGTTCATCGCCGTCGCCACGCCCTCTTTCAACCAGCACTCCACCGCATCCGCCGCCCGGTCCAGCGCCTCCTCCATCGTCGCCCGCTCGTCCTCCGCAAACCGCGACAGAACGTACTGCGCGCCGATCCCCTCCGCCGGACCGATCCCGATCCGCAACCGAGGCCAGTCCTGACGCCCCAGCCGCTCAATAATGTCCGTCAGTCCGTTGTGGCTTCCGGCCGATCCCTCCGACCGGATTCGGATCTTCCCGGGCGGCAACGCCAGGTCGTCCACCACCACCATCAGATCCGCCGGCGACAACTGGTAGAACCGCGTTGCGGCGGCCACCGCCTGACCGCTGCGGTTCATGAACGTCGTCGGCTTCATCAAGCCGACGCGCTCCTCCCCCACATCCGTCACCGCAAACCACCCGTGAAACTTCTCGGCGCTCAGGTCCACCCGCCACCGCCGCGCCAACCGGTCCACTACGTCGAAACCGACGTTGTGCCGCGTCCCCGCGTACTTCGGTCCCGGGTTCCCCAGCCCCACCACCAGCTTCACGGCTACTTCTTCTTCTCTTCCTCCGCAGGTTCCTCAGCCCGCACGCGACCGATGCGCTCCGGCAACTGAGGTTCGGCCCCCGGCTCCGCCGCCACCGGCGCCTCCACCGGTTCCGCCAGCGTGCGGATCGCCGCCACCGTGTCGTTCGGATCGTTCAGGATGATGACGCCCTCGGGAACCACCAGGTCGCGCACCGCCAGCACCTGACCCACGTCCAGATGCTGCACGATCGGGTGCAGCGTCTCGGGGATCGCCATCGCCAGGCATTCGACCTCCACCGCCGCAAGATACTGCTCCAAAATGCCCCCGTGGCTCACCCCGATCGGCACGCCGCGCAGCTCCACGCCGACCTTCACGCGCACCTTCTCCGTCAGATCGACGCGCATGAAGTCCACGTGGATCGGGCGCTTCCCGAGGTGGTCGTACTGCACCTCCTTGACCAGGAACTGCGACTCCTTCCCGTCGATGCTCAGCGCCATCGTCCGCGCCCCGTGCCCGATCGCCACGACGAACTCATGCTCATCGAGCATCACCGGCTCCGGAGGTTCCCCGTGACCGTAAATGACCGCCGGAAGCACGCCCGTCTTGCGCAGCTTGCGCGACAGGGACGTCCCCACCTTCTTGCGCGGTTGTGCTTTCAGTTGAACGTTTGCCATGAAACTCGAAACTCCGTCCTGCCTACCCACCCGCCCCGGCCGCCCCGCCGCCGCCTGCGACGGACAACGCGACCGCCATCATGCCGGGCGACCTCTCAACTCATCTTCTTTTCCCAGCGAAACAGCTCGCTGACCGACAGGTGCTCATGAATCCGACGAATCCCCTCTCCGATCAGCGGCGCCACCGTCAACACCTTCAGGTTCGACAGCGTCCGCCGCGCCTCCTCGCTCACCGGGATCGTGTCCGTCACCACGATCTGCCGAAAACCCGCCTCGCGCAGACGCTCGACCGCAGGCCCCGCGAATACCGGGTGCGCCGCGGAAACGTAAACCTCCTTCGCGCCGAACTGCCGCAGCAGCTTCGCCGCTTCGCACACCGTCCCCGCCGTCGTGATCATGTCGTCGAACATCATCACGCTCGCACCCTCGACGTTCCCCACCACCCGGTTCGCACGCGTCACGTCCCCGGCGATCCGACGCTTGTCGATCACCGCCAGGTCGGCGCTCAGCCGCGCCGCGAAATCACTGCCGAACTTGATGTTCCCCACGTCCGGCGACGCCACCACCGGCATATCCAGCTTCAGCGTGTGAAAGTGCTCCGTCAGCACCGGCGCCGCCGACAGGTGATCCAGCGGAATGTCGAAAAAACCCTGAATCTGGTCCGCGTGAAGGTTCATCGTCAGCACGCGATGCGCCCCAGCCTCCACGATCAGGTTCGCCACCAGCTTCGCCGTGATCGGCGTCCGCCCCTCCGCTTTGCGGTCCTGACGCGCGTAACCGTAATAAGGAATCACCGCCGTGATCCGGTTCGCCGACGCCCGGCGAAGACAGTCGATGAAGATCAGCAGCTCCATCAGATTGTCGTTGACCGGAGGGCGCGTGCTCTGCACCACGAAGCAGTCCCGACCGCGCACGTCGTCGTCCAGCTTGACCAGCGTCTCGCCGTCGGGGAACCGTTCCACCGTCGCCCGACCCTGCTGCACGCCAAGATACTCGCAGATACGCGTCGTCAGCTCCCGGCACGCCGTGCCCGAGAAAATCTTCAGCCCGCCGATCGGCGCATGATTATTCGCGTACCCCGCCATCGCGCCCCCGCCGCCTGCAACGCCACCCCGAACCCACGTCCCGTCCCTTACGGCCCGCCGCCTATCCCCGACCTACCCGGCCTGGACTCGAACCAGGAATACCAGAACCAAAACCTGGTGTGTTACCGATTACACCACCGGGCAAAACGCCTTCGCCCGTCAACGAAAACTCCTGAACCCCGCATTGCGGGTTTCAGATCTCAGATTTCGGATCGCCGATCGCGAACACCGCGCAACGCTCAGCACCACAATACAGGCACAACCCGATACCCGTAAAAAGCGGCGTGAACTTCCGCAAAGGAAGGATCGCGGCCGCCGGGAAACCGAGGCCTAAGCGCCTTGCCGCGTACTGCCGGCGCCCATCAGCCGCTGCGGAACCTGCCGATTCCGCCCGACCCGCCCCTTAAAGGCTTCCCGTAACCCCCGTCGTGCCGTCGCCCGGCCCACCGGAAAAGAGCGGAACCTTAACCGCAACCCCGCTCCCCGTCAACCCGCTCCCGGTGCGAACCCCGCCGCCCCGCCGCCCAGCCCAACCCCTCGAGCGCAAGCATCGCCCCGCCCCCCTGCCGCCGTCCCGTCAGGCGGAAAGCACGCGCCCCGCCCCCGTCCGTCGAAGGCACGGTCCGCCTTCCAGGAAATTCGGTCGTCACGACCCCAATCAGGGGGGCGGTGCGGTTACGGCTCGCTGATGAAGTGCATGTTGGCCGCGATGTCCGTCAGGAAGCGCGGCTCGATGTCGAACGCACCGATGCCGTTGTGACACCGGAGACAGACGAAGTCGAGCGTCACCGCCGCACGCCCCTCCGCGTCCGTGCGCACCTGCGCAAGATCCTCGGTGAACATGTCCGTGTAAGTGACCGACGAACTGTCGATGCGGAAGATGTGCGTGCGCGTGTCGCCCATCCGGCCCAGTTCCCCGACGACCTCAGCCGTCGCCGATGAGGCGCTCTTCCCCGCGAAAGGCATGTGACAGCTTTCGCAGGACAGAACCTCGGTGTAATCCCCGCGCGTGAACACCTTCCCCTCGTGCTTGCCCATGTTCTGGTCCGCGTGACAATCCGTGCAGGCATTCCGGATCGCGTTGGCCCGGTCGTAGGCGACGGACACGTGCGGATCGTGGCAGGTGGCGCATCCGAACGAGGCATGCCCGCCGCTGGCGAGCAGTTCGGGATATTGCTCATGATGCTGGATGTAGCCGCCCTTCGCGATGATGACGTTGGGGTTGTCGCCGCGCGTGTGACATTTGCCGCAGGTGTCCTCGCCGGTGGCGGAAGTGTAGATGGCGCCGGTGTCGATCACAACCTCACCCGCAACCGTCGTGAAGTGGTTGCCGCCCGGACCGTGGCATTCCTCGCACTGCACGCCGGGCTCCTGCCACGTGCCGACGAATCCCGGGCGGTTCTCCTGATACTCGGGAAAATCCTCGTCCTGCGGACGGGCCCCGGTCGTGTGACAGTAGAAGCAGGAATACGCATAAGGCTTCTCGGCCTCGGCGTCAGGCTCGTACGCCACGAATCCCGGCGTCGTCCCGTTGGCGGGATGCGCCAGGTTCCACTGCGTCGGCACGCCGGTGACGCCGGTGACGAGAATGTAGCCGTTGTTGTCGATGAAACGGGCCTTTTTCGTGTAACCGCCGATGACGTAAGCGATGTCCGACCAGTCGAATCCCTCGGGAGGCGTCGGTACGCCGGCGAGCGTTCCCTCCTCGGGAAACGACGGCGGCTCCCCTTGAACTCGCGTCAGCTTGTGCGAGTGTCCGTGGACCCGGTGCTGATCCGCGACCTCCGCATGACACTGGCGGCAGGCGTCGGCGCCGACGTACGCCGCGCCCTTGTTGGTCGGGTCCGTCGAGTTGCCGAACGGGGGAACGTTGTCGTTCTCGTTGGACGACGGCGGCGTCACGTTGATCGTGCAACCCGCCGCAATAACGAGCGCCGCAACCGTAACCAGCGCCCCCGATTTCACTGTAAATAGGCCGCGCCCCCGCACAGACTTTGCAGCCTGCGACATATCCAACCTCCCGTTTGTGGTCTGCCTGCACGAAATCGCCAACGCCCACCCGGACGCCCGATCGCGTACTTCGTCACCCGCAGGGAGGGATGAATACGCCTGACGGCGGTTCCCGACCTGCTCTCACGGCCCGCGCGGCAGATTACACGTTCGCGCCGTGAAGTCAACAAAAACTTGTCGGGCCTCTTCGGGTCGCGGCTGATCTTCGCAGCTTCCCTGGCGGCGCGCGGCTCGATCGGTATGTAGACGGTTGGCAGCGCGCTTCGGGTCTGTTTCAATACGACCGAACCGCGCAGCGCGGGCGCGGGATCAGATCGGCTTTGGCGGATGCCCGATCCGCGGAGGTCCGCGGACGCACGCGCTCGTGCGCTCGTGCGCCAGCGATCGATGCGCGGTCGCCGCGTCACAACAGTCGAGGACAACGGTGCGGGAAGGCACGCTTCTGCTGCTGATGCTGGTGGTTCCCGGCGCAACGACGGCCCAGCCGGCGCGCCGCGACCCCGACGTTGCTTCCGCTCCGCCGGAGGAACCGCCCCTCGCCCGCCGCTACCGGCTGGACTTGACCGATCCGTTTCTGAATCTCGAATCCAGTCTGGAGTCGAGGCGCGTGACGTCGCGGTCTTCCGCAATCGGGCGGACGCGTCGGACGGACCGGGCGCTGGAGTTTCGCGAGTCGCTCGGCTTCTCGCTCGACGGTCACGCGTTCGGCGAGGAGACGCTCCAGTTCTCGGGGGACGTGGAACTCGGGCTTGCGCAGTCGCGGTTCCACCGGTCGGTCGACGGCATTTCTGAGACGGACACGGACTCGGGCACACTCGTCCGTTACGACCTGGCGCTGACGCTCTTTCCGAATGAACCGGCGTCGTTCGACGCCTACGCCCGGCGCTCGCGCGACCGCATCCCGCGCCGCTTTCTGCCGTCGCTGATTGAGGACAGCGAAGAATACGGGCTTGCGTTTCTTCTCACGACGCCAACGACCCGCACCGATATCGGCTTCGATCTGTCCGACGTGCAGCGCACGGGGAACGTGTCCGGCGAGGATGATGAATCCCGCGAGCGCGCTCGCTTCCACGTCGATCACCGGTGGGACATCAGCGACGGGCACGGGTTGCGGCTGACCTACGATCATGAGGACGCCGAAAGCGAGTACCAGGGCTCGCGCGGCTCGCTGGACACGCGGCGCGACGAGCTTCGCGTCGAGCATCGGATCGAGTTCGGACGCGAGGGCCGACACGCGTGGGATCTGCTGCTGCGGCACAACGACGAGGAGGGCGACCTCGCCCGCGACGAAACTGAATTCGCCCCACGTCTGACCTTTCGGCATACCGACCGCTTTCAGACCACCTGGCGCTACAACCTCTACAAGACCGACCCGGACGGGCTGTCGATCGACCGGCACAAGGCTGACGTCGAAGCCGCGTGGGACATTACCGATGAGCTTCGGCTTACCGCCGACGCCTTCTGGCGCGTCGAGCGCGTCGAGGATGATGTCGAGACCTACGAATACGGCGGTCTGCTGGACGTCAGCTTCGACCACCCGACGCGGTGGGGGCGGCTGACGATCGACGGCGCGGTGAACCTCGTGCGGGCCGAGACGACCGGCGACGGGCCGATCTCCGTCGTGCGCGGCGAGACGCACACGCTGGACACGGTGCGGCCCGCGGTGCTGCGCAAGTCCGACGTGCGGCGTTTCAGCCTCCGCGCCTTCAATGCGTCGCGTACGCGGATCTACGCCGAGGGGCTGGATTACACTGTGACGCAGGCGGGCCGGCTGACGTTCGTCCGCCGCATCCTCTCCGGCGACATTGCGGACGGCGAGGCGGTGTCCTTCGACTACGAGTACCGCGTCCCGACCGGCTCCCGGACGGACACGGTGCAGACGGACCTGCGCATCGAGCACGCCTTCGACGGCGGTCTGACGCCTTACTACCTCTGGCGGAACCGGCGGCAGTGGGTGGACGAGCCGGAGTTCCGCCGGCCTTTCGCGGCGGATTTCTTCGACCCGGTCTTCGACGCCTTCGCGGACAACACGGATCACCACCGCATCGGCCTCCGTTACGAGCGCGACCGGTGGACCGTGTCGGGCGAGTTCGAGCTTTTCAACGACTCGGTGCTGCCGTATGAGGCGTGGCACGTCAACGGGCGTGCGGACCTGCTGCGAACCCCCGGGCACACGATCGACGCCTCGGCGATGCTCTCGCACTTCCGCTTCGACGGCGACTTCGACCCGCGCCGCGTGACCGCATTCGACGCTGACCTGAAGGATACGCTGCAATTCTCGGATCATCTTTCGACCTCGCTCGGCGTGGGCTACCGACATGAGCGGGACTCGATCGACGGCACGACGCAGGGCGTGGACCTCGAGGGGACGATCCGCCTGACACGCGGGCTTCTGGATGTCGAACTGACCGCCGAATACGATCTGCTCGATATCGGCGACGGCGAGGACCGGGGCTACGGAGTCTGGCTCAACGTCCGTCGGGAGCTGTCGGACCTGGTGCGGCGGTAAGGGCAAGAAAAGCTCACCGCGGTGAACATGCCGAAGGATCGACTCAAAGACGTCCGCAATTACTACGACGTGATCGTCATCGGCTCGGGCCTGGCGGGGCTGACCTGCGCGAACGTGCTGGCGAAGGCGGGACGGAGCGTCCTGCTGCTGGAGCAGCATTACAACTTCGGGGGGATGGCGACGTGGTTCCGCCGTCCCGGCGGGCGCATCTTCGACATCTCGCTGCACGGGTTTCCGGTGGGGATGATCAAGAGCTGCCGGCGGTATTGGACGGAGGAGATCGCCGGAAACATCCGCCAGCTCAAGGGCATCCGCTTCGACAATCCGCAGTTCACGCTCGAGACGACGTTCGACCGGGCGGACTTCACGCGCCTTCTGACCGAGCGCTTCGGCGTGGAGGCGGCGACGGTGGAGGCGTTCTTCGACACCGCGCGGGGGATGGACTTCTACGACGATCAGACGATGACGACGCGGGAGCTGTTTCAACGCTTTTTCCCGGGGCGCACGGACGTCTGGCGCCTGCTGATGGAGCCGATCAACTACGCCAACGGCTCGACGCTCGACGACCCGGCGATCAGCTACGGGATCGTCTTCTCGAACTTCATGAGCAAAGGCGTCTACATTTATCAAGGCGGCACCGACGACCTGATCTTCAAGATGAAAACGGAGCTGAAGCGCAACGGCGTGGATCTTCGGCAGCAGGTGCTTGTCGAGCGCATTCTCGTGGAGAACGGACGGGCGTGCGGCGTCGTGGCGGACGGGCGGGCGATCCGCGGCGGAAGCGTGGTCTCCAACGCCAACCTGAAGAACACGGTCCTGAAGATGCTCGATCCGTCCGTCGTGCCCGAGGACTATCTCGACGAAGTCCGCCGGGTGCGCCTTGCCAACAGCAGTTGCCAGGTTTACATGGCGGTGCGCCAGGGCGAGCGCATCCCCTACGTCGGCGACCTGTTGTTCACGTCCACCTGGCCGGAGTTCGACTTCGAGGCGATGTGCGCGCGGGAGGTCACCAGCCGGACGTTCTCGCTGTATTACCCGGACACGCGTCCGCACCACCCGGAGCGTTATTACATCGTGTCCTCGACGAACGCGAACTGGGCCGACTGGGCGGACCTCGACGAAGCAGCCTACCAGCGCGAGAAGCAGCGGCTGATCGACGCCACGATCGTCGGACTGGAGAAATACCTTCCCGGCGTAAGTTCGATCATCGACCACGTCGAGGCGAGCACGCCCCGGACGTTCGCGCATTACACGCAGCACATGCTCGGAGCGACCTTCGGCACGAAATTCGAGGGCCTCAAGGCCAGCATGGACCTGCCGAAGCGCGTGCCGGGGCTGTTTCACACCGGGTCCGTCGGCATCATCATGTCGGGCTGGCTGGGTACGATCAATTACGGCGTGATCGTCGCCAACGAAGTGGACGGATTCCTCGGGGCGGGCGCCGCCGCCCGCGCATCGTAGACGCCGCCGTGGAACCGAGCCGCGCCGGTCAGGAAGCGCTCCGCGTGCCGACGCCCTGAGTTGCACGCCCGTGGCTTCAGCCCGGATCGCGAAGCTCCAGTCCGCTGGACCGGAACCTCGCAGGCCGCACGGGCGGACCGGAGGTCCGCGATCCGACGAAGTTTCCGGCGGCGCGGCGTGAGACGAGCGTTCGCGCGGGCTGAAGCCCGCGGCTCAGGGGGCGCTCGTACGTGAATCATGATTTAGGATGCGTTTATGCCGACCGAGTTGCGCCTTCCGCTTGCCGAATATCGCCGCAAGGTCTACGCCTCGTGGATCGGGCAGTGCGTCGGCAATATGTTCGGACTCGGCTACGAGAACGTCTACCTCGACGAACCGATGCCCGAAGGCGAAACCCCGGCGTGGAAGGAGTGGGTGCTCGACCTGGTGCGCCAGGCCGACGGGGCGTTCTCCGACGACGACACCGACATCGAGTACATGTACCTGCTGGCGATGGAGGAAGCCGGTGATCGGGACGTCACGTATGACGAGTTGGCGCGGCGCTGGATGCACCACGTGCGCAGTCACGTCTGGGTGGCGAACCGGGCGGCACTGGGCCTGATGCACCACGGTCTGCGCCCGCCGCTGACCGGACAGCGCGGAATCAATCCGCACGGGTTTCAGATCGACCCGCAGCTTGTGAACGAGATCTGGGGCGTGACCGCGCCGGGCCTGCTGCGTTACGCGGCGGAGAAATCCGCGTGGGCAGCGCGGGTGATGGCGGACGGGTGGGGCATCGAACCGACGATCCACTACGGCGTGATGTATGCGGCGGCGTTCTTCGAGCGTGACGTGCGGCAGCTGGTTGACGTGGCGTGCGATCATCTCCCGCCCGGGGCGCGGTTCAGAGCCACCGTGGCGCACATGCGGCGGCTGCACGAGCAGTTTCCTCAGGACTGGCGGCGTGCGCGGCGGGAGCTGTGTGAGACGTACTACCACGGCGAACCGGCGGCGACGCGCACGATCTGGAACGCGAATCTCAACGGAGCGTGCGGCATTCTCGCGCTGCTTTACGGCGGCGGCGATTTCCGGCGGACGCTCGAGATGTGCTGCCGGATCGGGTTCGACGTGGACAATCAGGCCGCCACGATGTGCGGGCTGGTCGCGATCCTGACCGGAATCGAGGGCATTCCCGCCGACCTGCTTGATCCGCTGTCCGACCGGGCGTGGACGCTGCCTCTGAACGACCGCTATCACAACCGCACCCGCTTCGATCTTCCGGATGCGCGGTTGACCGACCTGGCGTCGCGGATCGCGGCGCAGGGCGAGCGCGTCATCTGGCGCGCGGGCGGGCGCGTCGAGCGTGACGGCGCCGCCGAGACCCTCGTCATCCCGTCACAGGTCGGGTTTCGCGCGCCGATCGAACCCGCGCCATCGATCGAGCCGACCCTCGCGACGGGACCGGCGCGAACGACCGGCGAGAACCTCGCCCTCTCGGCAGCGCGGATCGTGTCGCACACCGACGTGCTGGATGAGGCGGCGCTCTCGCGCATGATCGTCTTCACGCCGCGGGCGCTGCTGGCGGACTCCGTGACGGTGATCCGGGATCAGGCGCCGCTGTCCGCGTGGCCCGCGCCGGATGCGGATCCGCCGCTTTCCTTTTACGGCTTCGTGCCGCCGGGCGCGGACGGCTCAATCCACAGCGCCGGCCCCGAGGCGTATTACGGATATACGTGGACCGCGCCGGTATCAGTCGGCCGGGTGCTGTTTCGGACCGGCACGCTGGAGGAGGTCGGCGGCTGGTTCATCGATCCGCGAGTCGAGGTGCGCGACGAGTTTGGGGCGTGGCGCGCGGTTCGAGACGCGCGGTGGCGGCCGAAGTATCCGGCGGGCGAGGAACCGCTGACGAAGGCGCCGTGGGTGCAATACGAGATTCGGTTCGCACCGGTCGCGGTCTGGGGGGTGCGCGTCATCGGGCGGACGGCGGGCGGTTTCGCGTCGGTCACCACGGTCGCCGCATTCCGGACATGAGCGAGCCTTGCGCCTCAGGCGGTGGGAGCGTTGCGCGTCGGACTGACGGCGGAGAAGGATGCAGGGGCGTCGCCAAGTCTTGACCGAACTCAGCGTATCGCATATTTGCGCCGAGGTGCAGTCTTTCTACTACGAGGAGATCGACTCGACGAATAATGAGGCGCGGCGGCTGCTGGAGCAGGGGCGGATCGCGGACGCGGCGTGGGTGCTGGCGCGCGGGCAGACGAGCGGTCGCGGGACACGCGGACGGGTCTGGGTATCACCGGTCGGCGCGGGCCTCTGCCTCTCCGTCGTGCATTCGGCACGCAACATACGTTGGCCGGTGACGACGATGTTCACGAAATCCGCAGCGGTCGCCTGTGTTGAGGTTCTGCGCGAAGCGACCGGCGCGACAGTGCGGATCCGCCCGATCAACGACCTGATGATCGACGGAAGAAAACTCGGGGGAATTCTCACGGAGACGGTCGTCGCGGCGGACCGCGTCGAAGCGGTGATCACCGGCATCGGGATCAACGTTCGCACGGCGCCGACGCTGACCGGCGATGACCGGCGGGCGACGACTTGCCTGGCGGCGCTGGCGACCGGGCCGGTTTATGATGACCGGGCGGTGCGCGACCTGGCGGAGCGGATCGCCCGCCGCGTGAACGCCCGTCACCGCCAGGTCTTCACCGGGGACATCGCCGAGATCGAGCGCCTCGAATGCGACTTCCGGGAGTAAGAACCCTGAGAACCTCGAAAGGATGAGGCGGACGGCGGAACGATCCCCCGCGGAAGCGAGCCCGGCGCGACGACGACGCAACGCGGCAACCCGATCATGAGACAGGTGAGCACACGCGTACTCTCGTTCACGGCTGGCGGCTGGGCCCCGGCGGCGGCGCTCATCCTCGTGATCACCCTCGGGCTCGTCTTTCATGGCAAGGGAGCGTATTTCAACTGGGACACCCACCGCGACGCGATGCGGCAGGCGTCCGTTTACGGCATCCTCGCGTGCGGCATGACCGCGGTGATCCTCGCAGGCGGGATCGACCTGTCCGTCGGAAGCGTGTTGGCGCTGGTGTCGGTGGCGTTCTCGATGATGAGCCTTCATCGGCAAGGCAGCGCCGCGATAACGATCCCCGCGGCCTTGATGATCGGCGCGGCCTGCGGCGGTGTCAGCGGTGCGCTCATCGCATTCGGGCGGATTCAGCCCTTCATCGTCACGCTGGCGATGATGGTCGCCGCGCGCGGACTGGCGAAGGCGCTGTGCGGCGGCGTCAAGGTCTCCCGCTACATTCAGGACGCGGACGGGCGGTACATTGCGCTGCCCGTTCCCGAGGCGTTCTCACGCATCGACGCCCGCTTGCTCGGAGGAAACATCGCCGTCGTCACGGTCATTTTTCTGGCGTGCGTCCTCGTATGTCATGGGGCGTTGACTCGAACGACCTGGGGCCGGCGCGTCTACGCCCTGGGAGGGAATGAGGAAGCCTCACGCCTGTCGGGCGTCCCGACGCGGATGATGAAAGTCTCCGTCTACGCCCTCAGTGGGGCGTGCGCTGCCGTGGCCGGAATCTGCCAGGCCGCCCAGCTTCAGCAAGGCGACCCGGAGGACGGCGCGGGGTACGAGTTGTCGGCGATTGCGATGGTGGTGATCGGCGGAACCAGTTTGTCGGGCGGGCGCGGCGGCGTCGGGCTGACCCTGATCGGCGTGCTCATCGTCGGGTACATCGAAAAGATTCTCAGCATCAACAACGTGCCCGAATACGCCCGACTGATGTTCACCGGCGCGATCATCCTCGCCGCGGTGCTCTTTCAGCGGCGCTGGCGTCCGGATTCCGACGGTCGAGGATGACCCGGAACAGACAAGGCGCAATTCATCGCTGCGCGGTTCTTAACCGACTCTCTGGTGTTCGCCGCCTGCATCAGGATCGCACTGCATGAATGCACACGCGATCTCCCGCGCCTTGATCGATCGGAACCGGGGAGACCTCCGGCGGGCGTCTCTTACACCACCGCAACGCCTTCCGTCTCGGTCAACCGTCGAAACAGCGCGCTCAGGCGCGCCGTCATCGGCCCCGGACACCCCCCTGCGATCGTCCGCCCGTCCACGGCCACCACCGGCGCCAGCTCCCCCATCGTCCCCGTGCAGAACATCTCGTCCGCCCGGTACACCTCCGTCAGCGACATGTCGCGGACTTCGTGCGCGATGCCGTGCAGCCGGCACAGATCCAGCACCGTCGCCCGCGTGATCCCCTCCGGGCAGGCCACGGTGCGCGGCGTCACGACCACGTCCGCGTACACGATGAACACATGCGTCGCGTTCGTCTCCGCGACGAACCCACGCGGGTCCAGCATCAGCGCGTCGTCCGCGCCGGCGCGGGTCGCCTCGATTTTCGCCAGGATGGACTGGATCAGGTTGCAGTGATGAATCTTCGGATCGAGGCAATCCGGCGGAAACCGTCGCACGCTGCTCGTCGCCAGCGTGACGCCCGACTTGTCGTACACCGGCGGTTTGTGCTCGGCGAGGATGATGAGCGTTGGTCCGGCCGTGTTCAGCCGTGGGTCCATCCCGCTGGTGTACTTCACGCCGCGGCTCAGCGTCAGGCGGATGTGAACGCCGTCCGTCATCCCGTTCGCCGCCAGCGTCCGACGAAGCTGCTCGACGATCTCCTCATCCGTCGGAACGCTCGCAAAGGCCAGCGCCTTCGCCGATCCGCGTAACCGCGCCAGATGCTCGTGCAGCTTGAAGATGCGCCCCTGATACAGGCGCAGCCCTTCCCACACCGCGTCCCCGCCCTGCACCGCGGAGTCAAACGGACTGACCCCGGCCTCGTCCCGGTGTACGAGGCGGCCGTTGATGTTGACGATCAGATCACGGTTTCGTGCGTCATAAGTCTGAAGCATGATCCGGAAAGGTATCCACGTCCCCTGACATCAGCGAACTCGGGATCCGCGCGGCACACTTCCCCGCGTCTTGTCGGAAAACGCGCAACGCTCATTCAGGAGGACTCCTTAGAATCACCCCGCTCAACCAACGTCAGGCGTTCACCCTAACCCCTGACGATCCGAAATGCTGTTACCCCGCCGAACCCGCTGCCGCGGCTGACGGTGGACAAGCCTGACTCGCGCCACCCGTGACACCACCGATTCCTGAGGGGTCTGGTACAGGAGTTGCCCGGAAGTGCGGCGGGGTGAAGCGGATGCGGCGGACTCCGAAAGCAGGAGCCGGCTCAAATCCGCACGGATCAACCCCGGAAAGCGGGAGGGTACGAACATGTTTGTCGCCGATTACATGACCTCGAACGTCGTCGTCGTCAGTTCGGAAAGCCCCCTCGCCGTCGCCGCCGATCTGATGGCGCGTCGGCGCATTCATCACCTGCCGGTGCTCGATCCCGCCGGCCGCCTGGTGGGCATCCTCAGCGACCGGGACATCCGCTCCGCCGTCGGGTTTGATCGAACGCTTTCCGACAAACTGAAGGTCTGCGAGGCGATGACCCACGACCCGATTACGATCACCCCCGTCGCCGGGCTGGACGAAGCCCTCGAGATTCTCGCAGAAGGGCGGTTCGGCGCCCTTCCGGTGGTTGAAGGAGGCGACGCCGAGAATCCGCGCCTCGTCGGCATCCTCACCACCGTGGATCTCCTGCGCGCCTTGCGGAACCTGCTTGGTCTCGACATCCCGGGACGCCGCCTCGAAGTCGCCCTCCCGCAAGGCTGCGGTGATCTGGCCCGCGTCTTCAAAACCCTCAGCGAGGGCGGATACCCGATCCTCTCCGCCGTCGCCTCGCACCTTCGGACCGATGGACGCGAGCCTTCCCTTTACCTCCGGGTTCCCGAGGATGCTCCGCGCGGCCTGGAGCGAAGCCTGGAACGCGCCACGGCCATCCTGCTTCACGCCGAACCGCCGCGCCGGCGAAGCTGACCGGCGGAGTCGGTGCTTCCGGCATTTTCGCCACCGCCCGGCAGGTCCGCGCGATTCCGCAGCCGGCGCCGCTCTTGAAATACGCCTGAAGTTTCCGAAGTTATAAGGGGATGGAATCGGCGCCAGGCCGGATTTGAACCGCGGGCAGCGTTGTCCGACGGCGGGCCGGGATGCCTAGTTCATATCAGGAGAATTGAAACATGAAGAACCGTTTCGGAATGCTCGTCCTGGGGTTAGGCTCGTTGGTCGTCGCTGGATACGCCGCCGCTCAGGCGACCGCGGAGAAGAAGGCCCCCGCCGCCGCAACCCCGGCTGCGGAGATCGGCAAGCCCGCGCCCGACTTCAAGCTCAAGGACACGGACGGCAAGGAGTACACCCTCTCCAGCCTCAAGGGCAAGGTCGTCGTCCTGGAGTGGACGAATCACACCTGCCCCTTTGTCGTCTATCATCAGGGCGAAGCCAGGACGATGCAGAAGTCGTTCGAGACCTTCAAGGGCAAGGACGTGGTCTGGCTTGCGATCGACTCCAGCTACTACTGCGAGGAGAAAAAGGCCGGAATTCAGCAGTGGATCAAGGATAAGGGCATCAATTACCCGATCCTGCTCGACGCCTCCGGTCAGACCGGTAAGGCCTACGGCGCCAAGACCACCCCGCACATGTTCGTCATCGACAAGAACGGCGTCCTCGCCTACGCGGGCGCGATCGACGACAACCCGCGCAAGGACAAGACCAACCCGCGCAACTACGTCATCGAAGCCGTCAACGCGGCGCTCGCCGGTGAGACCGTGCAGACGGCCAGCACCGATCCTTACGGGTGCAGCGTCAAGTACAAGCAGTAACCGGCTCGGGCGGCGTCTTGTGGAAACGCAGTGACGCAACGAGCCTAACGTGACTTCGGACGCGCCGTGCAGCATTAACGTGTGCGGCGCGTCCCTTTCATTTTCACGCAACTCCGGGAACCACGGTGCGGGAATCGGGCAGGAGGGGGCCTCGCGGCCCCCGTCCTCTCACTCCACCGGACGTACTCAGCATATCCGGCGGGTTCCTTCAGTGTTGCAATGCGGCATGTCGCGCGGTGAGGTTGAGAAGGCCTTGCCGCGCGAAACACTCCTCGGACAGCGCTTCTTTCGCCGCCGGCCTGGCATCCGGTTTCTGTGCGTCGAGTCCGAGTTTTGGCCGTCAGCTTCCTTCAGATTCCGCCTCACGGCGGAAACCCTTGCTCGGCCTGGCGGTTCCGGTCATCACGGCCCGCAGAGGACGTGCACCTCCAACAGTCACGACATGCCTGACAAACAAAAAGCGGGGCAGGTCGTCGACCCGCCCCGCCAATTCTCCTTGTTCTTGACGCTGACGCCTGACCGAGCCCCGCCCGCAAAACGTTCTCACAAAACCGAGCTGCCCCCCTTCCTTCGACGTCACGCCGCGACATCAAGGATCAGGAAACGCTCTTTGACTTTGCGGACGCCTTCGGGGTTTTGACCCCTTTCCCGACCTTACCCTCGCCCGGTTGCGATCAGCCGCGGAAACGCCGGCGGCGCAGGCCGTACCAGCCCAGCCCCAGCCACAACGCCTCGACGAACCCGAGCGTCCCGCACGGCGCGCCGCCGCGGCATCCGCCGTTTCCGCCGTCGCCGCCCGTGTTGTCGTTCGCGTTGCCGCTCGTGTTGTCGTTTTCGTTGTCGTTATCGTTACCCTGCCCCGGAGGCTCGTCCACCGGCCGCACGATCACATGCAGCGTGGCCGTGAAACCCCGGAACGTCGCCGTGATGTCGGCCTCGCCCTCGGACACGCCCGACAGGACGCCGTTGTTCAGCACCGTCGCGACGCTCTCGTCGCTCGACGTGAACGAGCTTTCGTCAGACGACTGAAGGTTCTCGACGATCGAGCCGTCGCAGTTGACCCCGAGGAGGACGAGTTGAATGTCCTCATCCTCGTCGATCGTCAGGTTGTCCACCGCGAAGCGGACCGAATCAAGAACCACAACGTCGTCCTCACACTCGCCCGGCTCATCCACCAGCGCCACCGTCGCCACCGCGATTTCGGTCACCCCGTCGTTCTCAATTGTGATCGTCGCCTGACCGTCGGAGATCGGCGTGACCAGACCGTCCGCGCTGACGGTGACGACGCCGTCGGTGTCGACGTTGTACGTCGTGCCGCTGGCGGCGAGCGTCAGGTCGCGGCGGGCGTTGTTCGAGAAGACGCCGAGGACGCGCAGTTGCACGCGCCCGTTGGCGCTGGTGATCGTGAACGCATCCGGGTTGACGATCAGATCCTCGAGCGTGACCTCCGGCGGGGCTTCGCTGACGGTCGCCGACGCGCTGGCGGAGACCGCGCCGTTGGTCGCCGTGACCGTGCCGGCGCCTTCCGCCGCTCCGGTGACGAGACCGTCCGCCGTGACCGTCACCACGTCGCCCGCCTGCGTGTACGTCGTTCCGGTGCTCGCCGCGGTCAGGTCGCGGACCGATCCGTCCGAGAAGGTTCCGGTGACGACGAGCTGCTGCGTTCCGCCGACCTCGATCTCAAACGACGGTGGCGTGATCGCCAGCTGCGTCAGCACCGCGCCGCCCCCGCCTCCGCCGCCTCCGCCCCCCCCGCCGCCGCCGTCGCAGTCGCCGCCGTCAAAGTTGCAATCCGCGTTGTTGCACGCGGGATCGCAGACCCCGTCGCCGACGTTCTCAACCGGACAGCCGGGCGCGCACTCGTCCGGCGAGCACGTGATCGTCAAAGCGCCCTTGCCGAGGCTGCCCGCGAAACTGCCTACGCGGATCAGGTAGGCGGTGCCCACCGTCGTCTCCAGCGTCACGCGCGACTGCAATCCGCAGACGTCGTCATTGCACGCCAGCGTCTCGCCCGAATCCGCCGGACACGTCTCGCCGTAAACCGCGAGTCTCGTGTCCGCATCGCTGCCGCAAAGCTCGATCGTCAGCGTGCCGTCGCAGGTCGACGTATACGAGTACCAGATGTCGTTGGCGATCTGGGCGTTGTTGCAGCAGAAGTCGCAGCCCGGTTCCTCAAAGCCTTCCGTCGTCGCGTTGACGACGTCGAACTCGGTCGAACCGTCGGTGACCGCGATCGCCGTGTCGCAGGTGTCGTTGTCCGGGGTCGCGCCGCCCTCAACCGCGATCGTCAGCGCCCCGCCCTTTACGTTGCCGAGGGGCAGGCGGAACGTCTTCGGCGACGTGAACCGCGCCAGGAATCGCACGCCCTGATCCGTCCGGTTCGGGTCGCCGGTGTCGCGCCGCGTCGCGTCGATCGTATCCGTGTCGTTCACCGTGGCCGTCATTCGCGCCACGCGCACCGGGTCGCCGTCCAGCGCGACGATGAAGCGCGGGTCCACGTCATCGTCGATGTCGCCGTCGCCGTCATCATCCTGCTCCAGGTTGGCGTAGTCCGCGCTGACCCGTCCGGGGAAAAGACTGGCGTCCCTGAAATACAAAGCGTCGGACAGGATCCCTGTGTCCTGCAAGCGCCACTCGAAGTCGGAGAGGACAATGCCAGCGCCCGTATCCGTGAAATCAAACTGGAGGCTGCGCAGGTTGAAGAGGGGGTTATCCACGCCGGACGACGACAGAAGCACGTCGACGAACACTTCGGTTCCAGCCGGAACCGGATCGACGATTTCGTTCCCGCCGCCGTCCACCGCCCGCAAGGTCACCACGATGTCAGCCTGCACCACGCTCGCTGCAAGCCCGAACGTCAACAACACCCCCGCCGTCTTCCGGATTGACATATGCTTTGCCTCCACGGAACTGAAACAAACCCGCCGACGATCCGCGCAAAGCGCGGTGGCGACCCGCCGGTCGTGGTTTTGTTATCGGTCCGGAATGATTCCGGACCCCAGACCAAGTTTATCGGAACAACCCGCCTCTCACAACCGCCCCGAACCGCCTGACGTGCCCCCCCCCCCCCCCCAGCGGCCTGATTCCGGGACGTACCCTCAAACCTAGGACGTCGAAAGCGTCCGGTCTACCCCACGATCGCGGCCGATCAATTCGACCGACAGCTTTTACTTGCCTTCGACGAGTGCCTGCTGAAGGTCGGCGAGGTACTCGCGCTTTTGTTCAGCGAGTTCCTCGGGCATCACGGCGTAATGAAAGTCAAAGACCTCCTCCGGGCGCTGGACGGCCCGGGCGGCGAAGCGATCTCGGGCGACGCGAAGCTCCTCCTCGATTTCGGCGGCCACCCGGTCGATCCCCGCGTCATTGAGCAGTCCGCGCGACTTGAGGTACGTCTCAAAGCGCGTGATCGGATCCTTTTTCTCCCACCGCCGCACTTCTTCATCGGACCGGTATACCTTCGGGTCGTCTGCGGTGGTATGCATCTCCATCCTGAAGGTGACGGCCTCGATGAACGTCGGACCCTCGTGGCGTCGAGCGCGATCGACGGCTTCCTGCGCCGCCGCCGCCATCGCCAGCACGTCATTGCCGTCCACGCGCAGGCTGGGCATTCCGAAACCGATCCCGCGCTGGGCGAGCGATCGCACGCCGCATTGCTTCTGAAGCGGCACGGAGATCGCGTAACCGTTGTTTTCGCAGAGGAAGATGACCGGCGCCTTGTAAACCGCGGCGAAGTTCAACGCCTCGCTGACGTCGCCCTCGGACGACGCCCCGTCGCCGAAGTTGACGAGCACAACCTGATCGCCTCCGCGGTAGTTGATCGACATCCCCAGTCCGACCGCCACCGGCACGTGTGATCCGATCACGATCGACATCGGCATGTCGTTGACGCCCTCGGGCAGGCCGAAGCCCTCGAAGTACCCCGCCCACAACAGCAGAAGCTGGTCGATCGTCCAACCGCGCCAGAGCTGCGCGCCGAACGAGCGGTAGGAGGGAGAGTACCAGTCCTCGCTGCGCAGGGGCAGGATTGAGCCGATCTGGACCGCTTCCTGCCCGCGCCCCGGAGCGAAGGTGCCCATCTGACCCTGCCGCTGCATCATGATCATGCGCTCGTCAAGTTTTCGCGTCAGCAGCATGAAGCGGTGCATCTTCAGCAAGGTCGCTTCGGGAAGTTTCGGATCGAGCGCGGCGTCGGCGCGCCCGCTTTCGTCGAGGATCGAAAGCTCCTCGACAACCAGTCCGATGTCGAATGTCTTACGCGGCATGTCGGCATAATAAGGCGCGCCGGGGGGCAGGTCGAACCGGCGATTCCGGTGCGCCGCGACGCCGACGGGGGGACAGACCGGGCCTTCTTGAAGCAGCCGAGCGTCCGGGATAGGCTCCCGCGCGATCGAGACCACCCGGCGGCGTCAACGCCGGCTCCACGGAGATAACAAGTTGAGCGTCGAAGCACCCGTCGTTCCGTCCCGAGTTCACGTGAAGGTGGGCGAGCTTTGCGCCCACGTCCTGCGGATGACGACCGCCGCGGGCTCCGGTCATCCGTCCAGCGCGATGTCGCTGGCGCACGTCGTGGTCGAGTTGATGTACCGTCAGATGCGGTTCGACCCGGCGGATCCCTGGAACCCTCGCGCGGATCGTCTGGTTCTGTCCGAGGGGCACGCCGTGCCGATCGTTTACGCCGCCTACGCCGATCGCGGAGGCGTTGTCGGGGCGAAGACCCAGCCGCGTCGGCTGCGCCTCGACGACCTGGCGACGCTGCGCAAACTGGACAGCGTGCTGGACGGACATCCGAACCCCGCAGAGGGTTTTCCTTTCTTCGATGCGGCGACGGGATCACTCGGGCAAGGTCTGTCGGTCGCCGCGGGACTTGCGGTCGCGGCGCGGGCGGACGGAAACGATCGCCGCGTGTTCGTCCTGATCGGCGACGGGGAGTCGCGCGAGGGGCAGATCTGGGAGGCGATGGATTTCATCGCCGAGCGCGGACTGACGCGCGTGTGCGCGGTGTTCAACTGCAACGGGCAAGGCCAGGCTGGCGACGTGTCAGACCAGCAGACGCCGGAGATGCTTCGCGCCAAAGCGGCGGCGTTCGGGTGGGAGGCGGTGACTCTTAACGGACACGATCCGCAGCAGGTGTCTTCGGTACTCTCGCGCGCCGGCAAGGGAGATAAACCTCTCGCGGTCATCGCCCGGACGATCAAGGGCTGGGGCGCGCCGCTGCTTCAGGAGGGGAACTATCACGGCAAGCCGCTGACGAAGGTGCAGCTTCCGACGGCGCTGGGGCAACTCGAAGACACGATCGCATCGCTGGACGCCGAGGCGGATGAAGTGCTGGAGACGCCGCCGGCGACTCCGAAAGCGGAAAACGCCGCCACCGTGGCGCGCGCTGGGGCGGGGTGGCCGGATTTCGCCGCGGGATTGCAGCGCGTCGGGCTGGAAAGCGCGCTGACGAAGAAGCGTCTCGCGACGCGCGTCGCCTACGGCGCGGCGCTGGTCGCCGCCGGCGACGTGGACGGACGGGTGTTCGCGCTGGACGGCGACGTCAGCAACTCGACGTACGCGAGCTTTTTTGCCGAGCGCCACGCCGACCGCTTCATCGAGTGCAAGATCGCCGAGCAGAACATGATCAGCGCGGCCGTCGGGTTGGCGGCGGCGGGCAAGGTTCCTTTCGCCAGCAGTTTCTCAAAATTCCTCGCCCGCGGATATGACCAGATCGAGATGGCGGCGATCACCCGGGCGAACGTGAAGCTGGTCGGATCGCATTCGGGGGTGTCGCTGGCGGCGGACGGACCGTCACAGATGTCCCTTCCCGACCTGGCGTACTTCCGGAGCATGACCCGCGTGGACGACGGACGGGGATCATCGGTTTGCCGCGTGTTTCACCCGGCGGACGCGGTGTGCGCGTACGCCTGCGTGAAGCACATGCTTGCCGTCGACGGATTGTGCTACCTGCGGACACACCGGCCGGATGCGCCGTTTCTTTATCCCGCAGGAGAGGCATTCGACCTGACCGGCTGGAAGCAATTGCGTGAGGGATCGAAGCTGACCCTGGTCAGCACGGGTTACATGGTTCATGTGG
>BOJX01000015.1 GCA_016860685.1 Planctomycetota bacterium
AGCCCGGCGACATCGTTCTGGTGCGTTACAGTCCCGGCGTCGAACCCGAACACGTGCAAGGAAAGATCTGCGCCTGCCTCGTGGACGGCCAGCCCACGCTGAAGCGGGTCAACGTTGAGCTGCGGCAAGGGCGGCGCGTTGTGCTGCTGCGGGGGGACAATCCGCGCATTCCTCCGGCGACCGTCGACGAGGCGGTATCGTTTTCGATCCAGGGCGTCGTGCTCAAGCTCGTCGCCCGGGATCTTTGACGCCGCCGCCGCGCCCGCCGGTTTCGCGGACGCCGCCTACATCAGCCTGGCGGCCTCCTCGCGGAATTCCTCGTCGCTGCCCGTCAGATCGCGCAGCGTGTCCATCACGGCGCGGCGGAACTCCCGCCGCGCGAGGGCGAGGAAGTTCGTCACCTGCGTGACCGGAAGGTTGAACTCGCGCGCCAGGTCGTCGTACGTCAGTCGCTCATCGGCGCGCCGTTGAGAGAGGTCATAACGCTCGAAAAGCGCCAGAGGCACCTGCTTCTGCGACGCGGCGAGGGAGGCGCGCAAACGCTCCACCGCCTGCTCGAAGACGCTGCGCGTCCACTCCCGCCGGAAGTACTCGTCCGGATCCTCGGTTCCCGCCGCAGGCTGGAGAGACAGCTCCGCGTCGGCGGCGCCGTAGTCCAGCGAAAGCAGCGCGCGGTCGCCGCCGCGCTTCAGCCGGGTCGAGGCCTTGCGCTCGTTCATGACGAACGAATCCAGGCAGGTTCGAAGGTACGTGCGGAAGGCGGCGCGCCCCGGCTCATATCGCGCCAGCACCTTCTTCTCAAGCGCGTGCGCGAAGAACGCCTGCGTGAGATCCTTTGCCTCCTCGTTTTCGGCGAGCCACTTCAGGCGAAGGTACTTGTACACCGGCTTCCAGTAACACGCGACAAGCGTCTCGTACGCCCTGCGGCGGGTCGAGGCGTCGGGGCTGGACAGCGATCGGACCGCCGAAAGCCGGGTGTGCGGAAAGCTCTGACCGGGTCCGCCGATGTCCGTGTCCTGCGTCATGGCGCCCGGAGAGAGTACCCGCCGTCGCGGTCGTTCGGAAACAGACGCCGGACGAGGATCCCGCCCGCGCAACGCAAAGTGGCGGCGCCGCACCGGAGGATCAGGGGGTCGTCGTCGCGCGGCGGGCCGTCCCCTCCTTGATCTCCGCCCGGAGAAGTTTGAAGTTCTCGGAAGGCTTGCTGCCGGGTTTCAGAAACGCCTCAAAGCGCTCATTCCAGTCCTCGGCTTCATCCCACTTTCCCAGCGCCTGATACGTCAGCGCCGTAAAGGCGGCATTCCCGGAACCGCCCCCCGGCGGCGTCTTGCGCGCCTGATCCAGAAGCTCTAACGCGGCGTCCGGCCAGCCGGTGCGAAGCTTCGCCGCGCCGTACATCGACAGGTACGAGGGGTGATCCGGCGCGCCGTCCACTGCGATCGCCGCCATCTCCAGCAGGGCGCTCCGCGTCGTCTCTGACGTGTCCGTCCTCACCACATAAGGCCACATCACGCTGAAAATCGTTTCTGACAGCGTCGCAGGTTTTCTCGACCGCCGCGCATGATCCCGGCACGTCGCCAGCGCGAAACCGGGACGATCCGTGAGCATGTAAAGCCGCAGCAGGCGGTTCAGGGCGATGTTTGTGTTGGCGTCATCCGGTCCCAGCGCCCGGACCATCTCCGAGTAAGCGTCCACCAGCAGCTCCTCGGCCTCCTCGTAGCGAGCCTGATGAATCAGGCATCCCCCCAGAAGGCTTCGGGCGACGGCGCGATAACTGTAATCCTGATCCACCAGTCCGGAGAGAATGCTCAGACACTCGCGCGCGTGCCGCTCGGCCTCGTCATAACGGGAGACCAGCGTCAGGAAGCTGCCGTACCACCAGTGTGCCGACGCCACTTTGCGCGGGTTCATCCAGGGGTTGCGCGACGCGACGCGCACCGCGTCCTCCAGCAGCGCCAGCGCCGACTCCCGCGGCACCGTGCGCTGATAATGATTCATCCACGTCGTCATCACGTCCGCGACCACGCCCGACAGCGGATGCTCATCCGAAAGAAGCTTGCGCCGCGTCTCGATCAGCGTCAGCGCCCGGGCGCCCGTGTCCGGCGACTTCTCCACCAGCGCTGTGTGCAGGTCGTCCATCGCGCAGTGCAGCGACTCATACTCCTTCCCGCAGGCCGGAACGGCGCAGTACATCCAGCGCGACGACGTCTCCGACCACGACGGCGCCAGCGTCGACAACGTCATGCACCGGGCGAACTCCCACCGGTGAGCTTCCGCCGTCGCGGTTTCGCCGCGCGCCTCATAAAGCTCGATCAATCCGCGATGCGCTTCCGCCACGTAGGAACTCGACGGCCCCAGGGTCTTCTCCAGCGTCACCAGGTTCGCCTTCAATGCCGTCTCAGCCTCGTCAAGACGCCCCTGCGCCACCAGGCACACCGCGAGGCGAACCTCATGCGCGTCCACGTACCAGTGATCCGCGGGCAGCACCTCCCGAAGCAGGTCGAGCGTCCGCCGCGCCAGCGCCTCGGCCTCGACTGCAAGTCCCGCGTCGAGACTGGTCGGGATCAGGACGCCCAGCGTGCGCACGATCCGCATATGCATCTCGGGCAGGCGCTCCCGGTAAAGATCGAGCGCGGCGTCGAGGAGCGCGCATCCCAGGACCGGATCGTTCCGGTAGCTTCGACGGTATCCGAAAAGGTACAACTGATCCGCCACCAGCAGCCACGCCGGATCGTCCGCGGCGAGGATCCGCGAAGCCGTCTCCCGCATCGCCGCCAGCTCGTCGCGCAACTGTGCAGGATCATCCGTCACCCGCACGCGCTGCAAGACTTCTCCCAACTCCGCCGAACGCTCCGTGAGGATCCGCGCGCCCAGCGCCTGCAGCTCCCAGCCGAAGTAGTGCGCCCAGACGTCGTTCCAGTCCGTCTGCACGTGATAGAACGGCCAGAGCGACTCATACAGCTTCTGCGCCGGCGTATCCTCACTGCTGCGCAGAATCTCGACCGCCCGCGCCAGATGCCGCCTCGCCTCGCCCAGCAGACCCAGCGACGCGTACGCCTGTCCGAGCACCGAACGCACTTCCGCCTCGACGCCGGGCACCTCCCACGACGCCGACTCCACCTGCGCCGTCGCATCATCGAGCACTTCCACGAGCGTCAGGTCCGGGCGCCGCGAGACGTTCGGATCCGTCAACCCCAGCGCGCTGACCAGCAGCCGCGTGACCGCTTGCGCACGCTCGGTCTCGTGCCGCGCCCGCAGGGCGGCGGCGTCCGCCTCCTCGGCGGCGCGCGCCGCAGCCTCGGCGGCGTTCTCCGCCTCCGTCTGAGCCGTCAGCGCCGCGCGCCGCGCCGCTTCGGCTTCGATCCGGGCCTGCTTCTCCTGCCCCGCCAGAAGCGCGTGGTTCCGAGCCTGAATCCCGGCGTACGCCGCGAACGCGAACACAAACAGCAGTACCGTCCCCGCGAACGTCGCCGCCCACCAGTGACGCCGCAACTGCGTCCGGATCAGATACCACGTCGAATCCCGCCGCGCCTCGATCGGATCGCCCGCCAGATACCGCCGCGCGTCGCGGGCCACTTCGCCGGCCGTCTGATACCGCCGCTCAGGCTCCTTCTGGAGACACCGCAGCACCAGCGTGCATATGTCCTCGTTCAATTCCGGACGGAACACGCTCGGCGAAGGAGGAACCACGTTGACGATATTCGACGTCACCTGCGCGATCGGACCGTAAACTTCATAAGGGAACCGCCCCGTCAGCGCCTGATACAACACCACGCCCAGCGCATAAACGTCCGTCCGCGTGTCCACCGCCGCCGACGATCCGACCACCTGCTCCGGCGCCGCCCACGGAAGACTTCCGACGAACTGACCCGTCACCGTCTCGGCGCCGTTTCCGTGGTGCGAGCCTTCGCCGAACGCCTTCGCCATGCCGAAATCCAGCACATAAGGCCGCCCCCCTGCGTCCACGAGGATGTTCCCCGGCTTCAGATCCCGGTGGATCACCCCGCGCACGTGCGCTGCGTGGATCGCTTCGCAGACCGTGGCGAACACGTTCACGACCTCGTTCACCGGGCGCGTCGGACGCACCCCGTGCGACATGGACGACCCGTTTGGTGATGAGCGGGAGGACGATCCCGTCCCGGCGCCCGCGGCCCACTCCTCCAGCCGCAGACCCTCGATGTAGTCCATGATGAAGTAGAACCGCCCCGCCGCGACGCCGCTCGACCTCACCGTGATGATGTTCGGATGATGCAGGCGCTCCAGGAGGCGGACTTCCCGCTCAAACCGCACCCGGTCATGAGCGCCGCCGAAAGGACCGTCGCGCGTCACCTTGATCGCCACGTTCCGACCGGTCACGGCGTCAACGGCGCGGTAGACCACCCCCTGGCCCCCGCGATGTAGCTCACGCTCGATCCGGAACCCGGGGATCGCCTCAGGATCGAGTTCGCAGAAACTCGGATCCCACCGACGGCGCCCGCGCCATGTTCCCTTCAAGACCGCGCTTCGGCTGCCGCTCATCCGCCCCGCGGTCAGCCCGTCAGACGATCCCGCCCGGTTCGCCGCGGACTCCATCAACCGCAGGAGTTTCAGTTCCTCCTCGAGTTCGGGCAGCAAATCAGGGTGCGCTTCAAACACCGCCGCGTCAGCGAGGAACTCCCCGGCTTCTCGACGACGGAGGACGTCCTCAAGCACCCTTCGAATCCGCGCGGATCGCCGGACGTGTTCACTCCGAGGCTGACTCGACATCCGACCTGTTGTCCCCCTGATTGCGCGTCTTCACCCGGCCGCACCGGTCAACACCGGAGCTGGATTACCTCTGCCACCTTGATTAAGGACGCAGAAGTCAACCGGAACTGCCGCCCCGTCGGAACTGAAATTCCGTCCAGTTCGCCAGGCAGCGACCGGCTACGCTTTCGTCAGATACCGCGACAGGTCGCCCATCGTCTTGCGAAGCTGCTCCAGCCCCCGGCTGCAAAGCTTGTGAACCGACCACTCCGTCCGGTTCATCCGCGAAGCCGTGTCCGCCACGCTCAGCCCCTCGATAAAACGCAGTCTCAGAACCTCCCGGTAATCCTCCTTAAGCCCTGCCAACGCCACCATCACCGCCGCTTCAACCTCGTCCCGGGCGAACACTTGGCTCGGGGTCTGTGAATCAACGTGGATAATATCGATCAGCGGCGCGATCGAGCTGTTGCCGGGGGCATGAGTGACGGCTTGCCACCCTCCGCCTCGTTTTGCGGCCTGATGCGTCCGGATCGTGTCCACCAGGCGGTGATCGGTGACTTGGATCAGCCAGCGCAGAAAGGCTCGCTCGCCGGTCTGTTCCAACCCGCCGATGCCCCGGAACACGTCGATGTAGACGTCCTGAAGGACGTCTTCCGGACCGACCGCCCCGACAAGCTGGGAAGGCAGTTTCCGGCGGATGCGCGAAAGCAACCGGCTTTGATAAGGGATCAGGACGCGTTGAAGCGCCCCCGCCTCACCCGCGACGGCTCGCCGGACCAGATCTTCCGCGACGGACGACACGCCTGCTTCCCTTTCCTCCGCGATCCGGTCCACCTTGTGCCATCTTCAACCTGGCGCACCGCTGCACCCTTGCATTTCGCCAGCATCACCCGGAGACGCCCAGCCGCCTGCGGTTCGGGGCTCCCTTGTGCATGCCCTGCCGTCCCCCCCTCGCACCGCCGTTACGGGTTGCAGGAGGTCGAACTGCACCGGGTTTCGCAATCCACGACACAAACCGTGTGCTCGCCCCCGGCGACGTTCCGCCAGTTCGCCTTGCCCTTACCGCGTCGGTTGATGACGACCGACGTCTCCGCGCCGCCGTCCAGCGACAACAGCAGAGCGCGACCCTCCGCCAGACTCGTCTTCACCTTCCCGACCACCTTGAACGTCCCGTCCTTACACTTGGCCGCCAGGGAGTTCACCGCGCCGCAATCCGTCGGCGCCCGGTCCGCCCCGGATTGTGCCAGGTACACGTTGTCGCCAACCGTCGATCCATCGTCGTCAATTGCATTCCCGGCGGCGAAGAACGTCACGGTTCCCAGATCGGACGTCGGCGCGACCCACTCCACCGGGTATTCGTAGGCGAACCCGTTGCCGGACCAGTTCAGAACCGAGTCATCCGCGCCGTCTTCGGTATGCGTCACCCACTGGGTCGTTGAGCCGGCGTAGCGCGTGCGGATTGCGTCCGTCAGCACCAGGTCTCCGGCGCGGCGCCCGTTTGCGTCCTCCACCGAAAGCTCGAACCCCGCGCCGAACTGATCGGGGTCGGAGACACGCACCCGGAGGCTGTAACGCTCCCCAAGCGCATACTGCGCCGGAGCGCCGAGAATCTCGACCGTCCCGGCGCCGACGCCATCCGGGTCGTGACATTCCGTGCAGGTCCGTCCGCCGCTGGCGATGCTTCCGTTGAACGCCGCCGGAGCGCCGGCGCGCCTCGCCTCGACCCACGCGCCCACCGTCAAGGTCGCCCCCGTGGCCAGGGCCGTAATCAAAACCCCCTGTCGCTTCATGCTTCCTCCTCCGTCAATCCGCGCCGTACCCGCGCGCTTACACCCGCCCCCGACTCCCCACCCCCGGTTGCCCTCGATTATACCCGCCGCGAACCGAACCGTCAGGACGCGGAACGTCCCGTATTCCTCGTCCCGGCTGCCGTCAGGCGGTATTTACTTCAGGCGACTCGCTGCCCCGCCCGTTCCGCCCGCGAACCAACATGACCCCACTCCGGGGAAAGAAAAACCCCGCGGCGACCCAGGTCTTACCGGGTGTCCTGCGGGGTTGCTGATTTCCGCACTCTCGGAAGGCGATCAAATCCGCAAGGCCGAAGCCGCGGATCGCCGACGATCAGCCGATCACGTTCCGGAACCAACCTTCGCCGGAGCGGCCATCTCGGCGCTGGCGAACGCGGCATCCACCGCGGCGTTCACGATCGCCTGAACCTTCGCCTGTGCGAAGTTCAGCTTCGCGGTCGTCTCGCACGGCGTCTTCTGCTCCCCGACGACGTAAACGAGTTCCTTGCCGGACTCCTTCGCCGCCTTGCCCGCCTCGACGCAGCAGGCGTATTCCTTGTCGCCAACGTAAGCGACCAGCTTGACGCCCGCCACAGCCTTCTGCGCAGCCGCCAGAGCCGCCGCCGCCTTCTCCTTGCAATCGAAGTCCACGCCCGCCGCGCGATACTTCATCGCCGTCTGCGCCTTCTTCGCCGCCTCTTCAGCGCTGACCGGGCAGCGGAAGCACTCGCCACCGGCTGAGAACTGCATCGACAGCAGGTCGTTCGCATACGTCTCCGTCACCGACACGAGCTTGACCATCGCCAGTTCCTTCGTGTCAAAGACTTCTCCGGCTACGACGAAACGCACCGGCTTGCCGCTCTCCTTCGACGCAGCCTCCGCGCCCATCGGACAGCACAATTCCTGGTCGCCGACGCGGTACATCATCTTCGGCATCGACGCGAGCACCGTCTTGCACATCGCCGACTTCGGACACTGGCCTTCGCTCTGCGCCGCGGTAAGCTGCGTCGAACCGCACCCGGGCTTGCCCTCCTGGCCCGCCGCCTTCGCGCCGCAGCCCGTGCCGGCGGTCTGTGTCGCACCGCAGCCGGCCTTGCCTTCCTGCGCCGTCCCCGTCAACTTGGCCGTCGCGCAGCACCCCGGCTTCTTCTCGTCCGTGGTCGACGTCGTCTGCGCCTTCGATGCGCAGCACCCCGGTTTCGCCTCCTGCGCCGTCAGCGCAGCCGCGTTCGCCGACCCGCCGCTGCTGAGCGGACAGCAATCTTCCGGACAGAACGCCCCCACTCCCAGAACGCCGCCCACCGCGACAACCGCCAACACCCCCAGAACTTTCGTCATCGTCAAATCCTCTCCAGAAAAAACTGGTTCCGTCGATCTGTGCGCCGTTTCCCGGCGACGGCTCGCCGGAAGGCATTATCCTCGACCTTCCACCCGACAAAACAGCTCACCCACCGGCGGGTATTCCGAACGCTCAACCCTTGTACTCGCAGCGCGCGCTGCAAGTCTCGTAAACCGTCACCTCAGACAGACAGGAGAGGGTTGGTTTTACCCGATCCCAGACCCACCTTGCCAGATTCTCTGATGTCGGATTCTCGAGGCCGGGTACTTCGTTCAGATAATAATGATCCAACTTTTCAAGCCACGGTTCAAAGGCGGCCTTGATGTCCGCAAAATCGACCAGCCAGCCCGTCCGAGGATCAATCTTGCCCTCGCATGCCAAGTCCACCCGAAAACTGTGCCCGTGAAGCCGGGCGCAGCGGTGTCCCGCCGGAACGTTCGGCAGCCGATGCGCGGCCTCAAACGTAAACGAGCGCACTAACCTGACCCTCGTACCGGATGTCACCGCCGAAGGCGCTTCCCAAAGCGGGTGGTTTTTCTCAAACTGGGCGATCATTGACCGGGCTTGCAAAGGAACTCGTTGTTGTTTTTGAACCGATCCGGGTTCGCCCGAATGCGCCCCCTGATACCGGCGGAAAGGTCAGGCGTTAAGCCTCTTTTTCCCTCATCTGACTCCTGCTTTCGGGGGGGTATCGTAACGGAAGTGATGACGCAGGACAACAAACCGCCTGCGCGGGGATCACCTGCTTGCCCCTGCCCTTGCAGCCCGGTTTACCGTGCCTTAACATTTTTTCCCGGCGGTGCGGTCATCGCGAAGACAACTGGCGACCCGCCGTTCGGTTACACCGGAGATACGAATTGTGAGCACGACGCTTGCGCCGCCCCTCCCGGCCCTTCTGGGCGGGCCCAGGGCGGTGACGCTGGACGCGCGCGAAGCCAACCGCTGGCCGATCATTACCGACGAGGACATCCGTGCCGTTACCGAGGTGCTCCAAAGCGGCGAATTGTCCCTCAACGGTGTGACTCGCGCCCTGGAGGACGACTACCGCAACCTTCTCGGCGTCCGCCACGTCATCGCCTGCTGCAACGGAACGTCGGCCATCTTCGCCGCCCTGCACGCCCTCGGGCTGAAACCCGGCGACGAAGTTCTGTGTCCCTCCGCCACGTACTGGGCCTCCGTCATGCCGGTCCTCTGGTGCGGCGCGGTTCCGGTGTTCTGTGAGACGGAGATGGATCAGTGCGGCTTGGATCCCGAGGACGCCGCGCGGAAGATCACACCGCGAACGAAGGCGATGATCGTCGTGCATTTGTGGGGCATGCCTTCGAAGCTGGACGAACTGACGGCGCTCGCCCGCAAGCACGGGCTGAAACTTTTTGAAGATGCCTCTCACGCCCACGGTGCGACGTGGCGTGGTCAGCCGGTCGGAACCTTCGGCGACGCCGCGGTCTTCAGCCTTCAGACCAACAAGCTCGCTCCGGCGGGCGAGGGGGGCATCCTCGTCACGAACCACGACGCGATCGCCGAACACGTGACCTGTCTCGGGCACTTCGAGCGGGTGATCGACCTGAAGACCCCCGCGCGTCGTTTCGCCGGAACCGGGTTTGGCATGAAGCACCGGATGGCGCCGCTGTCCGCTGCGGTCGCGCGGACCCAGCTTCGGCACATGCCGGAGCGCAACGCCCGCCGCAATGACAATCTCGCGTACCTTTCCGCCCGCCTTGAGGCGCTCGGGTTCAACACGTTCCTGCCCCCCTCTGAGGCTCAGCGCGTCTACTTCATGTTCATGATCGAGAACCGACCCGAGCGGTCGGGGCTGCCCACCCGGGCGCTGGTCGAAGCGCTGCGCGCGGAAGGATGCGAGGCGACGTATCCTCGATATCCGCTCCTGCATCAGCAGCCGGTATTCACGGAGGACAAATTCATCGACTTGGCCCGTCTGCGGCACGTGCCCCGCAGCGACTTGCCAACCTACCGGCCGGATGACCTGCCGCGAACGATCGCCGCTAACGAGCGCATGCTTCAGCTCCCCCCGTTCCCGCGGGCGGACCGGGCATTGCTGAACCAGATTGTCGAAGCGTTTGAGAAAGTTGTCGCCGCCGCCGATCGCATCTGCAGCCACCTCAGTTCCGTCTCGGCGGCGGGCAACGGATCTCCGCCCGCCGCCGCGACTGCGCCGATGACGGCGAACCGCTAGGAGCCCAGGACGGATGACCTCAGACCGGATCGGGCGGATCATGACCGAACCTCTTCAGCAAACGCCGCGTGACGTGGACTGCCTGATTCTCGGCGGCGGGATTACCGGCGCCGGCGCGGCGCGCGACGCGGCGATGCGCGGACTCTCCGTCCTCCTGGTCGACTCCGACGACTTCGCCTCGGGCACAAGCCACCTCACGTCGAAGCTGATTCACGGCGGGCTTCGCTACCTCGAATACGGGCAGTTCCGGATGGTGCTCGAGGGCGTCAGCGAGCGCAACCGCCTTCTCAACCACGTCGCCCCGAACCTGGTGCGCCCGATCCGGTTCGTCGTTCCCGTCGAGGAGCACCACCTGTCTTCCTGGCTGCTGCAATCCAGCGCTTTGAAGCTTTATGATTTGATGGGCTTGTTCGACGGGGGTCGGCGGTCGCGTTCGATCGGGCGCGTCGCCTTCGCCAAGTCTTTTCCCTTCGCCAGGCCTTACCCCTGGGCGATGACGTTCTGGGATGCGCAGACGAACGACGCCCGCCTCGTGCTGGCGACCCTGCGCACCGCGGAGGACGCCGGCGCCTCCCTGATGAATTACACCTCGCTGGTCGCCGCCCGGCGAGAGGCCGCGGGATGGCACGTCTACCTCGAAGACGGCCACACCGGCGTCATTTACGCCGTGACGGCCCGAACGATCATCAACGCCACCGGACCCTGGGCGCCGAAGACGTCGGAATCCCTCGGCGTCCGGCCGAAGGCGCTGACCTGGCTGAAGGGCACGCACATCGTTCTCGACCGGTTTCCGCGGTTCGGGCAGGACGCGGTCGTGATCCGCAGCGTGCGCGACGACCGGGCGCTGTGGGTTGTGCCCTGGGAGAACCGACTGCTGGTGGGAACCACCGAGTCCCGCTACACCGGCGACCTGCGCAATGTCCGGCCCGCCGTCTCCGAAGTGGGCGATCTTTTTGAGAGCTTTGTCGCCGGGTTTCCCGGGCTGGGCGCCACCCCCGACCACCTTCGGATGGCGTTCGCCGGCGTCCGTCCGATCATTGAGCAGGACATCGAGAACGAAAGCGCGCTGTCGCGTCATTACGAAATCGACGTGGACGCGCAGCACCGTCTGATCACCGTCAGCGGTGGAAAGCTGACCACCTTCCGCAGGATGGCCGAACACGCGGTCGACCAGGTATGCCTGATGCTCGGGCGACGTCCGGTCGGACGGAGGACGCGGCAACGCCTTCGCGGCGAAGCGCTTTGGCCGGGGCTGGTTCGCGGCGGGCCGGTCGATGTGCATTCATCCCTCACTCGGCAGGCTCGCGAGGCGGATTTGCGCGAAAGCGTTATCACCCACCTCATCCGCCACTACGGCGTCGAAGCGGCGAGGATCGTTGGCGACATGTTTGAAGATCCGCGGACGGCTGAACCGCTGATCGAGGGACTTCCGCACACGCTCGCCGAAGTCGCCTACCTGTCCCGCCGCGAGCATGTGCGCACCCTCAGCGATCTCGTCCGACGGCGGACCTCCCTGTATTTCCTCGCCGATCGGGAGTTGCTTTCCGCCCTTCCGCGCATTGCCCGGCAGGTTGGGGATGTGCTCGGGTGGGATCAGCGCCGGCGGGACGCGGAAATCGCCCACGTTCGGTCCGACCTCGACGAAGACACCCGGGCGCTGAGCGAGTATCAGCGGACCGTCCGACTCCCGCCGCCGCAGGAGGCCCGATCTCCCGCAGCCGTCACGACCTGACGACGGACGTTCCGGCGCCTGACCGCCCGGTTGAAGAACTCACGATCGGTTTTCGTGAGGCCGGTTTCCTGAGTGACCTTCGCGTCCCGGAGGGGCGCGCCACTCTTTTTCAACAGGGCTGCCGACGCGGAATCTGCCGAAGATGGTCGCTCCGCAGTCCCGATCGCGGCGCAGACCTGCATTGCGCCTGTCGCCGAGGTATAACGCGCGAATGCGGTCCGCTGCGTCATCGTCATCTGCAATGCCCGATCCGTCTGACGTCCCGCGCAGAGTCCGCCCACGCCGACGAGGGGCGCGCGTCGTGTTCGGTATCACCTTGGGGATCCTCCTTTCCGAGGGGCTGGTGCGCGTTGTGCAGAGGCTTCGCGAGCCGCCGGATGAGCGGACCTCGCGCCTCATTCATTGCGCATCCGACGATCCGGAGCTGATCTACGAACTCGTCCCCGGCGCGTCCGGCGTCCGCGACGGCGTGCCGATCGTGATCAACGACGACGGCTTCCGCGACGACCCCTTCCCCACGGAGGGAACCCGCACCGGTCTGCGCATCATCGTGCTCGGCGACTCCGTGGCGTGGGGCTGGGGGGTCGAAATGCCGCAGGCGTTTCCGCAGGTGCTGGAGCGAGAATTGAACGCCTCGCGCCCGCCCGACGCCCCACCGCATGTCGTCTTCAACCTTGCCGTGGACGGGTATTCGACGGCACAGGAGGTCCGCCTGCTGGAGACCCGCGTCGCGGCATACCAGCCGGACCTGGTCATCCTGGCCTACGTCCTCAATGACCCGGACGTCGCCGACGGCGGGCTTGCACGACACTTCACGAGTTCACCGATCGCGCTGGTCGAACTCATCCGCCAAGGTTGGCGGCGCGCCGCCGAACCGCCCCCTCCGCCCTTCGACGGCCGGAACTGGGACCACGAATATCACTTTTACATCCACGCGAAGCACAAAGCGCAAGTCGAGGCCGACTTCACGCGCCTCGGGCGCTGGCGACGCGAACACCGCGTGCCGATCCTCGTCGCGATCGTGCCTGTGATGCTTTTTGAACCGGGGACGCCTTATCCGTGGCAATACCTTCACGACTACATCGCGTCGCTATGTCGGAAGGAAGGTCTTGAAAACCTCGACCTGCATGAAGCGTTCGCCGGACGATCGGCCGACGGATTGAAGCTGGATGAGTGGCACCCGAACGCGGAAGGGCACGCGGTGATCGCGGAGGCGCTGCACACGTTCATGCAAGCGTTCGCCTCAGCCCGGGGCGACGCCCCCGAGCCGCGCCCGTGAGGAAGCGCGTCTCAATCCGCACAAGGCTTCTCAATCCGCCCGGGGAGTTCCTGAAACCGCGACTTAATCCTTCAATGAAAACGGCGTGAAGTTCGTCGCCCGGTCGTAGTAGTCCTCGTTCTCGACGCGCTTGAGCGTATTGACGACGAAGTACGTCGCCGGCGTGAACACCACCTCAACCGCCACCTTGAACGCCAGATTGAACGCCACCACCCGCATCATCGTGTCCGTCTGCCAGACTCCGCCGAACGCCAGCGGGTAGAAGATCACGCTGTCCACCGCCTGCCCCGCCAGCGTCGACGTGATCGTCCGCGACCACAACCACCGCCCGCGCGTCAGCACCTTCATCTTCGCCAGCACGAACGAGTTGACGAAGTCGCCCGCCCAGAACCCGAGGATCGACGCGGACACGATCCGCCATCCGGCCCCGAACACCGTCACCAGCGCCGGCTGGATGATCTCGTTGTACTTCTCGCCGGGGTCCGCGGGCATGCGGATCACCACCTGGCTCATCAGCACGTAAAAGAGCATCGCGGCGAAACCCGCCCAGATGACCTTTCGCGCCCGGGCGTAACCGTAAACCTCGGTCAGGATGTCGCCGAAGATGTAACTGATCGGGAAGAAGAGGTTTCCCGCGCCGAAGGCGATCGTCGAACCGAGGATCGGCAGCGCGAAGGGCAGCGTCACCGCGCACGCCTTCCCCGGACCGATCATGTTCGAACACAGCAGAACGGTTACGAACCCGGCCATCACCAGGTCGTAATACTTGTAATGCCGCCGGTTCTCGACATGCCCCGCCCCAGAACGTTCTCCGGACGATTCGACGTGGATCCGCAAGTTGATCGACCCTTTTTCATGCCCGCCACGCAGATGAACTTCTGACCTCAAAGCCGTCGCAAGACTGCCTGCCGGGGGAGCGTCAGGATCCGGCCGCCGAAGGCAACGCGCGGGTTCGCCAGCAACGCATCATGCCCTCGCCCGTTGTTCTTCGCAACGGACGCAGCACCCATCCTTACTGATTCTCGGGGCACTCTCGCGACGAAGGGCGGACCTCCCGGTCTCGGCGAGGCAACCGTCAAGCGTATCCGAAAAAAAACACGTCCCCGCGGCACGGCATACGTTGACGGCTTGGGCGATCGAATGAGGTTCGTCGGAGGTCATGACGACGTTTGCAAAAGAATCATCCTGAATCTCCCCTGGACTGCGGTTGGCGAGCGTTGGATTCGCATGAACGTACGATCATGCCCGGAAATCGACGGGATTTCCTGTGCCCCGGAAGATCATCCGGCAGTCCCGACCCCGGAGGATCATTCCGAAGTCCCAGCCCCGGCAGGGGCGTCCGAAAACAGCCCAGCCCACCAGGACTGGGAAGCCCGCGCGGAGAAACCGAAGTCCCGGAGGGACGAAAGAAGTTTGAGAGGAACGCGATTCCCTCGCGACGCTCATCCGCCGTCCCTCCGGGACTACGTGGTCCAGTGTCCCGAGTGGCCAATTCGTTGCTCAATTCGGGAGCGCGGAGCTCCGGTCCGCACGGGCGGAGCCGAGCTCCGCGCTCCTCATCCAAGGCAAAGAACTTATGACTCACCACGCTCGCGCCCAACCCCCCAGCGATCAATCGCTGGGCTACTCTCGGTTGCCCCTGCGGGCACAAGGACGTGCCGCGCCGCCTTCAGGGTTTGTCAAGGACTGCAGTGCGCCGGGCTGCCTTCAAGGCGAGGCGAGGAACGCCGCGCGCCGCAGCGCCTCGCAGTCAGAGGGAGACTCAGGAGAATCATAGAAAAGCCTGTTGCGACTATGCGCGGCGCCCTAACGTCGCCGCGAAGCTCGCCCGCGGATGAGATGCCGTTCCAGCCATCCTCGATGCTCGGCCGGCGCCGCGTGCGCCGCGAGGACGCCTTCGTGGTCGATCTCGTTCATCCGGTCGTTGGCCGCGCGGATCGCGTCCATGCTGATCCGCAGCGCCGTGTCCACCGGCATGCGCTCGGGGGTCGATGTCAATCTGGTTTCCTGAAAACCCCTGTTGCATCCCTCTGCGCGCGGACCGACTTCGGTACCGCAACGTTCAACAGGCGTGCTCGACGCGATGGGGTTCGAAAATCGCCGCCGCCGTCCTTTACAGACGCCCCATCAACACCAGAATGACGACGACCACCAGGACCAGTCCCAGCCCGCCGGTGGGAAAGTACCCCCAGTTCCGGCTGTGTCCCCAGCGCGGCAGCGCCCCCATGAGCATCAGGATCAGCAGTATGATCAGCACCGTACCTAACATTTTTATGCTCCTTTCGTTCGAGAGCGCCGCGGACAATCATGGGGCGCGTCATCCGCGAATCGCCCTCCATGTCGTTTCATGGCGTCGAATCAGGCTCCGCAGGCGCTAGGTCTGTTGTGTGGTTGACGTATTCCATGAGCTTGCAAATCCAGGGCGAACCGGTGCAGCGCTTTCCGCCACGTTGCGAAGCACCTGAACCACCTCGGGGATATGGAAGGGTTTGATGAAAACCACCCGCGTGTCCAAGGTTCGCAGGTCGGACACCGAGTAAGCCCCAAGGTTCCCGGTCATGAAGCAGCAGGGAATCCGCGGTGTCAACACCCGGATCGCCGCCAGCGTCTGCGGTCCGTCCATGCGGGGCATGAGCACGTCGAGCATGACCACGTTGATGGTCTCACAGTGTTTGCGATACAACTCCAGCGCTTCCTGGCCGTCCGCCGCGGTCCAGACCGCGAACCCTTCGCGTTGCAGCGCCATGTCCAGCATCTGGCGGATCGAAGGCTCATCATCGGCGACCAGAACACCGCATTTCCGTGGTGCTATGAAAGGGGATTCTCCTGTCGCACGGCTCCGTCTTGAATACGCCCTCAGCTCCATCTTGAGTACGCCCTCCCTCCGTGCGTTCCTCCGTGAGTCTCAACACGACGCGGTACGCTGAAGAACCCTCCGGGAAGCCGGAAGTCTCTCCCGGCCGCCGGTCTTCCCGGAGGTGTAGTGTTGACCTTCCAACTCTCGACAGGCGCACGACCGCGGACATTCGAACTCGAGTCGCCCTTTTCTCATGGCGATCGTGCTCCTTCGGCGCCGGAACGGCACGAAAATCGAAAATCGGCCGACGTGTTCAAAGACCATAAGACTTCCGAACACGTCGGCTTTCCCCTCAACGAGCCCCCGGTTGCGCCGGGTTCGCTCTTCGCAGAATCCACAACCCCCTCATCATGGGCCTCGCGAACCTTGGTCACGTGCGCCCACGCCTGGTTCGATGTTCTCTTAAGCGTGGGAGTCTTCATTCTCGACTCCGCGGCGCACCATGAGCGTTCGCGCGGGCTTCAAGCCCGCACCTCAGAGGGGCGCTCTACAACTGAGAACAATGATTCAGTGCGATAACGCATGACTGGATTGGCCATGCTGATCCAAGGAATGCGATGTTCGATCATCCCACCCAAGTCCTCCGCGGCATCCCGCCAGGACCGCTCCGGCGAGCAGCATCGAGAACATCGCAGCGAAAACGCTCCACTTTTTCATGTACTTCAACATCCGATTCCCCTTTCTCATCCTGTGGGCCTGTTGCAGACCGGTGACGCTCCCGAAACCATTTCGGCCTTCGAGGTTTTCACTTCTGCTCTTGAATTTCATTTCGGTTCATCCGACTTCCGCGCCCCCCGCTGCCGGCGTTCCATGCCTCCGGAGAGATGCCATGCTTCATCAGATAGACCTGGACGATGGTCCCGGTGGTGAACACCGCCACCATTGCCCCCGTCTCCGGTTCAATCTCCGCGGTCGCCTCGCGCACTTTCACGCCGGTGATACGGTGAATCTCCTGGCGCATCGCCTCGGAGGCGCTGGCGAACAGTTCGCGATGAAACTCGCGCACCTTGGTGGCGCCACCCGGCGACTCCGCCAGCGCCTGCTCTGCCGGAGACAGCGCACCGTGCAACGTGACCACCAGCGTCCCGTCGCCCTGTACGACCGTCACCAACTTCGGAACCACTCCGGTTCGCTGGTGCTCAAAAATCGCCGCCGCCCTGGCGATCCGCTCGGCCATCGTTGAATCAGGCTTATCCACGGCACGTTCCTCTTGCAGCCGGGACGATCTCGTCGCGTCATGCAAAAAAAAACCGACGTGGCCGCACCTTTGCAGATGCATGACCACGTCGGTGTATCGTTGGCGAGCCGTCCGGCTAAGCCGAACTGCCGCTCCAATTGATCTCCCGACCATCTCAAACAAGACCCGCGCCGCCCGTCATGGACTTTGACAGGCCTCACACGTCTCTGTTCAGATTATACTCTTGATTGTTCAGAATGCAAGGGTCTTTTTTCGGTCTCCTTAAAAGAGTCATCGGGGTTGCGGGAGAAGGTCTCGAAACCCGAGTTGCGTGCTTTAACCGACCCTCATCCACGGGAGTTTGAGGAGCCGGAAGCATGAGGACATCTCGCTCGGGCAGGTTCCATCCCACGATGCATCCTCCCGTTCGCCGACGCGGCGGATTGGCTTAACGGCTTGAAAGGAATTATCCTCGATCTGAACCGGCAGCAGTTCTCTCCGGCCTTGCGTGCGGGCAAGTTTCAGGCCAAAATGCCCGCATAATGTTCTTGGCAACCTCCTCATGAACACTCAAGGTGAAATTGAAGCCGCGGTTTGTAACGCCATTGTAGCCTTTGAGAAGGATTACATGGGCCGCGGCCCCAAGGAAGTTCGTACCTACCTCCTCGACGAACTCGTTGTGGTGCGCCTTCAGGGGGTTCTTACCGCAGCCGAACGACGACTCGTGAGCACGCTTCCCGCCGAAAAGGGACGCGACCTGCTCAAACAGGTGCGCACCCAGTTGATCGAAACCGCCCGTTCGGTTCTGGAGCCGACGATCGAAGAAATCATGGGTTTAGCGGTCGTCAGCATGCATCATGACATCAGCACGGCGACCGGGGAAGAGATCATCCTCTTCACGATGGCTGGGACAACCCTGACGCGGGAGAAGGGCGTTCGCGCGAGCTGAACCCCGCGGATCAATGTTGCAATAACGTCTTAACGTTGCATCGAGGCGCTTCGGCGGATGAGATGCCGTTCCAGCCATCCTCGATGCTCGGCCGGCGCCGCGTGCGCCGCGAGGACGCCTTCGTGGTCGATCTCGTTCATCCGGTCGTTGGCCGCGCGGATCGCGTCCATGCTGATCCGCAGCGCCGTGTCCACCGGCATGCGCTCGGGGTTGATGTCGATCCCGAAGTAACCCCGGTAACCGTACATTTTCAGCGTATACATCAGCGCCTCGAGCTGCTCGGGCGACACGACGCCGACGTTCAGATCCTGGTCGTAGTTGCCCAGCGGCTGGCTGTTCCAGTGCGAGTGCGCCAGCCGCCCTTCCGACAGCGGCCAACTGAAGGCGTACGCGAGGTCTTCAAAACCCATCAACACGTGCCCGACTTCCGGATTCATGCAGCAAAGCCGGTGTCCCTCGGAAAGCAGCCGCGTATTCTCCGTCGCGCGCAGCTTCGCCTCGACCATGTGACCCAGGAGCAGGCCCTCCGGCGTTGTGCCGAAGAGGATCCGCCCGCGCGGCTCATACGGCTTCGGCTCGAACGCGACGCGTACCCCCGGAACCGCATCCATCGCTTCCGCCAACCCGTCCGCGAAGCGGTCGCGCATCGCGATAAAATCCTGACCGAAGGGGTTCTCATATCCGTCGATCCCCGGCCAGACGACGGCGAAATCGGTGTCGAGCCGCCGGTTCAGACGGAACGCGGCGATCGTGCGGTCGATTGCGGCGCGGCGCACTTTCGGATCCGGGTTGGACAGCGACCCCCACTCGAACTGCGCGTCCCAGAACAGCAGGGGAATGACCGTAATCAAGCGGATGCCCGTGTCCCGCGAGAATCGCGTCCACAGATCGAGGTTCTCCTCGTTGATTTCGTTGGGGTAGTGCGCCTCCAGCGCCGTCAGCCCGTCCCCCTTCAACCCCGCGGCGATGTCCAGCCGCTGCTCGAGGGTCAGATCCGGCTGATACTTCGCGTGAAACCGGGAGTTCGGCGGCGAGAAGAACCAGATCCCGGCGGAGAACTTCAGATCCAGATTGAACGCCTTCAGATGCGCCAGCGTCTGCTCCGGCGTGCGCCGGACGGCCTGCGGACGAAGATCCTGTAGCGGCATTGCCGATGCTCCCAGCCCCGGACCGCGTGAACGAGCCTCGACGGGTCGCTCTCGCGTCGAGGAACGTCACCCATCTACGTTTCATGGTGACCCGGCGCGCGGCAACGGTCAACCGCCGCTCTCCAACACCGCTCCCGGATCTGAACAGAATCGCAAAAAGGGAACCCGCCTCATGCGCCCTCGGAGCAGAGAGAGGGGGGCAAAGGGCCTTCCAGATGCCGAAGCTTCTGGCAACGATCCGCACCAGGTGTCCGTTGCAGCGGGCCGGGAGGGCCGTGCTTCCGGGCAAAGACAAGCAGTCGGCGCGACATCCGGGGCATGATGAGCAGACGACGTAATGAGCGAGAAACAGGGCGAACCACCGGGAAAAACCCGTGTTTTTCGGCTGAAAACGGGATGAGGGCGCTGGGACTCGAACCCAGGACCACCTGCTTAAAAGGCAGGTGCTCTGCCGACTGAGCTACGCCCTCGCTTGCGACGGGTCTGATGCGGTCGCCGCGACCCGCGTCAGCCAGTATCCGAATGCTCGCTGCCGGAGTCAATTCACGCAGGCGCCGTCAAATCACGCGAGCGGCATCAAATCACGCGAGCGGCATCAAATCACGCGAGCGGCGTCGATTCACGCGGGCGGAGCCGATTTATGCGGCCTCTGTTGATTTGCGCGACCCCCGTTACGTCATGCGCCGGGATCAAATCCCGTGGGCATCGTTACTCGGGCAGCCCCAGCGGTACGAAGGCGCTTTCCAGGGGAGGAGTCGTTTCAGCGGCTGCCGAACGGGTGGGATCGAAGGGGACTTCCCACGGTTCGCCCTCGACGCGCCAGGACCGGGCGTCGCGCAGGACACGGCGGTAGAGCGTGTCGCGCTCGACGGGGGTGAAGCCCGCTTCGATGATGAGGCGCTTGAGGCGGTCGACGGTGAGTTCCTGATGCGTGGATCCCGCGCCTTCGCGTTTTGTGATGTCGTAATACACGACCGTGCCGTCGATGTCGTCCACGCCCCAGTTCAGCGCGACCTGGGCGAGCTTCGGCGACTGCATGATCCAGAAGGCTTTGATGTGGGGGATGTTGTCGCACACGATGCGGCTGATCGCGAGCGTCTTGAGATCCTCCAGGCCTGTCGGACCGGGCAGATGCGCGAGCTGACTGCCTTCGGGAATGAAGGACAGGGGGATGACGCAGTTGAAGTGCGCGGGGCGGTTTTTCAGGCTCTCCGCCTGATGAGCGCGGAGCTTCATCAGGTGGGTGATGCGTTCGGCTCGCGTCTCGACGTGGCCGTAAAGCATCGTGGCGTTGGTGAAGATGCCGAGTTCGTGGGCGGTGCGATGGACGTCGAACCACTCCGCCTCGCCAACCTTGGTTTTGAACGTTTCGTGATGCACGCGGTCGTCGAAGATTTCGGCGCCGCCGCCCGGCAGGGACTGAAGACCGGCCTCACGCAGCTTCGTCAGCACTTCGGCAATCGACAACCGCGGGCGGCTGATGCGCGTGAAGTGGATGATTTCGATGGCGGTGAAGGCTTTGACGTGCAGATGCGGGCAGGCCTCGCGGATGCCGCTGCACAAGTCGAGGTAGTAGTCGAAGGGGAGCTTCGGGTGCAGTCCGCCGACGATGTGGACTTCAGTCGCGCCGGCGGCGTAGGCGAAGCGGGCGCGGTCGACGACTTCCGCGACGGAAAGCTCGTACCCGGCAGGGGCGTCCGTCCAAGGCGCCGCGGAAAGGGCTTCATCGCTCGGAGACGAACTCTCACCGCGGAGCATCGAGGCGCCCGGGGAGGGTTTCTTCGGGTAGGGCCGGAAGAAGGAGCAGAACTTACAGCTTAAGACGCAGTAGTTTGTGTAATTGATGTGGCGGTTGATGTTGTAGAAAGCGGCGGATCCGTGGAGACGCCGACGGACGCCGTCCGCGAGTTCGCCCAGGGAGTGAATGTCGTTGGACTCGTAAAGGCGCAGCGCGGCGTCGGGATCGATCGACGGTCTGGCGTCGGTCGCCTTCAGCGGGTCATTCATCGCAGCCGTAGCGCTCACGTCGAACCCCTTCTCTCAATCTCGCGTCGTGAAACCGGACCGGCCGGCGTCGGCCTTCGCCGAGGCGGGTCGGCCTTCGCCGAGGCGGAAGGTGCGAGTATAACGCCTGAAACCGCGACGTACCAAAGTTGGGCGGCGCGCCGGAACGTCGGGGGTGCGAACGTCAGCATCGTGCTTCGCGGCGGCGGCGCCGGATGACGACCGGCGGCCGGCGACGCGGGGTTGCGGGGACGGGCGGATTGAACATGTACCGAGTACGCATCGAAGACGGGTTCTGCGCGACGCATCAGGTGAGGCTTCCGGACGGGAGCGTGGAGGCGCTTCACGGGCATGACTGGAGGGTGTCGGTGGAGTGCGCGGCGCCGGCGCTGGATGCGTGCGGGATGGTGGTGGACTTTCAGGAGCTTCAGCGGGTGCTGCGCGGGTTGCTTTCGGGACTGGAGCATCGGCGTCTGAATGACCTGGCGTGCTTCGCGGGGCGCTTCCCGACGGCGGAGGTGGTGGCGGAGTGGATTTTGTCGGGCGTAAGATCGGCAGGGGTACGATCGGCGGTCCGCGTGGAGGTGACGGAGGCGCCCGGGTGTCGGGCGTCGTATGAATGCCCGCTCGGGGGCGCATGACCGTCCGGCAGAAGTCGTCCGGGGCAAAACGACGATGAACGTTGCAGGATTGCAGCGGCGAGGCGCGAACGCGGCGACGTGTGCGTTTTTGACCCCCTAAAGTGTGAAAGATAAAATCGGGCGGCGACGAAGGGTGAGGGTTTGATCCCCCCACGTCGCGCGGTTTGCGAGTGCGAGTGCGATGGCGATTCCCTGCCAGGCGTGTGAGAAGAACTCGGCGTGCGTCCACCTGACCGACATCCGTCCGTCCGGAGAGGCCGTCGAGCGCCATCTTTGCGAGTCCTGCGCGATGAAGGAGGGCGTCGCGGTTAAGCCGCACACGATGTCGGCGACGGTCCTGGAGGAATTCATCAAGCAGGGGCTGGGTCTGAAATCCCTGGCAGAGCGTGTCTGTCCGCAATGCGGCGCGTCGTTCAAGGATTTTCACGAGCAGGGGTTGCTCGGCTGTCCCTACGATTACACGGCGTTCGCGGACCTGCTCAAACCGATCATCGAGAAAGCGCAGGAAGGCGCGGCGCGTCACACGGGCAAGACCCCGGGACCGTCCGACGAAAACGCCCGGCGACAGGCGACGTTGTCCCGCCTTCAGCGGTCGCTGAAGCAGGCGGTCGAGGCGGAGCAGTATGAGGCCGCGGCGCGGCTGCGGGACGAGATTCGGACGCTCGAAGAACGATGACGATCGACGATCTGATGCTGCAGCGGGGGGAGTGGCTTCAGGGCACCGGACCGATGTCCGACGTCGTGATCTCCTCGCGCATTCGTCTGGCGCGGAACCTGGCGAACTATCCCTTCCGCAACCGGGCCGGAGAGTCGGACCTTGCTGAGATTCTGCGGACGGTTTCGGAAGCGGCGCTGTCCTGCCGATCGTGCAAGGACGCGACTGCGCTGGATCTCGATCCGGCGGATCCGCTGGATCGCCAGGTGCTCGTCGAACGTCACCTGATCAGCCGGCAGCTCGCGGACGCGCCGGGTCCGCGCGGGGTGGTGGTGACGCGCGGGGAAACGCTGGCGGTGATGATCAACGAGGAAGACCACGTCCGCCTTCAGGCGTTGCGCAGCGGGCTGCAAATCATGACGCTGTGGGGGGAGATCAACGCCCTCGATGACGAGTTAGCCGAGCGGGTCGAATTTGCCTTTGACGGGCAGCTGGGCTACCTGACCGCGTGTCCGACCAACCTGGGCACGGGCATCCGGGTGTCGGTCATGCTGCACCTTCCCGCCCTGAAGCTGACGAACGAGATCGTCCGCGTCGCCCGCGCGGCGGAAGAGCTTCGGCTGGCGATCCGGGGGTTGTACGGCGAGGGGACGGACGCGGTCGGGGATTTTTACCAGATATCGAATCAGACGACGCTCGGGAAGTCCGAGGAGGAGATCATTGAGGAATTCGGCGAAAGCATCATCCCGCGCGTCGTCGAATATGAGCGCGCCGCGCGGCAGGCGTTGATCGAGAAGCGCCCGGTCCAGCTTGACGATCGGATCTGGCGGGCGTTCGGCAACCTTCGCACGGCGCGAATCATCAGCAGTGAGGAGACGCTCCTGCACCTGTCGCACCTGCGGTTGGGCATCGCCACCGGACGCTTCCCGAAGATGGACGTCAAAGAGCTGAACGACCTCATCATGCCGACGCAGCCGGCGCATCTTCAGAAACGGACCGGGCGAACGATGTCCGGGGAGGAGCGCGGGGCGCTTCGTGCGGCGTTTCTGCGGGAGCGGCTGCACCACCTGAACTGATTCGCCGCCGCGGACCCCGCCTCTCGGGAAAAGACCACGATCGCGCGCCATCAGGCAACGCGACCGTGGCATCACCGGGGTGAGGCGGGACCCTCACTCCCCCGTTTCGAAGTTGCGCACGTCGTCCGGCGAGCCGTAGATTGCATCGCGCCCGGCCGTAATAAGCAGGTACGTGTCCTTATTCACGGGGCGCAGAGGTGACTTCGCGGTCTTCTCGGGCAGAGAGCGGAACGCCCGCATGTCCAGAACGTAGCGCGCGAGGGTGTCACGGTTGTGATCGTCATCGATATCCAAGGCGGTCAGTTCGTGCCCTGGGCGGGCGATGCGGTGCAGCCCGCCGCGCCCGAAGTTCCACCCCGGCTGGTTGTACAACGGTTCGCTGAGGATGCCCGTGAATCCGGCGTTGTCCACGTGGTAGTAGATCGGCGGACCGTCGGGGTAATGATTCGTCGGGCTGTAGTACCACTCCATCATGTTCTGGAGTGAGCCGTGCCGGTGCGGAACGTAGTAGAGCACCGGGCGGTCGTGGGCGTCGGCGATGACCGGCAGATGCTTCATCATCTCCCAGTTGGGGAAATGAACCGGGTTGTGCGTGCCTGGAAGTTCATCCGTGCGGATCAGACGCACGCGCGAGGCGTCGAGATAAGACGCTGCACGCGGAAGCCGCGTCCCTTGATCATCCAGAACGGTGTACCAGCGCTCCGGCTGACCGAGAAGGTCCGGCGGAACGTCGGAACGGCGCACAAAGCCTTGCAGGTCGACGCCCATCAACATCGCGGGCAGGTAATGCGCACCGTAAACTTTCGGATAACCGGCGAGGAAGGGGAAACGTCCGTTAGCGCCCTGCGCCATCGTGAACACCGGCTGGTTGTTACGGTCGTAGAGGTTCGGGTGCATGAACGACGGGGGGTAGCCGCCGGAGCGCGGGAACGTCTTTCCGTGCTCGTCTTTGAACGCCTCCAGCGCGGTCTGAATCGCGGACAGCGTCCCTGCGGTCGAGGCGTCCTTCCCCGCCGCCCGGGCCGCGGACATCGACGGTACGAGGATCGCAATCAGCACGCCAAGTATGAGGATCACCGTCAGCAACTCGATCAACGTGAACGCGGAACGCCCCGCAGGCCGGGGTGCTCCCCGAGATCTGAAAGACTTGACCGTGGACCTCATTGTCAAACCTCTCGTCGTGGCGACCAGGCGAACCCGCGTACGCCCCGGACGTCGGTGCAAGAGAGGCTCCCTGCCGAATTCCGACTGATGCGACTCACCTGGGCCGCCCGCGGATTCTACAACGCCGCTAGTCTTCGTAGATTGAAATGTCCTTCCAACCCTCTTCGATCTCCGGCTTGAAAAAGAGCGGAAGTACCGACGGCGACTCGGCTTGCGTCAACTCATACAAAACCAGATCACCGACTTCGCCCCTGAAAAGACGCAGCCCCTCCGGCGCGGACTGAGGCCGGTCATATTCCTTGCGATCGACGTAGATGACGACCGGGCAATCATCCACCCGAGTCAGGAGCACCATCGTCTCCGGGCTCAGCGCGTTGCAGTAGGACCAGCCGAGGATGTTCACGCCGCTCGGGACCGCGCCGACCAGCAGCGGCTGCCCGAGTCGCCAGTACACCGACATCGCAAACTTCGGACCCACCTCGCAGACCCAGTCCGGCTCAAACCGGTTCGCCAGCAGACGCTCGCGCACCTCGACAAACGACTCGCGATGCCTGACGATCGGCGTCACCGCGGGGGGCGAAGACATCAGCGCGAGGTAAATGCCCGCGGTAACGGCGAGCGCCAGCGCCGCGGCGAAGGCCCAGGCCCAGGCTGGACGGCGCGGGAAGCGTCTGACCGTGCCGTCAGGCGGGGAAAGCTGCCCCGCCGGGAAGGTCTGCCCGTTGGTCCACAGGGTGGGCATCTCCGCCGGCGGGGCAAACTCGCGCCGCAGCGCCGTGTCGATGCGGCGCTGCACTTCAATTTCCGCCCGCGCTTCCGGATCGTCCGCGACCGTCCGCTCGAAGGCGGTCCGCTCCGCCTCGGCGAGTCGGCCGTCGAGGTACGCATCCATCCGGGTTGAATCCTGTCGTTCGCTCATGTCCGGTTCATCATTCGGTCGCCCGGTGCGACAGCCGCTCTCGGAGCTGGCGGCGGCTGCGATGCACGTGGCTCATCGCCGTGCCCTCGGGAATGTCCAGCACTTTCGAAATCTCCGAATACTCCAGCCCCTCGATCGTCCGCAGCAGCAGGCACGCCCGCGCCGTCTCGCTCAATTCGCGCAGGTGCATCATCAATTCGTCATCAAAGCCCAGCCGGTCCGCGTCCGACACCGTCCACCGTCGCTCGTGTCCGGAAGGCACGCCCGATCCCGGCGACGCCGATCGCTGAGGGAGTTGATCCAGCTCCGCAACGTTTGCCCCTTCCCGTTGCACCCGCCGTCCGTGATTGAGCGCCACGAACCGGACGATCTGTCCCATCCACGCCCGGAAGCTCGTTCCAGCCTGGAACTGGTCCGGCTTGCTCAGCGCCACGGCGGCCGCTTCCTGAAGCACGTCCTCGATCCCCGAGCGCGATCCCAACACGCCGCCGGCGATCAACCACAACGTCCGGTACGCATCGCGGAAGCGCGCAGCAAAATCCTCCCGGTCCCACCCCGCAGACCGGTCGACTGACCTTCCGCTCGGAACAGGTTCGGATTTTTTCGCCGGCATCGTCAGCGAACGATCATCGGACCGAATCTGCGACCTCCAGGCTCAAACCAGCGGGTTCTTCACGCGTTTCGGGCATTCCGGTCAACCCCTGCAATCCGAACCCCCCGGCTCTTATTCAAACCGGGGCCGAATTCCCTACTTTGAGGATGTACTGGAAAGGGTCGGGTATTGCACGGCGGAGTGCGGTTTGTCGCCGGTTTTTCGTCTGACGACGGTCAACGCCCGACGGTTCTCGGAGACCTCACCACTCCACCCCGAGCATCGCGCAGGAAAGACCGCTGCCGATGCCCAGAAGGGCGACCCGATCGCCCGCGGTCGGAGGGTTCTTCTCTGTTCCCATCGCCATCGTCAGCGGGAGCGAAACGGACCCGACGTTGCCGAGGAACTCCAGCGTGGAGAAGTCGCGTCGGGCGTCCAGTCCGGTAACCTCGTAAAGGCGCTCGCGGTGAGCGACGCCGACCTGGTGAGTGAAGCTGTGATCCACGTCAGCGTTAGACCAGCCGAGGCGCAGCTTGAACGCCTCCCACGTCTGCGCGGCGAGGCGGCAGCCCTGCTCAAGCAGCGTCTCCGAATCCGTGCTCATGATCATCCGGGCGCCGGTCGTGAACGCTGCGTCGCCGGTCCCCTGACACAGGTCGCTGTGCTCGGTGGCGGCGCGGGCGACGCCGCCGAGAAGGCGGTGACCCGTGCGCGACACGGACTCGTGCGCCATCACCAGCGCCGCCGCGCCCGACCCGATCGTCAACGACGCGAAGGCGTCCTTGAACTGCCGCTTCGTCAGGTCCGAAGACGTCAGGAGGTGTTCAATCGTGCTTTCGACGAGCTGCCGACCGCTCTCACCGGCGACGACCAGACCTCGCTCCACCTGCCCCAGTTCGATCATGTTCGCCAGGACAATCATTCCGTCGGCGAACCCGAGACAGGCGTTGGAGATGTCAAAAAGCAGAACGTCGCCGCCGAGACCGAGTTTCTCATGCACAAAGGAGGCGGTGGCCGGCTCGATGCAGTCGCGCGAGACGCCGGTGTGAAAGATCGCTCCGATCTGGTCGGGGGTTACGCCGGAAGCGGCGAGAGCGGCGCGTCCGGCCTCGGCAGCGGCGTCGCTGGGCAGGACACCTTCGTCGAAAAAGCGCCGCTCCCGAACGCCGCTCATCAGTTCGAGGCGCCCGGCGTGGACGCCGAACCGCGCGTACACCGGCGCGAGGCGCTCCTCGATTTCCAGGGAGGTGACCACCCTCGGCGGCAGCACCTTTCCGAACCCCTCAAGACAGACATGTTCGTATTGCATGATTGATGAAGTCCGGATCCGCCCTCGCCGTGCCCCGGCGAGTCAGCCCTGACGACGGAAGAACGCGAGGCTGTTTTTCCACGTCCGTCGCGCCAGCGCATCATAAGGTTCGCCGCGCAGTTCCGCCAGAAACCGGGCGACGTGGGCAACGTGGGCGGGTTCATTCGGTTTGACGCCACGCACCGGAACCGGAGACAGATACGGCGAATCCGTCTCGATCATAAGCTGATCGGCCGGGTACGATCGGGCGATCGCCTGAAGCGGCGTCGATCCCTTGAACGTGACGATGCCGGTGAAGGAGACCCGCCAGCCGTGCCCGGCGATCGCGGCGGCTTCCTCGGGCGTTCCCGTGAAGCAGTGAAACACGACCCGGCGGCCCTCCAAGCCGGCGTCCAGCAGGATCGGGCGCAGGTCGTCGAACGCCTCGCGGCAATGAATAATGATCGGCAGGCCGAATTCCGAAGCGAGATCAAGCTGCCGGCGGAAGACGCGCTGCTGCACGTCGCGCGGGGCGAAGTCGTAATGATAGTCAAGCCCCATCTCGCCGAAACCGACCACCGCCGGATGCGCCAGCGCTTCCCGCAGGACGGTCCAGTCCGGGTCGGCGATCTTCGCGGCCTCATGCGGATGAAACCCGGCTGCCGCGAACACCCGATCCGGGTAGCGTTCGGCGAGACGCAGCGCGGCGCGAATCTCCTCCGCGTCCGTCCCGATCGTGATGACCCGCTCGACGCCCGCTTCCGCGCAGCGCGTCAACACCTCGTCGATGCGTTCGACAAGACCGGGGTACGTCAGGTGTGCATGCGTGTCGATCAGGCTCATGCGCGGTTCCGTCTTTTCAGCGGCGGCGCCGCGTTGCGGGCGCGGCAGGCTTTTGTAGCCGGCGGCGCCGCGGCGTCAATGCGGCACGGCGCCAGGTTTATTGCGGGCGCGACGGCGCGAGCGCCAGCCGCAGCGCGGCGACATACGTCTCGTGCTCGGCATCCGCGTACACGTCGCCGCGCCCGTCGCCGGGATCGAGCGGGCGCCCTTCAAACCGGTCGCCGGGGATGCGCGGGCAGACATGCACGTGAAGGTGCGGGACGAGGTTGCCCAGGCTGGCGAGATTGATCTTGACGGCGCGGCGCAGATGTTTGACCGCCGCACTGACCCGCAGGACGTCGGCGGTGAAAGCCGCAGCCTCGGCGGAGGTCAGGTCGTGAAACTCAACGACGTGCCGGCGGGACACGAGGCAAACGTATCCGGGCAGACACGCACGGTGCGGAACGACGACGTGCGTTGCGGGCAGGGACAAAATCGTGTCCGATGGCACACCCGGAACGCACAGCGGGCATGTCTGACCCCGGCAGAGGGCTTCCCACGCGGCTGAGTCGTTCCACGGCCACATCCGGGTGGAATTAAAGGCGGTTCTCGACCCGGCGTCAAAAAACACAGTGAGACTCGCCTGGTGCGTGAAAACGGGTTGTGTGTCGCGGATTCACCCCGCCGATGGTGTCTGTCGCGGCAAGCGCGGCAGTTGCCCGCCCGGATTACGTCTAACTCGTGGAAGGCGTGAGACGACGGGCCTCGGCGCGGAACGGGTTCGGATCGCCCGGATCGGGTGTGGTCGAAGCCGGAATGAAGAGCGCAGCAGAACGTCTCAATCAACTCAACTTGATCAAGAAAGGATGAAGTCATGCGGGGGAAGCGTGGGGTAGCAGGATCGTTGACGCTGGCCGGTGTCTTCGGAGTGATGCCGGTCATCACGGTGTCGGGGCAACCGATCCGGCGCACGTGGCTGGCGCAGTACGTGAATCCGCTCAACACCGGAGATGTGGGCAGTCAGGGAGTGCTGGACAGCGAAGGCAACATCATCGTTGCGGGCTGGACGGAACTGACGACGTCGGATTACGACGTGCAGGTGGTGAAGTTCAGCCCCGCGGGGAAAGTGGTCTGGGTGAGCGGGTACACGGGCCCCGGCGGAGGTTACGATCAGGGCTTCTACATCAAGATTGACGCTCAGGACAACATCATCGTGATCGGCCCGTCGATCGGCGACGGCACGGATTACGACCTGCTGACGCTGAAGTTCGCTCCCGACGGCGAACTCCTGTGGGCGCAGCGCTACGACGGACCGGTGAGCGGCGAGGACGGCTCGTTCGGTCCGCTGCTGGACGTTGATGCGGACGGCAACATTTACGTAGCGGGGTATTCCGAGGGAACCAGCGGTTTTGATGAGACGGTCGTCATCAAATACGCGCCGGAGGGGACGGAGACGTGGGTCCGTCGTCACGCGGGTTCCTTCCCCGGGAATCCGACCTCGCGCGGTTACGTTCTTGAAGTTTCGGATGCGGGATCGGTCTACGTAGGCGGCGACGGTGTCGGCCCCAGCGGGACGATCGACTTCATGACCTTGAAATACGATCTCGACGGCAATCTGGCCTGGGAGCGCTACTACAATGGCGCGACCGACGGCCGCGACGGTCCTTACGGCATCACGACGGACAGCGCCGACAACGTCTACCTGGTGGGGATCGAGGATACGGTGGCGGGTTACGACTACGTCACACTGAAGTACGCCGCCGACGGCAGTTTCCAGTGGAGCGCCACCTACGGCGGATACGGGTTCCACTACGGCTGGGACGTGGAGGTGGACGCCGCGCACAACGTGTACGTCACCGGCGCGTCGATGACTGGCGGCGGCGAGTACGACATGGCGACGATCAAGTACAACTCCGCCGGCGCCGCGCAGTGGGTCCAGCGCTTCCGCACGGAGTGGTTCGGCGAGGACTGGGGCTTCGATCTTGAACTGAACGAGAACGCGGACGTGTACGTCACGGGATACGGCTGGAACGGGTACAGCCGCGGCGATGACGCCATCACGATCAAATACAACACGAACGGCGCGCTGCTGTGGAGCGATCTTTTCAACGGCGAAGGCAGCGGGCAGGACTACGCCTTCTCGATCGTGTTCGGTCCGGCGGACACGTTCTTCGTGACGGGCACGACGCTCGGCGGGTCTGGAAAGACCGAGTATTTCGTCCAGCGGTACAGCGAGGCCGCGTGTCTCGGGACAGAGACGATCACTGCGGCGAACTGCAAGGCCCGCGACGGCGGGGGGCTGCTCGTCGTGAAGGTCGGCGGCGGCGCGCCGTTCGACGCTTTCACGGTCGAGTTGTCCAGCGGCGAGTCAAAATCCAGCGTGCTCAAGGCTAACGGTAAGGGCAAGGCGAAGTTCAAGAATCTGGCGTCCGGATCGGGCGTCGCCGTGGCGGCGTTCGGGTGCGGCGCCGAATCCACGTTTGAGTATTCCTGTCCGTAATCGTATGCGGTGCGGATCGAGATTTCCGCACGGAAGTCGGAGAGGTACGCAGTTACAGGCCCGCGGCGTCGGTCACCGGCGTCGCGGGCCTCGGTCTGCGCGGAACTTCGGTAGCGGCGGGGTTCCCGAGTTCGCGCGGGATGAAGCCGCGCGGCTCGGGTATGCCCGCCGTCAGGCTCGGTCTACACTGGACCTGGTGCAGAGGTGGAAGTCTGCGGTTGAGAGGGTTCTGTTCCGGCGCCCCGGGTGCGCGGCGATCGTCGTCGCAGCGCTGACCGGGGTCGGCGTCGTGCTGACGTTGAAACCGGGTCTGCGCCGTGACTACCGCCTCGAGGCCTTCATCGCCTCGCAGGACGAGCATTACCTCACGTTTCGCTCAACCCTGGAGGAATTCACGAGCAACGAACTCGCGCTCGTCGCGGTGCGGACGGACGACGCGCTGTCGCCGAAGTCGCTGGCGATCGTCGCGGATCTTGTCGATCAGCTCAAGAACGTGCCTTCGGTTCAGCAGGTGGGCGCGTGGACGCAGATTCCCGGGTGGCTGCGCCGTCTCGCGGCTGAGCGACTCCTCCGACATCCGCTGGTGGAGGGGAACCTGCTGAGCCGGGATCGTCGGACGGCGACGATCGTGCTTCAGATGTCCGGCGAGGGCGGGAGCGGCGCGGCGTCCGACCCGGCGCGCAACGGCGAGCACCGGCGCGAGGTCGTCGGCCGACTCAAGTCGATCGTCGAGGACGCGCGGCGGGACCACCCGGAGGCGGAGTTCATCCTCGCCGGCCCTTATGTGACGCTGATCGACATGTACGCGGCGGTGGACCGCGACCTGGTGCGGTTCTCGCTGGCGGCGTTCGCCCTGCTGGGAGCAACGCTGGTGCTGATTCTGAGGGGGTTTCTGCCGCTGGCGGCGACGGTGGGGGCGGGGCTGGCGGCGCTGGCGTGTACGCTGGGTTTTGCGGCGGCGCTGAGTCTGAACACGTCGCTTGTGGTGCAGATGCTCGTGATTCTGATCGTCGTGTTGACGGTCGGAAACGGCGTGCAGCTCGCGGTGGATTACGAGGCGTGCCTGTCGGAGGCGGAGCGCGCCGGGAGCGGCGTCGAGGGGCGGTCGACAGCGGCGCTGCGGCGCATGCTGCGGCGCATGACGATGCCCTGCGCCGCGGCGATGATCACCACGATGGCGGGGTTTGCGTCGGTGTGCGTCTCGCGGCTGACGCCGGTGCGGACCTTCGGAGCGCTGATGGCGCTGGGGCTGGGGATCGGACTCGTGTTCAGCCTGGCGCTGGGGGGGCTGCTGGCGCGGCGGAAGGGCGGGCGATCGGACTCGGCGCTGGATGCGTGGGTGCGGCGAGCGTTGATTGCGGCGGCTGACCGCTCGATCGCGCATCCGCGCGGGCTGGTCGTGTTCTTCGCTGTCGTCGTGGTCGTTTTCGGAGCGGGCATCGCCCGCCTGCGGTTCGAGAGCGACTTTGTGCGGAACTTCCGCCCGGACAGCGAAGTGCGGCGCAGCTACGAATTCATCGAGCGGAATCTGACGCCGCTGGGCGCGGTGGACGTCGTCATCCGGCGCAACGACGGCGGCCCCATGATGACCGTCGACGCCCTGCGCCGCGCCCGGGCGTTCGCCGAAGACGCCGTCGCCGCGCACCCGAATGTGATCCGCAAGGCAATGACGCCGGCGGACCTGCTGGACGTCGCGCCCGGCGCACCACCCACGCTGGATGCCGGGCTGACGTTTCGCGCCGCTGCGGCGTCGATGCTGCTCGGTCCGGACGCGCTGCGCAATTTCTTCAACGCGGACCGGACGGCGATGCGCATCAACCTGCGGGCGATCGAGGGCGTCAGCGTCGGCGAGAAGCTGCGCGTCGTTGACGATCTTCGGAAGCAGGCCCGCGCTGCGTTCGGCGACGGTCACGCCGTCGTCGTCACCGGCCTTTACCCCTTCTACGCGACGCTGGTCGCCGAGCTGGTACGCGATCAGTACATGTCGTTCGCCCTGGCGGGCGCGGCGATCCTCGTGGTGCTGGCGATGTGGCTGCGGTCCTTGCGCCTCGCGCTGATCTGCCTGATACCGAACGCGGTTCCGGTGGTCCTCTGCGTGGGGACGATGGGTTGGGCGGGCGTGCCGGTCAACATGACGACGGTGATGATGCTGTCGGTGGTGTTCGGCATCTCGGTGGACAGCACGGTCCACTATGTCTGGCGGTTCCGGGAGCTGGCGGCGGAGTCGGGCGATCGGGCGGAGGCGATCCGCCTCGCCAGCGGAAGCGTCGGGCGTGCCTGCCTTTTCACGGGGATCGTCGTGATCGGCGGGTTCTCGATCCTGACGCTTTCGAGCTTCCTGCCGACGGCGCACTTCGGGGGGTTGATCGGTTATACAATGATGTGGGCGTTGATCGCGGATCTGACGCTGCTGCCCCTGCTGCTGATACGGGCGGAACGCGCCTTCCCTCCCGGCTTCCCGGGTCTCGAAGCGGCTTCAGACGACCGATGATGATGAAACGAACGCCGGCGACGGCGCGCCTTGAACCGCGCCGTCGCCGGCGTGTCATGCGGTGCAGGCGGGTCAGCCGCCGCAGGTCACGGTGACGCTGCGATCCGGGCAGTCCGCGATGAACACCTCGTGTTCGCCGGCGCGGCGCGGCTTGAAGCTTGTCGAGCCTTTGCCGTCCTCGCCGATCTCGATCGCGTGCCACTCTCCGTCGCTGTCGATCGTCACCAGCGTGCCGGGGTCGAGGCGCTTCGCGACGACCTTCGCCTTGATCTTCCGGCCAGAGCAGTTCGCCTTGAACTTCTTCACGTCCTCGCAGGGCACGTAGGGGTCATGTCCGCGCGCGATCCACTCCATGTGGAAGTGAAACGGCTCCAGGTAGCCGAAGGGCGCCGGCAGGCCGTCCGGAACGTCCTGACCCGTCTCCTCGTAATGCTTGAACACGCTGTAAGGGAACGAAAAAATGATCGAAATCTCGTTCGTGCCGTCGCCGATCACCGTCACGTCGCCGATCGAGGTCGCCTCCCCGAGGTCGTAATTCGGCACGGGGAAATCCGAGAACGTGTTCGGGAAAAACAACCCGAAGTCGCGCCAGAGGTCCGTGCTCAGACCGTAATTGTGCAGGTTGATGTAGAAGTTGCTGAGCCGGTCCACCTGGTCGGCGTCCCAGAACTTGTGCAGGAGGATCGTCGGACGGACCACCGTCACCGGGTGCTCGAAATGAATGCCGGTGATCTCGATCGTGATCCTCGTGTCTTCACTCTCGATCATGTGAAAGTAATCGTGCGAGTGATCGTGATGATCCTTGAAGAACGCATGCGCGATGAGCGACTCGTCCTCCTGGATCGCGCCACGGACGTCGGTGCGGATGCCGAAGGAGTTCACCGAGAAGAAGCAGTTGATGTGATGATCGCCGTCCAGCGGCACGGCGTCCTCATGATCCCGTCCCGTGAAATCCCGCACGTCGGTGAGAACTTCCTCGTGTCCGTGCATTGTCATCCACCGCATCGTGATGTTCGCCGTGCCGATCGGCTCCGGCGGGTGCGCCATCGCCGCCGCCTGCATGAAGCCCACCACTGCCAACCCTGCCGCACCGATGCCCCGTCGCGTCATCTGTCCCTTCCTCCCTTGCCGAACCACAACATCTCGGACGGCGCAGGCCCGGTTGCGCCTCTCTGTCCGCACGATCAAGCCGTGCGTAATGCTCCCCTCGACATTATACCGGGCGGCTCCGCCGAGGCCACGCGAATCCGCGCTACGCGCCGTACCGGTTCTGAAACCGCGACCAGTCCTCCAGATCGACGTCGGCGTCGCCGTTCAGGTCCGCCGGCTCACATTCCGGATCGACGGGTCCGCCTGCCGGGCCGGTCATGCAACCCGTTCCTTGAGCATGATCATACAGCGCGACCCCGCCATCTCCGTCGAAGTCGCCGTTATTGAACCACGCGACCTCGACCTCGGCCGCCGCCATTTCCACCGGAGGAGACTTGCCGGTCTGGCGCCACTGATCGTAAAGCACCTGTCCGGCGGAGTTCGTGCGGTTCTCGTCGCGGAGAAAAAGGATGTATTCCTTGCTGGCGGTCTGATAATGCACACGCACCGTCGCCGACGTGGTGCCGACCGGCAGCAGAAAAGCCGTGTCATCCCAGTACTGGCCGTCGGAATACCCCTTCGCCACCGGACCGGCCTGAATGTATTTGAACACGTCGTTGTTGAACCCGCGCGGGGGGATTCGGTTGTCCTTGTACACGACGTTGTTGAGGGCGAAATGAAACCCCTCGCCGACCGGAAGCCCGGTCAGATCGGCAACCGCCTGATCCAGCCCCAGCTTCGCCTCGTAAACCTTGGTGTCGGCGGTCGAGAGGTTGGCCCGGTTCCAGTCATATGCCCCGAACTCAGCAAGAACTTCGCCATCCGCGCCGCGGCATTCGACCTGGATCCACATCCGCCGACCTTCCGGATATCCCGAGGGCAGCTTGTGTCCCGTCTCGTTGATGATCCGCACGCGAAGGAGATCGCCGTCCTGAGCGGCTTCGAGGGTCAGGGAGCGGCGGAGCGTGTCCCTGGCGCGCTCCATCCCTGCGATCAGGGCGTCGGCGTTCACTTCGTTGGGGTAAAGGTTGATGATCATCTCGCCGACCCACGCATTCCCGCCGACCAGTTCATGCGATGCAAGGTCGGAGTACACGGGCGGATCCCCGAAGTCGCACGCCGCCCCGTCCACCGCGGGCATGTGACAATCCTGGCAGGTGCTGACCACCCGCCGGTTGCCGCCGAAACGCCCGCCCATGTCGATGCCTCCGCGGGCGAAGTCGCTGGCCAGCCACTCACTGAAGGTGCGCTCCAGCGGGAACTGGTCGTAGGCGAGGTCCGTCGGGTGCTCCGCGTCGAGGTCGTTCAGGACGTACGTGTCATCCGGTTGGCGCGTGTAAGCGGGGTTGCTGACGTCGTGGCATGTCCCGCAAAGCTGCGCCTCCTTGTGAAACGGCGAGTGCAGGAAAGAATGCGGCGGCTCGGTGGCGCGCGGACCGCGACGGCGGTCGCGCGGGTCCATCACATACTTCCCCCCTGAGAAATCCGCGGGAATGTTGAGAAGGTTGTTCAGGACGGTCACGTCCTCGACCGGGCTGACGCCCTCCTCGTACACCGGATCCACCATCCGGTGGCAGAGATTGCAGTTGACGCTGTCGCGGTCGCTGGCGTTGATCGCCGAACCGTCGGTCGGGTTGGATCGGCCCGAGAGCCACGCCCGAGGCGTGTGACAGCGGATGCAGACGTCGCCGACGAACTGCGCGTCCTGCTCCGCGATGGCGAGGCAGGCGTAAAAGAGCGGATCCCGCGCGGCGTGCGCCATCATGCTGCCCTCCCACGGCTGCATGATCCGCACGTTCTCCTCGATCGATCCGTGACACGTTCCGCAGTTCTGGCTGTGCAGGAACTGGTCGTACCCGCCGTCGGGCTGGCTGCCGCCCTGGAAGAAATCGCGCAGCGTCGTCTTGACCGGAATTTCCGCGCGGGTGTCGGCGGCCAGAACCAGGACCGTCGCGCACGCCCACGCGGCCGCGTGCATCGCTCGCATCAAACCTATCCCCCTCCTATCCGATCGCACTCCTGCGCGCCCGTGAACCCGGCGAACGAGTCGCGGTAGTCGTCCAGGTCCACGTCGTCGTCGAGATCGAGGTCGAACTTCTCGCACCCCTCATCATATTCGCCTTCAAAGCCGGAGTCGGTGAAGCAGCGCTGAAACCGCGAGAAATCGAAAAGGTCCACGTCGTTATCGGCGTCGAAATCGCCGACGATCTCCGGCAGCACGTCCTCGAACGGGTAGATCAGCCTCGGGGGCGTCACCCGCGCGAGGCTCCCGTCCGGACAGATCATCAGCTCGCCTCCAGGATGATCGAACCCGTCGGGCTGGCACGTCCGCAACTCAACGCCAGCCAGTTCCGTCCCGTCGGTTCCGCCGGGATTGAAGCGCTGGAAGTAAGTGATCTCGATCTTGTAAAGACCGGGCGACGGGAAGATCGCGTCCTCGAAGAAGAAACTGTCCGGCGGGATCGGCACGACGATCCGGAAGATCGTCGTCGTGTCGATGCGCACGCGCCCGCCGTCGAAGGCGATCAGGCCGTAGTCCTTGCGGATCGGCGGCGAAAACGGATCTTTCGCGTCTTCGAGGATGACGTCGAAGGTGCCCGTCGCGCGGAGGAGAAAGTGCCGCATCGGCAGGTTCAACGCCTCGGGATCGGAGAGATCGTTGATGTAGGCGTTGAGCAGATCCCCCATCGTCGCCAGCGCATCATCCGGGACGTTGGCCGCGTCGCCCGCCGGCCAGTCCAGGTAATCCGCCTGAAACGTGAACGTCGGGTCGCGGCCGATGATGTAGTTCTCCGCGGTCAGCAGATGCGCCGCCGAGCCTTCGGGAATGTCCCAGAAACACTCGACCCGCCAGCCTCGCCCCGGTTCACACGGAGCGTTCCCGGCCCGCTGCCACGGAAAAATGAAGATGTGTGCCGCGACTGGAGCGCCAATCAGCGCGCCCGCCAGCACGGCCACCCACCCCGGACGCCGCAACCGCCCCGCAATGCGTAACACGTTACACTCCTCCCGCCGAAGCCCGGCACGCGACGCCGCCGATGCGGTCGGCGGCAACACTCCCCTTTGTCTCGCTCCGGCCTGATGATCGGTCCGGCGCGACCGGCGGTCGCTTGCCGCACGCGAAACGCGCGGCGTCGCGCCGAAGCGCTGGACGCATCCCCCCTATGTTCATCAGCTTATCCCGTGCGAGGCGGCAAAGCAAGGAATCCGGCCTCCAACCGCGGCGGCGCCAGTCCGGTAGAACCCGCTTCCCCCTGGAAAAAAGGGTAACTGAAGTCTCGGCGACGAAGACGCAGACACCGAAAGCGATCCTTCTTTCGACATCCGTGACTTCCGCGCGGGCTTACAGGGGCGCAATCAGGCGCGTGACGAAAATTGAAGATCACGCGACAATTCCGGTGCGCGATTCCACGTAACCGGCATGGCGGCGGCGTAGAGGTTTATGTGCGGCTAATGCTGACGGATCGGAGAGGCATGACGACGCCCGTATCACATCCGGAATCGGATACCCTCCAGGCCATCGTGTTCGATCTGGACGACACGCTCTACCCGGAGCGGGAATTCGCGCGGAGCGGGTTTCGCGCGGTGTCGCAGGCGTTCGTCGGCGTGCTCGGCGATGCGGCGGCGGCCTGCGCCCGGATGAACGCGCTTTTTGACTCGCCGCACCGCAACCGGGTGTTCAACGAGTTGCTGCGCGAGCGCGGCGTCGCCGACTCCGCGAGCCTCGTCGCCACGATGATCGAGTGTTACCGCAGCCACGTTCCGTCGATTGCCTTGTATCCCGACGCGGATCGCGCCCTGGCCCGCTTGAAAGAACGCTTCGCGCTCGGACTCGTCAGCGACGGCCCGCGGTCGGCGCAGCGCGGAAAGATCGCGGCGCTGGGGCTTCGGGATCGGCTCGACGCGATCGTTCTGACGGGCGAACTGGGAGACGGGTTCGGCAAACCACACCCGCGCGCGTTCGAGGAGATCGCGCGGCGGCTCGGCGTCGAGCCTCGCCGTTGCGCCTACGTCGCGGACAACCCCGCGAAAGACTTCGTCGCGCCCAACCGACTCGGTTGGCGCAGCATCCGCGTCCTCCGCCCCGACGGGGTTTACGCAAACGCCGTCGCGCCGCCCGGCGGGGAGTCGAGTGTCACGATTGTGACGCTCGATGATCTCGACTCCGTCGTGGGTGAGGCGTCCGGCGCCTGACGGTCGTGCGGATCTTCCGCGGCGCGGCGATCGTCACAGGATTTTTGTTGCCCGCAGGGGTTGATCCTGCGGCTCATTCATGTTAATTGCGACGGGAGCGGGAGGAGCCCCCGACGCTCGCCGAGGCGATCGACGCCGCTCGGAAGCGCCCGGAGCACGAGTCATGCAGGCCTTGTCACCGTTTGAGCAGGAGGTCGGGGGCGATCGCGTCGTCCGCGCTGAGGATGACGCCGCGTCGCGGACGGAATCTCCGCCGGCGCCCGTTGCGACTTTTCCGTCGGCTTCAGCGCGATCCAAGCTGGTCATTGTCTCGAACCGCCTGCCCGTCCAGCAGGTCGAGCGCGAGGGGCGGCGGGTCTGGGAGACCAGTCCGGGAGGGCTGGTCTCGGCGCTGCGCTCCGTGCTCAGCGGCAGCCGGGTCACGTGGATCGGCTGGTCCGGCGTTCCCGACGAGACCCCCGCGCCGTTCGAGGTCGATCAGGTGCTCAACCATCCCGTCGGTCTGACGGCGGAGGAATGCGAGGCGTTCTACGACGGGTTCTCGAACCGGACGTTGTGGCCGCTTTATCATGACGCCGTGCGGGCGCCGGAGTACCGCCGCGCGTGGTGGCCGGTCTACGCGGAGGTGAACCGCCGGTTTGCGCGGGAGGCGGCGGCCGCGGCGCCGGAACGCGGAGCGGTGTGGATCCACGACGATCATCTTCAGCTTGCCCCGCGGATGCTGAGGGATCTGCGGCCGGACCTTCGGATCGGATTCTTCCTTCACATTCCGTTTCCGCCGCTGGAGTTGTTCTCGAGATTGCCGTGGCGCCGGGACGTGGTGGAGGGGATGCTCGGCGCGGACGTGATCGGTTTTCAGACGCCGCGCGCGGCGCGGAACTTCGCGGCCTTGTCGCGGAAATACACGACCGCGCGGGGGGATCGCGGCCGCCTGGTTCATGACGGGCGCCGAATCACCTGCGAGGCGTACCCGATTTCGATCGACGTCGTTCGTTTCGAGACCCTTGCGGAGACGCCCGCCGTCCGGAATCACGAGCGCGACCTTCGCACGCGCCTCGGCGACGGCCGGCGCATCCTGCTGGGGCTCGACCGGCTGGACTACACGAAGGGCATCGACGTGCGGTTGCGCGCCTATCAGGAGCTTCTGCGCTCGGGACGGACCTCGCTGGACGACTCCGTCTTCGTTCAGGTGGCGGTCCCCAGCCGCGACCACCAGCCTGCCCGAACACGTCGGCGGCGTGCGAAACTGGGACTACCGGTATTGCTGGCTGCGGGATGCGGCGCTGGCGGCGTCCGCGCTGGTCAAACTCGGCAGCACGACCGAAGGCATGCAGTTCCTTGATTACGTCCTGGGTCTGCTCGAATCCGCACAATCTCCCGAGCGGATTCAACCGCTTTACACCGTGACCGGCGGCAATCTCGGTCCGGAGGCGGAGATCGCCGAGTTGTCCGGATACCGCGGCAGCCGTCCGGTCTGCGTGGGCAACGCCGCCGCCCGACAGATCCAGCTTGACGTGTTCGGGCCGATCGTGCAGTTGCTCGCCGATCTTGCGGAGGGCGACGCGCCTCTCTCATCGCAGCATTGGCGCATCACCGAGGCGATGGTCGAGGCGGTCGAGCGCCGCTGGCAGGAGCCGGATCAAGGCATCTGGGAAATCCGCCACCGTCGTCGCCACCACGTTCATTCGAAGGTCATGTGCTGGGCGACGATGGATCGCGCGATCGCCGTCGAGGCGCGGTTCCTGGACCGGCGGCGACCTTCCTGGGAAGCGCTGCGCGGCGAGATTGCGGAAGACCTCCTCGATCAAGGGTACAAGCCGTCCGTCGGCGCCTTCACGGCCGCGTATGACGGGGATGATCTGGACGCGGCCGCGCTGCACGTCGGACTTTCAGGTCTGCTTCCCCCCGATGATCCGCGCTTTGTCGGGACGGTGGAGGCGGTCGAGCGTCATCTGCGGCGCGGGGCGGCGGTCTTCCGCTATCGGTGCGACGACGGGCTGCCGGGCGGAGAGGGCGCTTTTCACTTATGCACCGCCTGGCTCATTGACGCCTACGTGCGCGTCGGGCGGGTGAATGACGCACGCGACCTCTTCAGCGACATGATCGTCCTGACCGGCGCGACCGGCGTGCTGTCGGAGCAGATCGACCCGCGCACCGGCGCCGCGCTCGGCAACACGCCTCAAGCGTACTCGCATATCGGTGTCATCGAGTCGGCCTTGCTGCTGTCGCGCTTCGATCGTCCCGCCGCCGCGCCCTGACCGCGCTGCGGGTTCGTACGACGGACTGCGGACGCAAGACCGGTGGTTCGGCTTCGCCGCAGTTCCGCTTTGACGGCTCGCGCCGACAGGTTTATAAACGCCCGTCGCCGCGCCCGTAGCTCAGGTGGATAGAGCGCCGGTTTCCTAAACCGAAGGTCGCAGGTTCGAATCCCGCCGGGCGCAGTTCCGGTCCTGCCGCAACCAACGCCCGGTCCTGAAACCACCGTCTCCTGCTGTCGAGCCCGGCACGCCGTGGGCGACCCGCGCCCAACGGCATGTCATTCCGGCGGTTGCGCTATTCGGGACCGCGCTGCCAGCCGTTAACATCTCGCAGTGGTTGCAAGGCGGGCTGCCGTCTGGCGCAAACCGGATTTTTCTCGCTTTGGGAAGGAACCCTTGTTCTGTTCTTGGCGCCTTGTTATCATGCAGTAGAGACAGGGGAGTCCCGTGCTGAGAGCGACCCGACAGCATCCCGACCGATGGATTCCGATACGGGTAGGTCTGCGCGCACCGCACCGCACCGCACCGCACCGCACCGCACCGCACCGCACCGCACCGCACCGTACCGCACCGCACCGTACCGCACCGCACCGTACCGCACCGCACCGCACCGCACCGTACCGCACCGCACTGCACCGCACCGCTTAGCGCGGCTTCTCAGCGCTTCGCTTCACGAGACCTGCGTCGCGCCGCTTGGCCGTCGGAATCCGTCTTTGCCCCGCGCCGACTCGATCCCGGTCTGTCGTC
>BOJX01000016.1 GCA_016860685.1 Planctomycetota bacterium
CCCCGCCTCGATGTCGAGGGCGCGCCCGGCTCGCAAGCGATCCTCGTCCTTCCAGATCTCGCGCGCCGACGTGGCGCGCGGATTCGGCGGGGTATCGTTCGACCGATCCGGAACCCGCGATCCGGAGAGGCGCTCCGGAGCGCGGCATTCCGTCGATCGATGCGGCGATTACAGACAGTCGCCCTTGACCTTTTTGCTCAGGTCGCAGGTGACGTTGAACGCCTTGTACGCCGGTCCGCACGGAAGGTCCGTGAAGTTCCGCTTGCCCTTGCCGGTGGACTTGGTCGTGATCGTCCGCTCGGCGACGACATTGTTCCCGTCCCGGATCTGCACGACATACTCCGTGTTCGGCACGTGGTTCGTCAGCGTCACCGCCACCGTGTCGGCGCCGGGATTGCCGTCATCCTTGTACTTCGCCTTCACCGCGGCGCCGTCCGGGCAGACGTCGGCGCCGGCTTCCACCAGCGACACGTCGTCGATGTAGTGCCCGCTGCTGCCGAAAAACGTCGGTTCGCCCGCGTAAAGGTCAAGCGCCTGGATCGTCGGCTGACCTCCGCCACTGATCCCGTCGATCCACGACTTGCCGAAGACGAACTGCACTCCGTCGTAGTAGTAATCCACGACGTCATTATCCAGGTCGATTTCCGCCCGGAACTCGACCCACCGGTCGCGGATCAAAGGAAGCTCCTCGCCGGTGAAGTCCGCGTGGACGGTGCTCAGGTCGCCGTCGAGCCACACTTGCAGCGACCAGTTGTTGCCCGCCGGGCAGTTGTCCAGGGGATACGTGTTCAGCAGGATGATGAACCCCGCTCCGACCATGTCGCTCGGGCAATACGTCCACGCCGTGAAGGTCCACCGCCCCCCCGCGACATCGAACGTATGCACCGTGTCGTCGCCCAGCCCGCCCCCGCCGCCGACGTTGCCCACCAGCTTCAGCGAGTTCGACCCGCTGTGCGCCTGCTCGTTCGAGACTTCGCCGCACACGTCAAAACTCCCGCACCACTCCACCCACGTGCTCTGGGTGCAGAGGTTGCCCGTCGCGTAGGCATCGAAATTGTCCGAGAAATCCTGCGCGGAAAGGCGCGCCCCGCCCAGCGCAGCCGCGATCGCAATGAGAGTATGAAAACGTTTCATGCTCGCTCCTTCGTGGTCCGCTCTGCCTGCGTCTCACCGCGCCGAGAGCGGACCCGCGGCGCGGGGATCGAATGTTCGTCGGGGGCGACCTTCAGGTGTCACGCCTGTGACGCGGGGACGCCTGAGGCTTCCCCCGCGCCGTCGTTGGAGCAACCGATCCGCGCCCTCGTCGGCGGACTCCGGGCATGCGCTCGTTGAAGAAATCGGGCGCCTAAGTCATGAAAAAAAAGATAAGGATAGGGACTCAGCGCAAACGGCCTTCGACGGGAAACCGGCGCCCCCCTCCACGTCTGCCCGCCGAATGTCGCGACACGCGGCCAACCGCGAGATGTCCGCTCGCTGCACACCTCGCCGCCCTCCTCGCTGTTGCGGATAACGCGCTCTTAACAGACGTTCACACGGGATTCAAGGAAAATTAACGGATTCCTTCACGGATTTTGAGAATTCAACTCCGCAAGCTCTCACGCGTACGCCGCCGACACCGCCGACGCGGCGAAACCCGATTAATTCACCGCCAGCCCGCGCCGTCAAACCCCGAACAAACTCCTTGAGAGCGCTGTAGGGCGGGCTTTGCCCGCTGGTGGTTTTCGACGAGGCCGGTCTGCGGGACTTTCAGGGAGAGACTCTTGTATCGACTTACTCCCTCCCGAGTCTCCATCTGACTCCGGTTGCGGGGTGTTGGAATCACATGAACTTACCCGGCGCGATCCTGCGGCGAGGGAGGGACGGGAGGTGTTGTGCTCCGGGACATCCTCCGGCAGCCCTTATCCTGGAGAATCGCCCCGGAAGTCTTTACCCCGAAGATCATCCGAACGTCGTAGCCCCGGAAGGGACGCTGGAAAACAGCCCGGCACGCCACTGCTGGAAAGCATGCGCGGGGAAAGCGAAGTCCCGAAGGGCCGAAGAAGCTCCGCAAGCCCGCCGCGCCGTCGTGGAGAAAACGCCGTCGGACCTGCAATTCTCCGGCGAGGTCCCGCACTCACTCGCCCGCCTCCTCGCTCCGCGCACGCAGCGGACCGAAGGGACTGGCAACCCGCGGCCTCCCGGGAACCAGGTGGGCCGCGCTCAACACCGGACACCCCTGATCGAAATCCTCCTCCAGCGCCGCTAGCGTCAGGAACGTCGCCGAGGCGCCCGCCTGCATCAGCCGTTTCGCCGTGGCGATCCCCTGGCCGATGCCCACTGCGGGGATTCCCGTCCCGGCCGCGGCCTGCACCAGCGCCGGCGACGCCGCGCAGATCAGCGTCTTCCCTTCCATCAGGTGCAGCTCGCGCAACGGCGCAGCACGAAGATGCGGTTGTCCCGGCAGCCCCAGCATGCGCGTGAAGAACTCCGACAACTTCTCCCGATCCAGAACACGCTGCCGCGCCGCCTTGTTCGAGCCGATCGTGACCAGCACAAGCTCCGCCCGACGCTTCAGCCCGATCAGGGCGGTCGTCGTCTCCGCCTGCGCCGCACAAAGTTCAAGACACTCGTCCGACTCGCATCGCGCCTCGAACCGCCGGACGAACTCAGGAACCTTCGACGCCGCCGCACCCGGAACCCACCGCCCCGCCGGTTCCCCGAAGCGAAACCGCCGCCAGAACTCGGCACGATCAAGCCTCGGAACTCCCGCCTCGCCAGCGGCGGCGGTGTATGCAGCCCAGACCGCAGGCTCGACATCCACCACCGGACCGTCCATCTCCAGGATCAGGCGCACCTGTAACACCCCCGCTCAACAAGTTCGGCGTCGAACGCGGACCGCGACGCGGAATCTCCGACTCACGCCGCCGCAAGCAGCAGCACGATCAGCAGCAACATGACGGCCGCCGCCGCCGCCGCACCCAGCCGCCGGTTTTGCCGCCGCGCACGCGCCACGGCATCCGCGTACGCGATCGTCGAAAACGACACCATCGAATACAGCGGCAGGTAGGCGTCGCCCAGCAGGCGGTGCAGCAGCTTCTCCCCCTTTTTCTTCATCAGAAACACGCGAGACCCCGTCTTGTCACGCATCTCAAGAAAGTTCCCGATCGCCAGGTCCGCCAGGGCGTCCGCGTGGCGCTTGCGACGACGCTCGTATTCGCGGAAGGCTGCCCCCAGATCCGTCGGCGAGCCGCGAAGGCAATCCCGAAGCGCCGGGCAATCCTCGAACGCGCAGTTCGCCCCCTGACCGTAAAACGGCACCACGGCGTGCGCCGCGTCCCCCAGCAACACCACCTTGTCCCGGTAGTGCCACGGACGGCAGCGGATTGTCACCAGCGAAGGGTTCGGGTTGTTGCGAAAATCCTCAATCAGCGTCGGCATATGCGGCACGGCGTCGGGGAACACGCGATCAAAAAAACGGCGAACCTCATCATCGGTGCGCACCGCCGCGGCGGAGTTCTCTCCCTCGTGCGCCCAGAACAGCGTGCAGGTGAACGACCCGTCGATGTTCGGCAGCGCGATCATCATGAACGACTTTCGAGGCCAGATGTGCAGCGCGTTCCGCTCGATGCGGTGACGTCCGTCCGCGCCGGGCGGGATCGAAAGCTCCTTGTACCCGTGCGCGAGGTAGCTCTGGCTGTAATCGAACCGGTCGAGTCGCTGCATCGCCGCCCGAACCGCCGAGAACGCTCCGTCCGCCCCGATCACGACCCCCGGCGCGGTCTCAACGCTTTCGCCGTCGGCTCCGCGATGAAAGCGCGCCCGCCCGGTCTCAAGATCCACGCCGACGCACTTGTGATCGAAGTGAACGCGGACGTTCGGCATCGCCCGAGCGGCTTCGATCAGCATCACGTTGAGGTCTTTGCGCGAGACGGAGTTGATCGCCTGATCCGGATGCACGCCGTAAGGCTGGTACACCACGTCTCCGCTGACGCCGTGAATCATCCGCCCGCGCATCGGCACCGCGCGCCTCAACACCTCCTCGGCAAGCCCGACGCCGCGCAACGCCTCAATCCCCCGCACCGAAATCGCCAGGTTGATCGACCGCCCCGCGTCCACCTTCCCGGACCGCGGGTCGCCGCGCCGCTCATACAGGTCCACGTCGTACCCGTCGCGCCCCAGAGTGATCGCCATCAACGCCCCGCCCAGCCCGCCGCCGACGATCGTGAAAGCGCGAGGAGCTTCGGTTGAACGCGTCGGCGGGATCGGCATAGGACCACCTCGATTATGCCCGAATATTGACCGCGTTGACTTCCGGTCCGTGTCAAATCCGGGATCGAACGGAAACACCGGTCGACCTGCGCACCCTTCTTCCCCTACCACCCCGCCGGTTTGTGTATGAACCCGCCTTGCCCGTCCGGTAAAGCGGACGGGAATTGAGAGACCGAAAGCAGCCGCAACGGAAACGTTCGGTTTCGGTCAGCGGCCGATCGTAATTCGACGGCAGCCCCGCGCGTCGGATTCCGGGACGGAACATACACGATGATTTTCTTCTCCGGCGCCTCCGACTTCGCCAGGTTCAACGCCGGGACGAGATCGGAATCACCGCTCACGACGATGAAACGATCCGCATTGTCGTGGTATATGTCCCGCAGGAGTTGTACCGCAATATTCACATCCGTGCGCTTCTCTTCAGGCATTACGAAGGTGCGCGATCCGTTAAACGTGCACGAAGTCACCTGACACTTGCGCTCTTTGAATTTGAATTTGCCGAGAATGACGTTTACTTCCGGAGTCGTGGCAAGGGCTCGAAGATAAATCTCCTGATTCGTTCGCGTCTCACCATCCACGATGGCGGTAAAGTAATGAATGCGCTGAATTTGATCATGCGGCCGAAGATGCCGGAAGCAAAGCGCAAGGTTCAGCCACTTGTGGGAGGAGCCACGGACCGCTCCGTAGTAGAAGTTGAAGCCGTCTACGTAGATGATGCTTCGCGCGGGCATTTCCTAAGAAAACGGGCAGCCATGTAGGCTGCCCAACCCGCATGTCGCGGGGGAGTCGTACAGGAAGTGTATTTGCGCCTGTCGCGTTGTCAAACTGCGGAGAGAAGAAAGTCCGATAAATCCCGACTTCAATGGGCTCCCCGCCGCTACAACGTCAACAATGTGCTTGCGACTCGGCTCGGTGGTAAGAGTACAAGGTGGCGGGGTCGTCTGGGCAAATCGCCGAGAGCGCCCGCAAAGACGGAGCAAGAAACCGTGCATCAGCACAAACGCAGCTTACTCTCTGCCGGTCTGATTGCGCTAGCGCTGTTGCCCGCCTGCCACGACGCCCGCTACGACGCCGCTCGCCAGCGCCGCGACGACAGCGTCGAGAAGGTTGCCCGATCCTGGGAGCGACAGGAGACTCAGCGCGACGCCCGAGTCCTCAAGACGCTTCATCACATCGAAGACGTCGAGGCCGACCGACCGCAGAAGCTCGAGGCAATGAACCGCAAGATCGAGAAGGAGCTTCAAGAGCGCGAGATGAAACGCCGCGAACTTCAGCCGGTCTGGAACATGCGCCTCCGCAAACTCTTCCAGGGCGATCCGCAGGGCGCCGACGAGGCTTTCGCCAAGATGTACTGATCCGCGGACGCCAACGTCACGGCCGCACGAGGTTGGCGCATCGCAGCGGCACGCAGGCGACGCCGTCCGCCGCCGTCAGAAATACGTCTTCGCCGCTGGAACCGCGTACGCAAGGATGTACCAGATCATCGCCACCCAGAACGCCACCCACATCAGACGCACGTACCACGGAATGCGATGCGTCGTGTACGTGTGATACTGACGGTCTTCCGCCGCCGCCGAAGGCTCCACCTTCAGACTCATGTCCGCCTCCCCGCTTTTTCGCCGGCCTCGAGGCGCTCCTCCTGCTCCAGCATCGTGTACTTCGGCGCCTCCACGTCCTTGAACATGCCGTGCAGCACCGCCCAGATCATCAGACACAAAAACCCCAGCGTCGCCAGAAAGTAATTCGCCAGCGGAATCAGCGTGAACTCCGTCCCCCCTTCGCGGAGCACCACGCGAACAAATTCGTAAATCTTCGTCCCGAACCCCAGCGACGCCGGAACAAGGATCCCGATCGTCAGCCCCCAGACCACCCACCGCTGCCCGCGCGTCGAGGTTCTGATGTCAGCCGCCATGTCGCTCATCCCTCCCTTCCGTCGTCGCCGCGCCCGGGCCCCTGCGCCACGCCGTCCTGCGCGCCCCGCGTCGGCGGCGTCAACTGCGGCGGACCCTCCCCGTAGTAATACGGATACTCGGGAAGCCAACTCCCCAGCCACTGCACATACGTGATGATGCTCATCCCGTCACGGTTCGGGTATCCCCGCTCGTCGAAGAACCACGTGTACGCCGGCATCACCGTCGTCGGTACGACGCTCATCGGGTTGTAGAAATGCGCCAGGTGCCAGTCATTCGTCCGCCGCGCCCCCTCACGCGACAGGTCCGGTCCGACCCGTCGCGTCCCGAAAAGCACCGGGCGCTGAAGCTCATTCTGATACTCGTTCGCGTGCGACACCGGACCCCACCGCTCGCTCTCCCGCGACACCGGACGCACCTGCTGCGAGTGACAATGCCAGCACGCCTCCCCGACGTACACCTCGTGCCCGCGCCGCAGCGCCGCCGCGAAGTTCTCCTTGGTCGGCGGCCCCCCGAAGTACCGCTCGAACTCCGCCGGAAATCGCTCATGAAGCTCGACGAACTCGTGAAGCAAACCCTGCTCCGCGATCTGCTCGACCGTCAGCTCCGGCTGATCCACGTAGATCAGCCACGGCAGCAGCCCCATCACGAGGAACGCCAGCACAAAAAAGCCCAGCCCCGCGATCGCAAACACGCCTGACTTGGTTTCAAACATCGCCCATCCTCATCACGCCCGCTCCAACCCGACCACGCCCGTCAGACAGCGTTCCGCAATCCGCCGAGCCGCGACCGTTAGGAAATGCTCTAACCGGACCGCGCCCGTGAGGAAGCGGGCCTTGAACCCGCGCCCCCGATCCGATGATCGTTGGCTGAAACACCGCCGCCGCCCCACCTCAGATCGCCGCTGCCGCCGCGTCGGCGGAGTCCTCGCCGCTCCCGACGGGCCGCCGCAGCATCGTCATCACCACGTTCGCCGCGAAAAAGAACTGCCCGATGATGATCATCGTTCCCGACACCGCCCGTGTCAGCCAGAACGGCGCCGACGCCACCAGCGAGTCCTCCCACGGCGCCAGGTCGCGCCACTGAAAACCCTGAATCAGTCCCGCGATCACCAGGTCGAAGAACATGACCAGCATCCCGATCGTGCTCAGCCAGTAATGCCACGCATTCCACGACGGACGGTACCACCCTCCGGCTCCCACCAGCCGCGGAATCAGGTGCGTCATCATCCCCAGCAGCCAGAACCCGAAGACCCCGAACATCACCAGATGCGAATGCCCCACCACCCAGTCCGTGAAGTGAATGATCTTCTGAAACGTCAGCGTCGCCTGAAACGCGCATTGCAGGCACGTCGTGAAGTAGAACACCATCCCCGTGTAAAACCACCGGATCGGAAGGTTCGTCCGCAACGCGTCCCCGCGCCCGCGCAGCGTCATGAAAAAATTGATGATCACCGTCGTGACCACCAGCTCGACCGCGATCGTCGAGATCACCGCCCCGTATTGCAGGAACATCGGGATCGGGCTGTAAAGGAAATGATGAATCCCCGTCAGCGGATAAAAAAACGCCAGCCCCCAGAACCCCACCAGCGACAACCCGTGGCTCCACACCGGCTTCTTCAGAAGGATCGGGACGAAGTAGTACATCATTCCCCACCCCAGCGGCGTCACGAACAATCCCACCAGGTCATGAATGAACAACCCGATGATCGCCCCCGACGCCGCCCCCCCGACGAAATACTCCGGAAGAAAACTCCCCATCGCGTACACCAGAACCGTCCAGACGAACGCCGCGACGTAGTACCAGAGCGTGACATACATCGGCCCCTGAACCTGAAGGATCGGGTGCAGAAAATTCACCGCCACCAGGATCAGCCCTGCCAGCGCCACCGGATCCACCCACGTCGGCGTTTCCCCCCACTCCACCGCCTGCGCCTGACCTGTCAGCAGCCCGACCACCGTCGCCAGCACCACCGCCTGCCACGCAAAGAAAATGAAATACGAAAGCCCTCGCCCCCGCACCGGGCGCAGCGTCAGCCGCGGAACCGCCCAGTGCAGCATTCCCAGAAACGCGTTGGCGATGAATCCGTAAGCGACGCCGTTGGTATGCACCAGCCGCCACCGCCCCGGCGAAAAAAGCTCAATCCCCGCCAGCGGGTAATGCTGAAGAAACTGGAGCGAGAATAAAAAACCCGCCAGCATCGCCACGATCATGTACGTCAGCGACGCCGCGAAGTACCACCACACCAGCCGCGTCTCGATCAACGCGCGACCCGCCGCCAGCGCCGGAACATTCATCGCACCCGATGACGCCGTAATGACACTCATGCTTCGCCTTCCAACTCGCCCCGGAATCGCCACCGCAATCCGGAGGATCGCACTCGCCTCACGTTTCGCGGAGCCTGCCACTCCGCATCAAAACGGAACCGCGCCCGCCCGTCCTTGATGTTGCGAAGCCAGGTCAAGGAAGCGCTCTTCCCCCGGTTTCGCAGACGCTCCACCCGCGCCTTACTCGTCCTCGATGAATTCCACCGCCTCCGCGTCCTGCTTCTCCGTCGGCGGCGCGGGCGCCGGCTCGCCGGTCAGGCTGATCCACTGCGGACGTGACCGCAGCGCGTACGCGCCCTCCTTCAGCTTCGGCGGACGCTGCGCGATCAGATCCTGAACGTAGTACGCCATCGCCCACAAATCCGACGGCTGAACCAGCGGTGGACCGCCCGGCTCCTTCGCCGCCACGTGCATCGCGTCCACCCACGTCGGCATCGCCGTGCCCGTCAAACCCGCCGAAATCACCCGGTACAAGTCGTCGATCTGGTTCCCGGAACGCACAAAATCCCGCCGGAAATCCGTCGGATACACCAGCTCGCCCTCGACGTTCGGCTTGACCTCGACGCCGTCAAGGTTCGGGCGGAACCCGCTGCGCGACTCGCTGCCGCACGCCACGAGATACTCGTTGATTTTCTCCGTCGACACGTACGCCGGGTGACAGCTCCAGCACGTGACGTATCCGTGGTACACGACCTCGCCCCGCCGGATCGCCTCCGTCTTGTCCGGGTTCGACCGGTAAGGGTCTTCGTGGATCGGGATCGGCGGCGCCGTGTCCTGCGAAGCCCACTTCGGCGAGAACGTCTTGATGTACGCCACCAGTCCGTCCAGCGTCCGCTCGGACAGCGCGGAGAAGCTCGGCATTGCCGATCCCTTCAGCCCGTTGCGGATCGACCGCTTCAGGTCCGCGTCCGTCGGCAAGCGACCGGAACGCGTGGAGCTGAATTTGAAATGCGCCAGGGTGAAGTTCCGCGGTTTCGGAAAAAGAAACGTCGCGGCCTCGCCCTTCCCGTCGCCCGCGGCGCCGTGGCACCCGATGCAATGACGCACGTAAGCGGTCTCGCCCTCCTTCACCAGCGTCTCGACGCTGGTGAAGCGGATGCCCTCGTCGCGCGGGCGGGAAGTGTCCACATCCGGCGCGGAGCGGGAACACGCGCCAAGTCCTCCCGCCGCGCCCGCCGCAACCACGACCACGATTCCGACCGCCGCCGTTTTCCGCCTCACGCCTGTGCCCTCCGTGCGAACGAACCCGCCGGCGGCGTGAACCGCCCCCACGCATCCACCAGCAGCATCGTCCAGCCGAACACCAGGTGCGTCGCCGCCGCCACGTAAACCGGAACCTGCTCGACGATCCAGTTCCCCCCGATCAGCAGCGGCTGCATCCACGAAAGCACGCCGTAAAAATTCACTACCCAGACCCCCAGGCTCAGCCCCGTCGCCACAACAAACCGCTTGCCCAGCCCCGCGCTCTCGAACCACCGGCTCAGAATCAGGTGAAACGGCACCCCGCCGATCATGCCCGTGCCAAGGTAAAGGCAGCACCCCGCCGCAAGCGTGAACCCGTCATCCAGCGCCAGCGCCTTCTCGCCCAGCGGAAACGTCAGGTACACCTGGATCAGTTGGAGCGGGTGTCGCCCGAGCATCGCCGCGCCCACCACGTTGAACATCAGGCTCGACACCGCCCCGATGAAACCCAGCACCATCCCCGCAAGAATGTGATACGTCGTGTAATATCCCGGCGGCGCCCAGCCTCCCCCGCCGGCGCCCTCCGCAAGCGCCGACTCCAGCGCCGCCGCCTCCGCCTGCAACTGCCGGATCTGTCGCCGCAACGACTCCAGCTTCTCCTCGTGGTTCATTTCGTCGCCGCTCCCGGTCCGTCTCCCGATCTCATCGCCGCGAAGTTGCGCCATCTCCCTCGACGGCCCCGAGTTCTTGCGCAACGGAACCGCCTCTGACCGGCGCGCCCCCGCTCCCCTGGCGTCCTGGATCGCGCCTTGGCAGCCCCGGGAATATGCTCCGGCCCGCCCCCGCTCGCCAGCCTCAGCAAGCTGCGTGCCAAATCGGCGAACCGTCTCTGATCGGGGGCGCCACAATCCTTCTCGAGGATCGCATGCGTACTTCCGCGCACCGCATGAATCTGGTAGGATGCCGGGCGTTGCACGGCGGAGGTGTTTACCCTCAAATCCGGAGCTGGAGGATGCAGTAATCTCCTCAGATTCAAGGTGCAGACCACATCTGGGCGGCGCGCGTGTTTCGATCGATCCCACGGTCGTCCTCGGAAAGGGCTTAAGATGAGCAGAATCGCGTGGTTTAGACTTTCTCTTGTTTCGGCGCTGCTGGCGTCGCCCGCCGTCGGGAATCAACTCGACGTGGGCTTGGATGCGCCGTCCTTGTCGATTACGAAGTGGATCCGAGGTCACGCGGTGGACCTGGCCAGCGCAAAAGGGAAAAACGTGGTGGTCGTCGAGTTCTGGGCGACCTGGTGCGGACCCTGCATCGCCTCAATGCCCCACCTCTCCGAGCTTCAAAAGAAGCACGCCGACAAGGGGCTGATCATCATCGGCGTCACCAAGCCCGACCCCAACAACGCTCTCGAAAAAGTCGAGCAGTTCACAAAGGACAACGCGGAGAAACAAAACTACACCGTGGCTTTCGACGGAGACGGCGCCACCTTCGACGCGTACATGCGCGCCGCCGACCAGAACGGCATCCCCACCGCCTTCATCGTCGACCGCGACGGAAAGGTCGCCTGGATCGGGCACCCGATGAACATGGATGCGCCGCTGGAGCAGGTGCTTGCGGGAACCCACGACATCGGCCTGTTCAAACTCAACAAACTGCTTTCCGACCGCGTGCGCGACAAGCGCCGCACCCAGGACTGGGAAACCGTCATCCGCACGCTCGACGCGATGGCCGCCCTCGACCCGAACAATCCCGGACCCTGGCGCGACCGCATCCAGCCCCTCGTCGGTCCGCTCGCCGCTCCGGACAAGGCTCTTGCCGCCGCGGAGCGCGCCCTGACGCTCTCCGCGGACAGCGCGGACGATCTCAGTATGCTTGCCTCGTCGATCCGCTACTCTGCGGACGCGCCAGGTCTGCGCGACGTCGCCCTCAAGGCCGTCCGCCGCTCGCTCGAGCTTCGCCCGGCGGACGTCAACACGCGCCTCACGTTGATCGATCTGCTGGTCCTTTCGGATAAAACGGATGAAGCGCTCGCCGCCGCGAAGCAGGCTTACGACGCGATCGCCGCGACAGATCCCGCTCAGTTGACCGGGTTGATCCGCACCCTCACCCAGCCGTCCTTCGACGGCAAAGGCGTCGCCCTCGCGATCACGGCTGCGGAGAAGGCCGTCGAATCCGGCTGGGACAACGCCACGACGCTGACCCTGATCGGGTTCAGCCTTCGCAACGTCAAAGACAATGACGCGGCCTTGAAACTGGCGCTCAAAGCCGCCCGCCGCGCCGTGGAGCTGAAGCCCGATGAAGCCCGAGGTTGGGTCAATCTTGTGGACACGCTCGTCGCCGCCAACGACGTGGACGGCGTTCTGGCGGTCATCGAGCAGAAACAGGACGTCCTGCTGAAGCAGGATCCGACCGTCCTTGCCGCGGTCGCTCGATCCCTGTCGGCGCCGGCCTTGGACGGACGCGGTGCGGCGTTCGCCCTCCGCGCCGTCAACGCCGGTCTGGAAGCCAGACCGGACGACTTGGGCCTGCTTGAGACCCGCTTCCGGGTTCAAGCGCTCGGGTTGAAGGATAAAACCGCCGCCGTCAGCACGGGCGAGCTGCTCCTCGAAAAGGCCTCGCAGAACCCGGCGATGTTGAACACGTTCGCCTGGGCCTTGCTCACCGAAGACGGCCTGAAAGGCGGGTACAACGCCCTCGCCCTTTCCGCCGCCTCAAAATGCCACGAGGTTTCGGGAGGACAGAACTGGGCCTATCTCGACACCCTCGCGCTCGCCAAATTTGAATCCGGCGCCGTCGACGAGGCCGTGGCGCTGGAACGCAAATCCATCGAGCTTGCCCAGAAAGCCGGAGTCGCGGACATCTCAGAGCTGACCGCCGCGCTGGAGCGGTTTAACGCCGCCGCGGGGAAACCGGGTGGACAATCGAATCCGAAGTAGGATTGCCGCGCGGGTCCGGGCAGGCCGAGCGGGGTGGGGAATTTTTTTTTCCGAACACCGCACAAGGGGGTTGAACCCCGCCCCCGCTTTGTACTAGACTCCGTTCACGGAAGGGGTGCGAGGCACGATTCTGGATCGAAGCCCACCCAGGCATCGACATGCTTCTTCCCACCCCTCTGAGACAGGTTGACAACTAGGCTCTCTCTCCCTCCCAGGTCCAAGTCGGCTTGTTCGATTTGGGCCTGGGATTTTTTTCAGCCACAATACAACCAGCAAGAACATGTTAGGAATTCCAGGGGGATCAGGAAATTCGTCGACATCAAAGCGCCGACCGGAACAGGCCTTCTCCCTCAGCCCAACTCACGGTTTTCCGCCAGCACCCCAGCTTTGCATTTGACGCCGCTTGTACCACAACAACCCCCCGATAATCGGCAGGCCCAGCGCCACAAGGGTGTTGTTCACAACGAGGGCCCAGAACAGCGAAGCGTCGTTCACGGTGTCCCGCCGCTGAGTCGTAACCTGAGCGTCAACGTCCGCCTGAATCCCCGCCCCCTGCCCCAGCGCTTTCGGCGACACCTCCCGCAGCACCGCGCAGCCCCCCGCGAAACCCGCCGCCCACGCCGTGGCTGCCCCCACCGCCCCCACCGCCCGCGCCGCCCAGCGCCGCAGGTTGAATCTCTGTCCTGTCCGCGTCTGCCGCCTCATGCTCCCGTCCCCCCTGCTTCGCATTTCCGAACACCCCCAGCCGGACGCGGATCGGCACGCGCAGACCGGCGCTTTGCTTCAGGTACGCTTCCGCGTCCTCGCCGTCGTACTCGAACTCGGCCGTGTACGCCGCGTCCGTCCGCTCCGCAAGGTGTACCAGGTGCTCGGTCGTCTGCTTGAAGGCCTCGATCTGCTGCTCGAGCGTCGCCTCCCCGAACGCCCGCGTACATCCGCCGGAAAAACATCCGCCAAGTGTCACCATCAAGACACTTATGATCCCCAGCAGCCCGTCACGCACGTCGAACATCATCACCCTCCTCCCCTGAAACCCGCCGGATCCGGCGCCGCGTCCCCAGCCCCGGGGCCGACGCCCGCCCGGCGTAGCAACCGGGGACATAACGCGCGCCGCGCGCGAGAGACCAGCGGGGCGACACGAATCACCGGATGAGGGGCGGGTCGCGCGACCCCGCAGCGGAGCGCCGCGTCGACATCATGCCGCGGCAATCAAAGCTGGTGACGGATCGCCCAGAGGTCTGGGAAGACGGGCTTGAAAAGCGACTGCTTCAGGAAAGGCACGCCAGGCGACCCGCCCGTCCCTTTCTTGGCGCCGATCGTCCGCTCGACGATCTTCACGTGGCGGTAGCGCCACTCCTGAAGCCCCTCGTCGAAGTCCGTCATCAGCTCAAAAAGGATCGCCAGCTCGCCGCGGGACGTGTAAAGACGCAGCAGGTCCTCCTGAACGCGCTCGTCCGCGACCGTCGAGGCCTCGACCGGGCGGGCGCGCACCTCCGATGGAATGACAATACCGTGACACTCCAGGAAATCATAAAAGTGATCGACCAGCGAACGCTCGTGCAGACGGCGCTGCAAGGCCGCCGACGCCCGCGCATCCGGCGGAAGATACTCCAGCGTCTCCGGCCGCTTGTACCCGAGCACGAACTCCAGCTCCCGGAACTGCACAGATTGAAACCCGGAGGCAGTCTCCAGCCGGTCGCGGAAGCTCGAGAACGACATCGGCGTCATCGTCTCCAGAATGTCGAGCTGCCCGACCAGCGTCTTGAGGATCGTCCGAAGGCGCTTGAAGGTATGAATTGCGTCGAAGGTGCGTCCGGCGGAAAGATCCGACTTCACCTTCTCCACTTCGTGCAGCACGAGCTTGAACCAGAGTTCGTACACCTGGTGAATCACGATAAAGAGCATCTCGTCGTGCTCGGCAGGGTTGGAGCGCGGCTGTTGCAGCGAGAGCATTGCGTCAAGATGAAGGTAGCTGGAGTAGGTCAGCGGCATGTTCGTATCCCGTCTCGCGCCGCCCGCCGTGACGGCGATGCGAGCGTAGCCGCACCCCGACGCCGGATCAACGCGGGGACGCCGACCGCGACGCAAATTTCGCCGATCCCCGTCCGGGCGTCAGAGCTTCAGCGGGCTCGCGCCGCATGACGGCCAAGCCGGTTCTGGCTAGGATATCCGGCTCACGTGGGATTAAGTCGCGGGTCGCCTTACGGAAAGGCGCACCGGTGCGGCGGATTAAAGGAGTTCGGCATGCGCGTGGCGGTCAGCGGCGCGAGCGGGCTGGTCGGTTCGGCTTTGTGTGATCTGCTGCGTGACAGCGGGCATGACGTCGTTCGGATGGTGCGCGGCGATCGTCGACTCGGCTTAGGCGAGATCCCGTGGGATCCCGACGCCGGTGTTCTCGACAAGGACTGGCTCGAGGGATGTGACGCGGTCGTCCACTTGGCCGGGGAGAACATCGCGGCCGGTCGCTGGTCCGCCGCGCAGAAGGCACGAATCCGCAACAGCCGCATTCTCGGCACGCAACTGGTCGCCAACGCCCTCAAAGCATGCAACGCGCGTCCGAAAGTTTTCTTCTGCGCCTCGGCGGTCGGGTATTACGGTCATCGCGGCGACGCCTGGCTCGACGAAACCAGCGGGCCGGGGCGCGGGTTTCTCCCCGAAACCTGCGTCGCGTGGGAGGCGGCGGCGAACGAAGCCGAAGCGGCGGGAATCCGCGTCGTCACCGGTCGCATCGGCGTCGTGCTCAGCCCACGCGGCGGCGCGCTGGCGAAGATGCTCACGCCCTTCAAGCTCGGCGCTGGTGGGGTGATCGGCTCGGGGAGGCAGTATTGGAGTTGGATTACGTTGCCGGACCTCGCAGCCGCGATTCTGCACGCGCTTGCGAACGAATCTCTCCGAGGCGCGGTCAATCTTGTGTCGCCGGCGCCGGCGACGAACCGGGAGTTCACCCGGGCGCTCGGCACCGCCCTGAACCGGCCGACGATCCTCCCGATGCCCGCCCTGATGGCGCGCGTCGTGCTGGGTGAGATGGCGAACGACCTCCTCCTCGCTAGCGCCCGCGTCCGTCCGGCGCGCCTCCTCGAAAGCGGGTTCTCCTTCAAGTACCCCCAGATCGCCCCGGCGCTCAAAGCGCTCCTTGCCCGGCCTTAGCGCGAAGAACGATCCGTCCTTGCAAGCCGCGGACTTCAGTTCGCGCGGACATTGCGACGAATGAGAGTTGAAATGACAACCGACGGCGCTTCGGGGGATCGCAAGACGCCCGGACCGCGGTCGCCCGACCGAGCCGCGCCTGTCAGGAAGGGATCCTCTTTCCTGACGGATCACAGAGCTTTCGACGACTTTTCCGTCGCGGGCGATGCGACGCCGTCAAGGCGCAGCTCGAACCTCTCCTCGACAACGTCAACGCCCCACATCCGCCCCGGCTTTTCCTCGACCTTCTCGAAACCCGCCGCGCGATAAAGCGCCGCAGCGGTCTTCAAGGCGCTTACCGTCCACAACTGGATCGATCGGTATCCGCAGGTCCGGGCGAACGCGACGGCGTCGCCGAGAAGACGTCGGCCCAGACCCGCCCCGCGCGCCTCCGGCGCGACCAGAAACCAGCGCAACTGGGCCGTCCCTCCCACCTCGGACGCGGAAGCGTCGCCTTCCCCCGCGTGATTCAACGCCCCGCGCGGCCCTGCGCCGACGATCGCGATGCAGCCGACAAGCCGGTCGCCGCGCTCCGCGATCCACAACCGCTCGCGCGGGCCGCGCGTCCGGACGAACTCCGCCAGCGGGCCCGCCACGTATGCCTCAAATGTGGCGTCAAACCCCTGCTCCGCGGCGTAGACCACGCCGTGAAGCGACACGACCGCGCCGAGATCACCCGCGCGCAGGTCGTGTCGCACGGATATCGGCGTCTCCGAACTCGGCTGGTTCATGACAGAAGTCACGGGCTTCTCCGGACCGGAAGTTTACGTGATACTGACCGCGGAGCGAACCCCCGCCGCCCGAAGCGCGCCGGCTTGCACGACGGCGACTTCACCGGCGGCTGGTGAGAAAGGATCTGCACTTATGCAATTGCCGCGCGGCGCTGCGGGAGCGGACGTGCTTGCACGACTCGACCGGTTCGTCATTGAGACGCCGTCGTGGGGCTACGCCGACACGGGGACACGCTTCGGCAAGTTCCTTCAGGACGCTGCGGCGACGTCGATCGATGAGAAGCTCGCCGACGCCGCGGAGGTGCATCGCCTCACCGGTTGCTGTCCGAGCGTCGCGGTGCATGTGCTCTGGGATTTTCCCGGAGGCGGTTCGGAGGCGGAAATTCGACGCATCGCGGCGCGGGCGGCGTCGCTGGGAGTCCGGATCGGCTCGATCAATCCGAACGTCTTCGAGGATCAGGCGTACAAGTGGGGGTCGCTGACGAACCGCGATCCGGAGGTCCGCCACCGCGCGCTCGACCACATTTTCGACTCGATCCGCATCGGCGAGCTTTGCGGATCGAACCTGCTGACGCTCTGGTTCGCCGACGGGACGAATTACCCCGGTCAGGCCGACCTCCGCCAGCGTAAACGCTGGATGTCGGAGGGGCTGCGCGAGATTCACGCCCGGCTGCCCGCGGACGGCACGATGCTCATCGAGTACAAGCCCTTTGAGCCTGCGTTCTATCACTCGGACATTGCCGACTGGGGGATGGCGCACGCCCTGGCGAAAGAGGCCGGGCCGCGCGCGAAAGTGCTCGTCGATCTCGGACATCACCTGCCCGGATGTAACATTGAGCACATCGTGGCCTTCCTCGTCGAGGAAGGCGCGCTCGGCGGATTTCACTTCAATGACCGCAAGTACGCCGATGACGATCTGACGACGGGCAGCATCGACCCTTACCAGCTCTTCCGCATCTTCAACGAAATCGCAGGCGCAGAGCACGAACGCGGCGGCCCCGGCGCGGGAGCCTCAGCCGATCTTCCGGTCGCGTACATGATCGATCAGTCACACAACCTCAAGCCGAAGATCGAAGCGATGATCCAGACCGTGATGACGGCGCAGGAGATTTTTCTTAAGGCGATGCTCGTCGACCGCGACGCCCTGCGCCGCGCTCAGGACCGCGAGGATCTGGTCGCCGCCGAAGGCGTCCTGAAGGACGCATTCTGGACGGATGTGCGAGAGAAAATTGCGGAGCATCGCCGGTCCCGCGGCCTGCCTCCGGATCCGCTCGCTGCGTTCCGCGAAAGCGGGTATGCCGCCCGCGCTGCCGCACAACGCGGTCCGCGAAAAAAAACGGAGGGCGGGCGTTATGCCTGAACATGAGGATCGTGCCGCGGGGGCGTCCTCGGATCGGACATCCGACGCAGACCTGCGCCCGGTCGTTAACCCGGTGGAGTCCCGGGATCTTCCCCGGAGAATACACACGCTCGGCGCCGCCGCCATCATGATCGGCATCATCGTCGGCAGCGGCATCTTTCAGACGCCGACGGAAGTCGCAAAACATCTCGGCAATCCCTGGCTCATCCTGCTGGCGTGGACGCTCGGCGGCGTCGTCTCCTTTTTCGGCGCGCTCACCTACGCCGAGCTTTCCGGCATGTTTCCCCGGTCAGGCGGCATCTACGTTTTCCTTTATGAGGGGCTGGGTCCGGCGGTGGCGTTCGTGTTCGGCTGGACGTACCTGCTGGTGGCGAAGCCCGCCGCGGCCGCGGGAATCGCCACCGTCTTCGCCTCCCATGTCAACCGCCTGCTCGGAACCGAGTTCGACGAACGTCTGATCGTCTGCGTCGTCCTGACGCTGCTGACCTTGATCAACACGTTTCGCGTCACGCTCGGCGAGGGGGTGGCGATGCTTCTGACGGCGGGCAAGATCGGGGCGCTGGTCGGAATCATCATGCTCGGCGGACTGATGCGCGACCGCGCGGAAGGCCGGTTCGAGCCTGCGCCCGCGCCGACGTCGCTGCTGCTGGCGCTGGCCCCGGTCTTCGCGGGCGTGATGTGGACCTACGACGGGTGGAGCGACGTCGGCTCGATCGCCGGCGAAGTGAAGAACCCGCAGCGGGCGCTGCCGCGCGTCTTCCTGCTCGGAACCGCGGGCGTCACGCTCCTTTACCTGGGCGTCAACGCCGTCTACCTCTGGATGATTCCGCTGGAGCAGATGCGCGCCGTCCCGACCGTGGCGCCGTTAGTGATGGAGCGCCTCCTCGGACCCACCGCCGAACGTGTCGTCACCGTCCTCGTCGTCATCTCGACCCTCGGCGCCTCGCACGGCTCGATCCTGACCGGCGCCCGCGTCACCTTCGGCCAGGCCCGCGACGGCCTGCTCTTCCGCCCGCTCGGCAGGATTCACCCGCGATTTCAGACTCCCGCGGTCTCATTGTGGGTGCAGCTCGTGCTGTCCTGCATCGCGGTGATGTGGTTCAGGGGCTTCGGCGAACTGACGTCCGGGTTCGTGTTTACGATGTGGGTGTTCTACGCTCTCGCGGCGGTCGGTCTGATCGTTCTTCGGAAGCGGCGTCCCGATCTTCCGAGGCCCTTCCGTTGTTGGGGTTATCCGCTCGTCCCGATCACCTTCGTCGTTGTCGCGATCGGCATGATCGCCCTCGAAATCAGCGGCAATCCGCGAAGATCCCTGACCTGGCTGATCGTGCTGACCGCCGGCGCTCCGATGTACCTGATCTGGAAGCGCCTGCAACGGCGCGAGACCGGCCGCGTGTGACAGTCCGGGCGGGCTTTCCCCGCGAACTCGCGCGCGGCATCATCCTCACATGTCCGAAACGCGAACCTTCCTTGCTTTCGATCTCGGGGCGTCCTCCGGGCGCGCCGTGCTCGGAACGCTGCGCGCTGGCCGCGCGACCCTCGACGAACTCCACCGCTTCGACAACGGACCCGTCGAACACGGCGGCCGTCTTCACTGGGATCTCGACGCGATCGTCGAACACATCAAGGAAGGTCTGCGACGCGCAGGCGCCGCCGGCGCAAAGCTCGACGGCCTCGGGATCGACACCTGGGGGGTGGATTACGGATTGCTCGACGCCGCCGACCGACTCATCCACCCTCCGCATCACTACCGCGATCCGCGCACGACAGGCATGATGGATCATGCGTTTCAGGTCATTCCGCGAGAGACGATCTTCGCCCGCACCGGGATTCAGTTCATGCCTCTCAACACGCTTTACCAACTCCTCGCCGATCGTGACGCCGGCGACGGCAGGCTCGACCGCGCCGCGATCCTCCTTTTCATGCCCGACATCCTTAACTGGCGCCTGACGGGCCTCAAACGCACCGACGCGACGATCGCCAGCACGTCGCAGTGCTTCGATCCGGTCGCGCGCCGCTGGGCTGCAGACCTTTTAACCAGCCTCGGACTGCCGACGCGCATCATGCCGGCGGCGGCCCGGCCCGCGACGATCGTCGGACCGCTGCTTCCGCCGATCGCCGAACAAACCGGCGTCGGGCTCGTGCCCGTCATTTGCCCCGCCGGACACGACACCGCCTGCGCCGTCGCCGCCGTCCCTGCCGAGGGGGAGGACTGGGCGTATATCTCCTGCGGAACCTGGTCCCTCGTCGGCGTCGAGCTGGATCAGCCGATCCTGACGCCTGAAGCCCTGCATGCCGGCGTCACGAACGAGATCGGCGCCGCAAGAACGATCCGCCTGCTTCGCAACATCGCCGGACTCTGGATCCTCGAACAATGCCGCCGGGTCTGGGTTGACGCCGGGTTCGCCCTCACGCATGACGATCTGATCCGCCTTGCGGAAAAGGCGCCCCCGCATCGCGCCTTCATCGACCCGGACGACCCGCGTTTCGCCCCCTTCGGCGACATGCCTCAGCGCATCCGCGAGTTCTGCGCCGAAACCGGGCAGCCGGTTCCGCGAACCGAGGCCGAAACGGCGCGCTGCGTCCTCGAAAGTCTCGCCCTCAAATACGGCGTCGTCCTCGACCGCATCGCCCGACTGACCCGCCGCATCATCCGTCGCATCCACCTCGTCGGCGGCGGCGCACGCAACCCCCTGCTTTGTCAATGCACCGCGGACGCCTGCGGCCTGCCCGTCCACGCCGGTCCCGTGGAAGCGACCGCCTTGGGCAACGTGCTCCTTCAGGCGATGGCCGTCGGCGCCGTCGAATCCCTCGACCACCTTCGCGCCATCTCGCGGAACTCGGCCGGAATTCGCATCTTCAACCCCGGCGACACGGCGGTCTGGAACAACGCGAGAGCGAGATTCGAAGCGATCGTTCCCTGACCCGCCGCTCAATCATGATTCACCAATGTGGAGCGCCCTCCGAGCCGCGGGCTTCAGCCCGCGCGAACGCTCGTTTCGCGATGCGCTGCGGAACCGAGAAGCAGGATTCAGGGTCAGGGCAAAACAGGAAAAAAGTGGGGACGGGAGGCCAGCACGCCGGCGATGTTAAGTCGCCGTGCCCCCCGTGTGGCCGGGCCCGTCCCGCGCTCGGACTATCTTCGCGCGGTCTTAGCACGTCAAGCGCAGAGAAGGAGCGGACTTCACCCTCATTGCGGGCTTCCCACGTTTTTCTCGCAAAAAACGAGATCGTTAGGATAAGGTAGTTGCCTGATTCTCTCGCGCGTCAATCTGGGAAGCTTGGGGTCTGGAGCAGCCGAAGAATAAAACGCTGTTTCAAGACCGAACCGCGCCCATCTGTCCTTGACGTTGCGAAGCAAGGTCAAGGATAAGGAAGCGTTCTTATCTCTCCCGGCTCCGGGGGGGTGAAACAGCGTCCAAGTCCTGTGAACGGACCCCTCCGCTTCCCGACGTGACGCGGAAATCAGCGCGGCATGCGCCTCTTCGGGGTGCGGTTTATTCCGCAATTTCGTCCGCTTCCGCATCCGCAAGGCGTTTTCCCGCCCGGAGGAAGACGCAAGCCTCACGCGTAACTGTGCAGACCGCTGATGATGAAGTTGATGACGATCCAGTTGAACATCATCGTCTCGAAACCGAAGATCGCCAACACCGCCGTCCAGAACCCCTTGTCCCGCACCTTCAGCCGAACGTGGACCAGCACGAGAAAGATGATGAACGTGTTCAATGCGAACACTTCCTTCGGATCCCACCCCCACGGTCGGCCCCAGGAATGATCCGCCCAGATCGCCCCCATCACGATGCCCGCCCAGAGCATGATGAACGCAAGCTGAAGCGTCACCATCGTCGCCGCGTCGAACACCTGCGCGGCGGACGGCGCGCTGCTCCTCAGAAAAGCGTTCGCCTTCGGCCCGGACGCCAGCAGCGCCGACGGCGATCCGAAGAAACCGAGTTCGGTGTCCTTCACCACGGCGCCGCGCGTTCGTGCATCCAGCACCTCGAACACGAGGATCGTCGCCGAAACCCCGAACAATCCGACCACCACCCACGGCGCCAGATCCGCGCTCGCCGCCGCGGAGAACCCGCAACGCTCCAGCAGCCCCGCCCAGAACGACCGGCGCAGGTCGTACGCCTGAGGGTTCAGGATCGCCAGCAGCACCTGCCACCCGGTGACATTTACCGCCGCCAGCGCCGCCGGCGCCAGCAGCAGACGAAGCTTCGACGTCTCCCCGCCGTCCCACAACGCACACCACCGCTGTCGCAGAAAAAGCAGTGCGGTCACCGCCGCCAGCCCGATCACCGCGTAGCTCCAGATGATCACGTTCGTGTGAATGTACAACCAGATGTCGTGCAGCGCCGGCATGATGTTGTTCAACGAGGAGTCCAGCGTCGCCGGCATCAGGTACACCGACATCAGCGCCGCCATCGAGACCACCGCCGACCCCAACGCGAAAAGATTCTTCATCGCCGACCGTCGCGCCACGAACTCCAGAATCAGCGCCAGTACGCCCCCGAACCACGCCGACGTCGTCACCGCCTCGAACATGTTCGCGTTCGGCCAGCGCCCCGACACGTACCACCGGATCCCCACCGACGCCGTCTGAAGCAAGAACGCGATCCCGAAGATCGCCAGACCCAGCTTCCTCGCCCCTTCCCAGCGGTTGATCACCGCCACCAGCAGCGGAATCACCGACAGCAGGTACACCAGCCAGACCCATGTCATACTGTTCAACCGGAAGTACCAGCTCTCCCACGCCAGCCGCCGCGCGTCCGGATACGCTTCCGGCGAAAGCGAACGCACCGCTGACGCCAGGCGCGACAATTCCTTGTTCACCTCGTCCGCCTTCTCGGTCCGCCACGCCGTCGCCAGCCCCGTCCACGCGACGACAAGCTCCTGAAGCTTGTCCACCTCGACGCCCACCGCCTTCGCCAGCGGCGACAGGTCCGCCGCCTGCGTCGACGCCTGCTCCACCACGTCCCACAACGAACTCCACGGCCGGTCCGTCGCGCCTTGTGCCGCCGGAAGAATACGAAGCTCGCCCCCCAGCACGTCCGGACGCATGATCGCCAGCGCCGTGTTGATGTCCTGCACCGGACGCGCCGTCCGCACCAGGTCCGCGCTTAATGACGCCAGCAGCGAACGCACCGCCCCGTCGCTAAGATGCTTCGGAGACAGCAGCTTCCGCGCCTGCAACCCCTCTCGCTCTCCCGGCCCGAGGCTCCCGTGCTGCTCCAGGACGTCCAGAATCTGCGCCAGCACCAGCTTATTCTTCACGTACACCGTCTCGCGGGTGCTGTAACGCTCAGGGCGGAACAGCATGTCCAGGTACGTAAATCCCTGCGACTGACCGTCGATCGTCCGCGGACCGCTGATGTAACGCATGTACGCCGCCGCGTGCGACTCGAACGAACGCAACCGCCCGTCCGCCTGCACCGCCACCTCGTGCAGCGGCGAAAGATCCACGGCCCGTGCGAACTCCGACAGCGCCGACGCTCCCGCCGACGCCTCCGCCCGACGCTTCATCCCGTAAAGCCCGCCCGCCGCGATCAGACCGCCGAACACCAGCACGTCGATCAACCGGATTCGCATTCTTCCCTGCATGTCACGACGCTCCCACCCTCGTCTAACCGCGACGAACTCAACCGCTCCTGGTCCGAACCGTGCCCGCAATCGAGCGTGGCTCGGTGCGCAGTGCGCGGGTCACCGATCTGACGAGCATCGCCTCTCGGCGCGGCTTGTTTCCCCTCACCAGTTCAGCCGTCCCGTCTCTCGCCTCACACCCCGACCGGCTCCGCGATCCGCTCCTCGCGCGTTTCCGCCTCCTGACGCTCGCCGCGCGCCGCCGCCGACGCCACCTGCCGCCGCGCCTTGATCCGCGGCTTCACGTAGAACGCAAAAATCATCCCCGCCACGCTCAGGCAGCAACCCGCCAGCATGATGTTCACGCCGTTGCGGTTGCCCACGCCCAGCACCGTGTAATTCATCCCGCTGCCCAACTGCCCGCGCAGCGGCGGATCCCACGCCGCCTGGTAATACCAGTACCCCCCGTATTCCGTGGGCGAATTCACGCTTACCGTCTGTGGCGCCGTCCACGCGCCCCCGTCCCAGAAACGCAGCGCGCTGCGCCAGTTCCGCACCGTCAGGCTTTGCCCGGTATATCCTCCGACGTGCGCGATCAACTCGAAATCATCCAGCGCCACCGGCGCCGGAAGACGTTCCCGCTCCCGCGAGAACAACACTTCCACCTGACGCCCCCCCTCCAGCATCACCGTCTGCGGCGCATACGGATGACGACCCGGGTACTCGTACAAAGCGCTGGGGAACGAAAACGGACTGTATCTCAGCCACGTGCTCTGCGTGGTTCCGCCGCTGGTGACGTCCAGCTTGATCATCGAGAACATGTGCCCGGCGTCCCGCGACCGACGGGACATCGGCACGACATAAGGCTTCACCTCCGCCTGCGCCGTCAGAAGCAGCGACGTCGGAACGACCGTCACCTGCGGCGCCAGCGACAGCGCCTCCCCGATCCGCACGAAGCGACGGAAGGCGTGCGCGTCCGGTCCGTTCCACGCCGCGAACAACCGCCCGTCCGGAAGCGCCGCAAACACCAGCCCCGCCGACGACGGCGCATAACCCACCACGATCCGCGGATCCGTCGTGCGCTCCCCGGGTGCCGGCGCCGTGTGCGGGTCGAACCCGATCCCCGGAAGGTCAAACGACGACGACGCATCGTCCAGCACCACCCGCGTCCACTCCTTCTCCGCCGTCTTCAGATCCACCCACGCCAGCGACGCCATCCGGCCCGGAGCGATCTCCAGATCCTCCAGCACCCGCGCAAGACGGTACGAGAACTCCGTCCCCTCGATCGCCGTCCACGGCCCGTCGTTGCCCACCATCATGTCCTGCGTCACGCGCAAGCGCTGGTTCACGCCCGCCGCGGGAACCGAAATCGTCAAATACGCTGACGAATCCGACGCGATCTCCTCCAGCGACGTCTCGTCCGGAACGTAGCGGAACTCCACCAGCCCCCCCATCGCCTTCCGCTGCTCAGGGTGCAGCGCCAGCAGCTCCACCGGACGCGGCCGACCGCTCATCTCCACGAAGTTCAGCTTCAGCAGCGGGTTCGCCCGTGTTCCGCCTTCGCGCCACTGCCGGCGCATCTCCGCATAAGGCAGGTAGCCCGTGACGTGGAACGACGTCCCCGCCAGCCGCGCTTCCGCCGGCAACGCCACCGCCAGGTCCATCACGTCCAGCGGCAAAGGCTCGTCCGTGAACACCTGATCGCGCGACGACACGTATTCGTTGTAACGCGGCATCCCGGGCAAGGGGACTTCGACCCACTCCTTCGCCCCGACGTCGCGCACATACAGCGCCCACGAGCTTCCGACGTGGAAATAAAACTGAGGCTCGTACTCCAGCGACAGCTTCAAATCCTCGTCCACCAGCGCCTTGCCCGTCACCTTGATCGCGCGCCCCTGCCCCGGAATCACATCCTCCGTAAACTCTGGATATCCCGTCAGGAGCTGACGCGAAAACGTCGCCCCCTGCGGCGGCTGAACCTGAACCGTCACCGCGTGCGCACGCTTCCCTGCGTCCGGACCGGACAGCAGCTTGTACTCGCTGTTCGTCTCCTGAATCGTCAGCGTGTAAAGCCCCGCCGCCGTCTGCACCGTCGTCCGGTTCTCCGGAAGAACCACCAGACCCCCCGGCGAACTCATCCCCGGCGCCTCGATCTTCAGCCACCGCCGGTACACCGGCGCCTCGCCCTCGATCTTGGTCCCGAAATAATAAACGCTCCCCGCCGCGAGAATCAGAATCCCCGCGTGGATCGTCCACACCCCGAGGTTCACCACGCGCAGCGGAATCCGACGCACTGTCACCACGAGAATGTTGACGCAGATCAGCGCCACCAGCACATCGAAAGGCCACCAGTGAAACCACTCGAACTCCGTCATTTCAAAAAAACGCTTCTGACGAAACTCGGGCATCGCGCTGCCGACCGAGCTGTAAATGAACAGCAGGATCATCAGGAAAACACCCAGCCAGACGCTGCTGAACAAGGCGACCAGCGGGTTCCTGCCACCACGCCCGCCCGCCGCAGAACGTGCGTCCTGCCGCAGATCGAGCCCGCCCCTCGGATCAACCGGGACGGGTGACGCGGAATTCGGCGGAGGATTCGTCATATGCATGATTCTTCGTACCTCATGACCCTGCGGCGGGCGCGGTGATTTGCCGACGACCGTAACGAGCTTACGCGGCCCACCCCCGAACCCGACGCCTGCCCCGGTGTCCTATGCAAGCGGTGTACCTATCCGGTTATTTCCGAAGGTAAAGCGCCTGCCCGAGCCACGGGCTTCAGCCCGCGCGATCGTACGCCCGCCGAAGGTCCGCAAGGTTGAGGTTGAACCTGCCGATCTCCAACCCGATTCTACCCCCGCCCGCCACGCTCGTCACGGGGCAAAACGCACTTCCAGCGGGATTTCACGCACAACCACGGAGAACCACACGCCGCACAACACCCTCGCCGCCCCTTGAAACGAAAAGCGGACGGCGCGGCATGATCCTCGTGCCGCGCCGTCCGCACCGATGAAGAACCGGGGTGTTGATCCTGGACTTGCGACCCTGTCCTCAGTCGCCCAGCGCCGCAAACCGAACGCCGCCCGCAAGCTCCGCGTTCAGCACGTCCCCCATCGCAAACAGCGTCCCCTGCTCAACCAGGTAAATCTCGACGCGACGGTTCTGGCTCTTCCCCGCGTCGCTGCCGTTGTCCGCGATCGGGCGGAACTCACCGTAACCCATCACGCCGACGCGCTGGCCCGCGCATCCGTATTGCATCAGCACGTCCGCCACCGCGATCGACCGATGCGCCGACAGATGCCAGTTCGTCGGGTGCCGCGTCAGCGTCTCCGACCGCTTGATCGGCGTCGTACACGTGTGCCCGACGATCACCACCTCGAATCCGCTCGCCGCCGCCGAGTTCACGATCTCCGCAAACCCGCGAAGCCCGTCCTTCGCCGAGTCGCGCACCACGTCGCTGCCCAGATCAAAAAGCAAGTCCCCCTTCCACTTCACGAACCCGCGCGTCGAGTCGAACGTGATCGCATCCGGATGTTGCGCCGCAAACGCTTTCAACGCGGAATCCAGCGGCTCGGGCAGCTTCGGCGCGCCGACGACCAGATCCCCCGCGGGCATTTTCCCGAGATCCTCCAGCGTCTTCTCCGCGAGACGGATCTTTTCGTGAAGCAGGTCGTTCTCCGCTTGCAGGCTCGCCGCAAGCTCGCGCTTCGCGTTCAGCTCATCCTCCGCCGCATCAAGCCGCGCGTTCAGCAGATCCACGCTGCTGCGGCAGTCCTGAAGCTCCTGCTCGAGGCGCTCGTTCTGCGCTGTCAAGTTGTTGTTCGCTCGCTGCGTCGTACGCAGGTCGTCCAGACTCGCGCACCCCGTCAGCATCGTCATTGCCGCCGCCAGTCCCGCGCCCGCCCGCACTCGCATCTGCCGCGTCATGATCTTTTGCCCTCCGATGTGATCCGTCTGCCCGCCGCGCCAAGGGCGGAATGTCCCTCGAGGATTCGCCGCTGGCATAACCGCGCGCACCGGCGGCGTCAATCACCGCACGGAATTCCCCGGCGACGTTTCAGCCTGAAGATAGACCCCGAACCCCGACGGGAGCTACGCCCGACGACCGAGGAAGTACGTCGCCACCCCGGACAGCGCCACCACCAGCGCCGATCCGCCCACGAAGTACATCATGTTGTCGTAAAGAAACCGCAGCGGCGCCGGCTCCACCCCGCGAACCATCCCCACCACCGCCAGCCCGGCCACCAGCATCACAACGACGCACGCCGCCATCACCGCGCCCATCGCGTTCGACGCCGCGTCCGGACCGTATTCCACCCGCGTCGTCGCCCGCGCCGGCGCCGCCCCCGCCGCACGCCGCGGACCCACCGGAGCGATCACCTGCTCGTCGTCCGCCGTCTCATCCGAAACCGCGTCCTCCAGGCCCGCCCGCGTCGCGTCGCCCATGTCCAGCGTCGCTTCTTCCGCCGGAACGATCTCGTCCAGAAGCTCCGCCCCCAGCGACGTGTCGTCGCTCTCCCGCGTCAGGTCGAGGATCCCCGACCCGCTTCCGATCCCCTCAAACCCCACCGGACCCTCGCTGACATGCGTCTGCGCCAGAGGATCCACCATCTCGTCCAGCTCGTCGTCGTCGAAAACGCTCACCCCCACCGACGGAACGACCGTGCCTTCCTTGTCCTTCTTCCCGCCCCCCCGGGTGCCCGCCCGCGTCCCGGCCGAGGTCTTTTCCTTGTCCTTCGCGGAATCCGCGATGCTCATCACGTCGCTGCCTGAATTGAGCATCAGTTCCAGCCCGGAATCCTCTTCCGCCGGCTCCAGAACCAGCTCTCCGGTGTCCGACGAGGCCGGCGCAGACCCCTTCGCCGCCGCCAGCTTGTCCACCTCGTCCACCTTGTAATTCACCTTCCCCGCGTCGCGGAACTCCCGGATCTTCCCCTGACGCGCCATCTGCGTCAGTTCGTCCGCGCTCACGCCCAGCAGCTTCGAGGCCTCGTCCGCGCTGTAAAACATCTTCGCCATGTGTCGTCGTCCGCCACCCCCCGACCCGGGCCCCCACGCCCGCGGAAGGTCGTTTTGTGTCTGCGGCGTCATCCTCCGATCGCCGCGGCGCGCCGCCGGTCAGCACCGGCCGTCATATTGACTTATTTATTACCGCCGTTCTCCGCGTTCTGAAGGTGGTACGCCCGCTGATCCTCAATCAGCCGCTCCACGTCCGCCGGCGTGATGTCGCAGACGTTGTGCTGCTCCAGATACCGGTCGTATTTCCACGACCGGGCAGCCGCCAACCTCATGCACCCCCGCTCCTTCTGGTACTCATAACACCACATCGTCATGCTGTCGACATCCACCATGTAGACGCCGTAAACGCCGCTGGCGAGCTGCCCGCTGAACGCGAACACCCCGCGCTGCCCGCCCCCTCCGGGGCTTACCTGCGCCCACGCCGGTGACGCCACGCTCCCGTCCGTCCGAATGAACTGCCCCGCCGCGTTCAGCAGCAAACCCGCCGCAATCACCCACCACACCGGATGCGCACGCCGCACACCGTCCGCAGGTCTCACCGGATCGCCCGCTCCCCCTCTCGACATGCTCATCCCGAACCTGCCTTCCCACGTTCTTTCCAACGCTGCGCGGCGGGCCGCAACCGCTCCTCTTCCCCTTCCCGATTCTAGGTTCGCACAAACCCGGAGCAAGCCCGGATTTCACAGCCACGGTCCCGCCCGCTCCGCCACAACGGTCACGTCAGTCCCAGCACCTCGGCCATCGAATATTGACCCGCCGGTCGCCCTGCGATCCACGCCGCCGCCCGCAACGCCCCGGATGCGAACGTGTCCCGCGACAAAGCACTATGTCGCAGCGTCAGCGTCTCCCCCGGTCCCCCGAAATGCACATCGTGCTCCCCCACCACATCCCCCATCCGAACCGCGTGCACCCCGATCTGACCCGCCGGACGAGGTCCAACCGCCCCCTCCCTTCCCGTCACGACAAGCCCCTCCCGGCTTACGCCGCGACCCCGCGCCGCCGCTTCCACCAGCGACAGCGCCGTCCCGCTCGGCGCATCCACCTTCCGTCGGTGATGCGCCTCGACAACCTCGATATCAAACTCCGGTCCCAGCGCCGCCGCCGCACGCTCCACCAGCGACATGAGCAGGTTGACCCCGAGGCTGAAATTCGACGCCCGCAGCACCGCGATCAATCTTGCCGCCTCCCTGATCGCCCCCAGCGCCGCCGCGTCATGCCCCGTCGTCCCGATCACGATTGCAGCCCCGTCCCGCACGCAGTCCGCCAGGTGCGCCAGCGTTCCCACCGGAGAAGAAAAGTCGATCAGCACGTCGCATGCCCGCGAACGTCGTGTCTCTAGCACCACTCCGCCACAGTCGTCTGAGGAGGGAAACATTACCGGCTTGCCCAGCCGAGGATCGCTCGCTTCCGTCAGCGCGCAGACCAACTCGAACCGCCCGTCCGCCGCCGCCAGCGCCACGACGCGCTGCCCCATCCGGCCCGAGGCGCCTGCTACCCCAAGCCGCACTCGCCCCTCTCCCCCGGTGTTACCCGCCACGTTCGCCTCGCCTTCCCAACCCGCGATGACACATCCCGCTTCACCTCGCCCCACCGCCCCACGCCGCGCCCGACCAGTCTACCCGAACCTCCCCAAAAAAACGCCCGGCCCGGCCGCAACATGCGACCGGACCGGGCGGATGACCTCGGCATCGCCTCCCGCAGGATTCCCGCGGGGCAGTCAGTCCACTCAGGACTTGTTGACCTTCTCGCCGTTCTTGTACGTCGCCTTGCAATGCTCGCACGTGCCGTTGGTCACCATCGCCGTCGCGCACGTCTCGCACTTCGTCTTCGTCGCCGTCGCCAGCACCGTCATCGCCTTCTTCGCCGCCTCGTAAGCGTCCTTCGCCGCGAACATGTACCGCCCAACGAACCCGCCCTTGCACGGCTCGCAGTAACTGCCTTCGCTCTTGCCTTCCGCCGCGCTCTTGCAGGCCGGACACTTGATCGTCGCCGGATCCGTCGCCTTCCCCAGCGCCATCGCCGCCGACACGAACGACTTGTACGCCGTATGATCACAGAAGGTCACGTGACATTTGTCGCACGACCCGTTCTTCTCGAACGCCGTCTTGCAATCCGGGCACTTGATGTCCTCGGCCTTCATCTTCGTGCCCTGAAGCGCCTTGAACAGACCCTCGCTGCCGATCTCGACGAAGAACACCTTCCCGTGCTTGCAATCCGCACACCAGCCCGTGCCCGATGCGTCGATCGCCTTGCACGTGCATTCCGCGTACGCGCTCGCCGAAACCCCCAGCGCCGCGACGCCCACGAACAAACCGGTCACAAGCTTTCTCATCTTCGTTTCTCCTTTCAGAACACAACGCATAAACAAATCGCGCCTCGTCGCCGAACTCGCCGACGCAACGTCGCGCCGGCGCGGAACAAGACCGCGCCTTCAGCACCTCACTTAAGCTTCCGAACTGAATACGTAACTGGGTAACCCCGGGATGTCGCACACCTCAGACGCGCCTTGCAACGCGCCCGCCCCGCCGCCGTCATCCGCGACCCGGAAGATGCAATCATTAAAGGTTACTCACGTCCCCGGCCGTCGTCAAACACCAGCGCCTCGCAAAGCGGCTTTCGCCGCATCCCGGCTTCCGGGATGACGCAATCCTCCGCCGGATACCCCACCGGTATGAGCATAAAGGGCCGCTCATTGTCAGGGCGACCGAGAATCTCACAGAGAAACTTCATCGGACTCGGCGTATGCGTTAACGTCGCCAGACCCGCGTGCTGGGCCGCCGCCAGCAAGATCCCCACCGCGATCCCCACCGACTCCGGCCCGTAATACACCTGCGACCCGTCGTCCCCGCGTACGAGGCGGAACACCACGATCAGCCACGGCGCAATCTCCAGAAACCCCTTGTGCTCGTCCGTCCCCAGCTCCCGAAGGTCCGCCAACCACTCCGCGTTCGCCCGGTGCTGATAAAGCTCCCGCTCCTCCGCCTCGGCCCCCTCACGGATGCGCCGCTTCAACCCCGCATCCTGAACGCACACGAAACGCCACGGCTGCTTGTTTGCCCCGCTCGGTGCGGTGCAGGCTGCCCGCACCAGTCCCTCGATTGTCTCGCGGCAGACCGGCCGGTCGCTGAACATCCGAACCGACCGCCGCCGACGCATCACTTCGTAATAACGGCGCAGCGCCTCCTCCGGCGGGATGCCGGGGTCGTAACGATCCACATAAGGCAGGAAACGCGGGTCGCTCATCCACGCAGGATATCCCCGCGCGAGGCAGACATCAAAACCCGCCGGGATCGACCAGCGGCGCCCGATTCTGGGACACGATCACGTCACCCTCGTCCGCCGCACCGTCACGCCGCAGGGACTCCGCGAACCCGAGAACCAGCGGCTCGCCGTCCGCGCCCCGGGTCTCGAAGTGCAGATGTGGATCAAACGTCAGCCCCGTGTCACCAGTGACGCCGAGCCTCTCCCCCCGGCGCACCGCCTGTCCGATCTCCACGAACACGCCGTCCGTGTCCAGATGCACATACCGGGTGAACCAGCCATCCCCGTGTTCCAGCATGACGAAGTTCGCCGGACCCTCGCGCGGCGGACGCCCCGGTTCATTACGCGGGATCCCCTCGTCGAATTCGACGACGACTCCGTCCGCCGCCGCCAGCACCTCCGTTCCCCACGGCAGATGAAAGTCCCACGCCGTCTCCGACCCGTGCGTATACGGACCGAAAGGCCCCTGAAGCACCACCGACGCCGTCCCCGCCGGAAACGGCGCAAACACCCGCGTCACCCCTGCTTGCGGAATCCGCCGGAACACAGCCTCGACGCCGGTATCCTCCTCCAATGTCACCGCGATTACCGGCTGGACGCTCGCCGCGTCGCCGAACCACCCGCCGAACACCCAGCCGTCCGCCGCCCGCGCATCCAGCACGACTTCCGCCCCGCGCTCAAAACACGCCCCGTCCGCCGCGCCGATCACCTGTCCTCGCCCCGTCAGCCTCACCCGCATCTGCACCGGCGCCTCCCGCGGACATTCCGCCACCGCCCGCCCCGGGCCTCCGTCATCGACTCCGCGCCAGCCCGCTGGATCACATCCCGCCGCAACAAGAATCACTGCGCTGCACAAGGTTGACGCAGTTCTCCTGGGCGACTCGGTTCTTACGGGTGGAGAAGCTCTCCAAGCCGCCGCCGGTCCGACGGCTCTTTGAGCCGGCGCTGTCCCGCGCATCCCTCGCATCCGCTTCCCACCCACGATCCGCATCCGGCGCCTTCCTCACGGTTTCGGCTTGTCCGCCGGCTCTTCTTCCGGCGCCTTCTCCAGATAACCCAGGCTCGACATTGCACGACGCTGCGCTCGATCTTCCGGCGAAAGCTCCTCCGGAGAGGCCGGCTCCAGATCCCGCAGGTCGAACTCGTACCCCAGTTCATCCCGGAAGAACACCAGCCCGTTGTTCTCCGCCACGGTCCGCTCGTCCTTGCCCCGACGCACAAGTTCGTCAAACGTCTCCCGGATCGCCTGCTCCGCCGCCAGCGTGAACGCATCCAGCTCCGCCCGAAGCAGCGCTCCCTTCGACGCCTCGATCCCCGCGCCATCCGACAGCCGGACGAGGCTCGGCCCCAGCGGCAGGTGCTTCCCGTTAGTCGTCGGGCTGATCTTCCAGATCGGGCTGTCCGCCGGGCGACGGTCCTCCCGGTAGTACATCCCCCGGAATGCCACCCCGCGCTGCGAAAAACCCTCGCAGAAGACCGGCTTCTCCTCCGGCTCCTTCCCCGCCCGCACCGCCGCCGCCCACGACCGCCCGGACGTCTTCTCGACCGGCTTAAGACCGATCATCTCCGTCATCGTCGCGTATACGTCCACCCCCCCGATCGGCGTCGTCATCACTTTCCCCGCCGGGACGCCCGGTCCGACGATCGCCAGCGGGACGCGCACCTGATCCAGGCCCACTGAGTGACTGTGCGCGAAAAAAAACTCGTCCTCGGAGAACGCCTCCCCGTGATCCGACGTCAGCACGATCACCGTGTTGCGCGTCAGCCCGAGTTCGTCCACCCGATCAAACAACGTCTGAATATGCCGGTCGAGATAAAGAATCTCGTTGTCATAGCGCAACCCGTAGCGCCACGCCGCCCGCTCCTCCTCGATCACCTGGTACGTCGGGATCGCCTTGTACCCCGACGTGTCCGCTCCGACCGGAAGAATTCGGTCTTTCTCCGGCGGAGGCGCCGCTTCTGCGAACGTCGTCAAATCGCACGGTGGAGAATAAGGTCCGTGCGGATCCTGATAATGAACCCAGAGGAAAAACGGCGCGTCATGCACCTGATTGAGAATCTCCAGCGCCTCCTGCGTCGTCGCCGTCGCCTCCTTCGGAAGGTAACGCTCGTGCACCCGATCGAACTGGAGGTCCACGTAGAGCGCGAAGCCCTGGTGCAGCCCCAGCCGACGATTCAGCGTCGGGTTGCTGATCACCGCCGCCGTCCGCATTCCCGCGTCCCGGCACTGCTCCGCCAGCGTCACGGTCTTCCCCGACAGCTTGAAGAACCGTCCGTTGTCCAGCATCACCGAGTTGAAGCTCGGATAAAGCCCGGTCAGCAGCGAAATGTGCGACGGCGCCGTGTACGATGCCGACGAGAACGCCCACTCAAACCGCGTCCCCCGCGACATGAACCGGTCCAAGTTCGGCGACGTCGCGCGACGATACCCGTAACACCCCAACCGGTCCGCTCGCAACGTGTCGATCGTGATCAGAATGAGGTTGACGGGTTTGTCCGCGATGACGGCGCCGTTCCCCGCTGATGCGACGCCCGCGCAACCCAGCAGCCATCCTGCAATACCCAACATATGCTCACACCTCCACGCGATCTTCAATCCTCGGACGGAGTTTCATAACCGAGCCGCGCCGCCTGGTCTGACGCTGCGAAGCAAGGCCAAGGATAAGAAGCGCTCTTATTTCGCCCCGCCCTGATGATCTTGCGACAGCGTCTTGATCACCGCGTTCCCGCGCAGGCTCTCAACTTCGGCTTCCAGAAGCCGCGTAACGACTCGTGCGTCCTCCAGCGTGCAGACCGGCGACGTCGACGATCGAACCGCGTCGATAAAGTGCCGGACCTCTCCGTCATACCCTCCCTCGTCGGGCAGGTTGATCGCTTCCTGCCTGCCGTCCCGGTGCAACGTCAGCGGCGGCGACTTCGACAGGTCGAACTCCGCCGTCGCCGTCTCGAACCGGACCACGTACTGCATCCGGAAGCCGAAGCCCGGCGCGTGCCGCCAGCCTGCTTCGGCGACGACGTGCGCCGGGCCGCGCTCATACCGGTAAAGCGTCGTGACGTGATCGCCGTCCCCCGCGCTGCACACCGCCTCCGGGGCGCCGAAGCACCACCGGATGAAGTCCGCGTCGTGCAGGTGAAGGTCGAACATCACCCCCCCCGTCTGCCCCGCATCGCCGTAAAACTCCGGCGCCCACGTCGGCGCGCTGCCCAGCCGGCGGAACACCGCGCTTTGCACACGCCCGTAGCCCCCGTCCGCGATCCGCTCCTTCAACCACGTCCACCCCGGCCAGAATCGCATGCACATCGCCGGCATGACCACCCGTCCCGACCCCGCAACCGCCGCGATCAGCCGCTCCACCTCCGCCGACCGGATCGCCACCGGCTTTTCCACCAGAACATGTTTGCCCGCGCGGACCGCGGCGATCGACAGCTCCACGTGCGTCGGCGTGTGCGTGCAGACGCTGACCGCGTCCACCTCCGCGTCGGCAAGCAGCGCCGCCGCATCCGTGTAACGCCGCACAGACCTCAGATCCGCCGTCTCGCCCGCGCCGACGTCCAGATCGAGGTTCCCGCCCGTCGCCCCGAGACGCTCCGTCCGTTGTGGACTGCGATCGCACACCGCGACCAGCCGACACACGCCCGCGCGCTCCGCGCGAAGATAGGCGCGCACGTGCGTCGCGCCCATGAAACCCAGGCCGACGACACCCACCCGAAGCGGCGACGCTCCGCTCATCGCCGCTCCCCCGCGCCGTCGTTCGTGGCGAACGACGCGACTCCGTCCGCGGCGAACAAAGCGATCCCGGAAAGTGCCGAGCGGATGTCACTTACACGGTCGTCGCCGCCTTCCCGCTCGATCATCCAGTCCCCCGCGACGCTCCGCTCCCGCACCACGCGGAAAAACTCCGTCCAGTCCACCTCGCCCTCACCGAAGCGCGTCTCCTCGCCCCACGCCCCGGCACGCCGCGCCGCCCGGGCGTCCTTGATGTGAATCTGAACGACGCGCGCCGAAAGTTGTTGCAGCGCCGCCGTCGGGTCGCCCATCCCGTAAAGGATCATGTTCGCCGGATCGAAGTTCACCCCGACGTTCGCCGCCCCCAGTTCGTCAAGCACTTCCAGCAACGTCGCGGCCGTCTCCTGACCCGTCTCCAGACCGACGCCCACGCCTTCCCGCGAGAACGCCGCCGCCACCTCACGCAACCGATCCAGCATCACCTGCCGCAGCGGATCCCTCGGTTCGTGCGGAAGAAACCCCGCGTGAAACGTGACCAACCCGATGCCCAGCGCCGCCGCGACCCGCGCATGCGCCGCCGCCGCCGCAAGGTTCGCTGGCCAGTGCTCGTCCGGCCGCACTCCTCCCGTCCGACGGATCGTCTCCAGCGTTGAGTAATCCTCGCCGCGCGTCGCCATCATTCCCGAGCGGATCGCAACCCCCGCGTCCGCCAGCCGCCGCGACGTCTCCCCCGCGTCCCACCGTCCCTCGCACAGCGGACCCAGCGCAAGCTGCACGCACGACGCCCCCGTCGCGCGCACCAGCTCGACGAGGTCCGAAGGAGATTCAGGCCGCAACGACCACGAACACACGCCCACCTGCCGCGTCATACGCCGACTTGTACGAATCCGCCGCAGGGCACGCAAACGTCCGGTTGAAACACGGCCTCAAACCGAGCCGGGCCTCCAAGGAAGCGTTCCGCCAGAGCCGGGCGGCGCCCGCCCGCTCTTTACGTCGCGCAGCGATGCAGGGGCCAGGAAGCCGGAGGAGGAAGTCAGGAGGCTCGCTTGAGGAGGGTCGATGCAAAAACCCACATTCGGGATCGGATCTCGAAATCAAAACCGGATCCGCAAACGCGAGCCCGCAATCTTCAATCTGGACTCTCAAATCTCGAAGGCATACTCCACCCGACCGTCGCTTACGCCCGCGCGACCGCCGGTCGCGCCGCCAGCGGGTCCGCCGCCGCCGCCTCGCGGAACGCCCCCGCGCGCACGCGGCAACTCTCGCATTTCTGGCACGGGGACTCGCCGCCGTGTTCGCAGGTCCAGGTGTGCTGGAACGCGACCTTCCTCCGCAGTCCGAGACGGACGATCTCCGCCGCTCGGAGGTCGATCAGCGGCGCCTCGACGCGCACCACGGTCCCGCGCGGCAGCGCCGTCTCGATCATGCACTGCCACGCATGAACGAACTCGCGCCGCCGGTCCGGTCGGCCCGATCCGAACGGCGCTCCCAGTCCGCCTTCATCCGCGACCTGGCTGACACCCGTGATCACCCGGTCCGCCCCGATCTTCGCCGCAAGGTGAACCCCCAGGCCCAGCATGACCGGCAGCAACCCGCGCGATCCGCTCACCGCTCCGAGATCCGCTTCAGGACGAAGCCCCGCCGATTCCGAACCTCCCGCCCCCGCCCGGCCCGCCTCCCGCGGTGGCGCGGGCCCCACGATCCACCGCACACACCGCCAGCCCGTCGCCCCGCGGCACAACCGCTCCAGCGCGGCCCACCCCCGCGCCGCCGACGGCGACCCGTGATCCACGAGAAGGTAAATCCCTTCCGCCGCACTGCTCACCGCAGCCGCCACGGCGCTTTTCAATCCCCCGCTGCTCAGCACGACGACCGACGGCATGATCGAACCCCCGAGAATAACGATGCCCGGCGCACACCCACGCACGCGTCGGTCATCTCATCGTCCGGTCGGGGAATCCGGCTTAAGCGGTCGGCATCGCCCGCCCAGCGGAACCGGATGGGGATCGGGGGCTCGGGGTGCCTGTCGCCGCCTCGTTACCCGTGATCTCCCCGAACGCTTCCTTGCGGGTGCGGGTCGGTTTAGAACATCATTATTCATGTGAGAGCAGGATCCCCGCGGAGCGAGAGCGTCATGGCGCATATCCTGGTGGTCGAGGATGAGGAGATTCTGGCGAAGAACCTCGCGGATGCGCTGCGTTACGCGGGGCACGAAGTGACGTTGTTTCACGCCGCGGAGACCGCGGTGGACCGGCTGGAGGAGGTGGGACCGGACCTGGTCCTCCTCGATCTTCGGCTTCCGGGGATGACCGGGCTGGAACTGCTTGCGGCGTGGCGCGGACGCGGATCGCGCGTGCCGGCGATCATCATGACCGCGCACGGCAACATTGAGACGGCCGTGGAGGCGATCAAGGCGGGGGCGGATGACTTCCTCACCAAGCCGATCGACCTGAAGGAGCTGGGGCTGGTCGTCGGCAAGACGCTGGATCATCAGCGGGTGGTCGACAACCTCGACTACTTCAAGAACCGGGAGCGCTCGACGAGCGGCGTGGCGACGCTGCTGGGGACGTCGGCGGCGATGGAGGAGATCCGGGCGAAAGTGCAGCGCCTCGCGCGGTCGACGGCGATCGCCGGAGATCACCCGCCGAGCGTGCTGATCACCGGCGAGACGGGCACGGGCAAGGATCTGCTCGCGCGGGCGATCCACTACGAAGGCCCGCGCTCCGGCGCGTCGTTCGTCCACGTCAACTGCACGGCGGTCCCGGACGAGTTGTTCGAGGCGGAACTTTTCGGGCACGTCAAGGGGGCGTTCACCAGCGCGCAGTCGAACAAGAAGGGCCTGATGGAGATCGCGGACGGAGGGACGATCTTCTTCGACGAGATCGGGCACATGAAGCCGTCGCTTCAGGCGAAGCTGCTGACGGCGCTGGAGCACCGGACGATCCGCCCGGTGGGCGGGACGAAGGAGCGGCAGGTGAACGTGCATGTGATCTCGGCGACGAACCGCGACCTCGATGCGGCGATCGCGGGAGGGGAGTTCCGGCGGGATCTGTTTCACCGGCTTCGCGTCGTACCGATCGAGATGCCGCCGTTGCGCGGGCGCGGCGAGGACGTGGAACTGCTGGCGAAGTTCTTCCTCGATCGGTACCGGGCGCGGTTCGGGAGCCTCGCGCAACGGATCAGCGACGGCGCGATGGACGTGCTGCGGGCGCACGACTGGCCGGGCAATGTGCGCGAGCTGTCGCACATGATGGAGAGCGTCGTGCTGATGTCGGACGCGCCGGTGATCGAGCCGCATCACCTGCCGCTGAAGGCGGTGCGGACGGGAGCGGTGCTGGAGGTCGAGCTTCACCCGTCTTCGCAGCGGATCAGCGTGGACTTCGACTCGGGCAAGCCCGTGCTGGAGGAGCTTGAATACAAGGTGCTCAAGGCGGCGCTGGAATACAGCGGAAACAACCTCAGCCGGGCGGCGCGGATGCTGGGCGTCACGCGGGACGCGATCCGCTACCGGATCAACCGTTACGAAGAGGAGCACGCGAGCGGTCGCAAGCCGGACGCAGGCGGGGGGCCGGGCGCGATGCCTTGACACCGCACGGCCGTGCTTTGACGATCGCGAACATCATGTCTGACGCTTACACGGGTCCGCTGGAGCGCGTGGACGCCTGGCGCTGGCGCATTCCGAAGTCGTACAAACCGGGGATGCGCGTCGACGGGCTGATCTTCGCCAGCGAGACGCTGATGGCGCACATCCGCAAGGACAAGTCGCCGGAGCAGGTGGCGAACGTGGCGACGCTGCCCGGGATCGTTCGTCATTCGATGGCGATGCCGGATATTCACTGGGGTTACGGATTCCCGATCGGGGGCGTGGCGGCGACGGATCCGCGCGCCGGCGGCGTCATCAGCCCCGGTGGCGTCGGGTATGACATCAACTGCGGCGTGCGCCTGATCCGCACGAACATTCCCTGGAAGCGCGCCGAGAAGCGGATCGAGAAACTGGTCGAGACGTTGTTCGACACGGTCCCCTGCGGCGTGGGGCGCGGCGGGCGCGTGAAGTTCGGGGTGAAGGAGATGACGCGCCTGCTGGAGCGCGGATCGCCTTTTGTTGTCGCGGAGGGCTTCGGCTGGGACAGCGACCTCGACGTTACGGAAGGCGGCGGACGGATCGACGGCGCGCGGCCGGACTTCGTCAGCGAGACGGCGTATCAGCGCGGCGAGGGTCAGTGTGGGACGCTGGGCAGCGGGAATCATTTTCTCGAGGTGCAGGTCGTCGAGCGCGTGGACGACGAGGCGGCGGCGAGGGTTCTCGGGCTGGAGGAGGGTCGGTTGACGGTGATGATTCACTCCGGCTCGCGCGGGCTGGGGTATCAGGTGTGCGAGGACGCGCTGCTGGAGCTGCGGGACGCGCCGCGGAAATACGGGATCGACCTGCCGGATCGGCAGCTCATCTGCGCGCCGGTGAACTCACCCGAGGGCGAGCGGTATCTGGGCGCGATGCGGGCGGCGGCGAATTTCGCGTGGAGCAACCGGCAGATCATGACGCATCTGGCGCGGGAGGCGTTTTCGCAAGTGTTTGAGGCGCCGGCCGAGCAGTTGGGCATGACGCTGGTGTACGACGTGGCGCACAACATCGCGAAGATGGAGCCGTATGAGGTGGACGGGAAGGTCGTGCCGCTGTGCGTGCATCGCAAGGGGGCGACGCGGGCGTTCCCGCCGGGGCATCCGGAGCTGCCGGATCGGTATCGTTCGATCGGCCAGCCGGTGCTGGTCCCGGGCGACATGGGGCGGGCGAGCTGGGTGCTGGTCGGGCGCGAGGGGTCGATGCTGGAGACGTTCGGAAGCTGTTGCCACGGGGCGGGGCGGCAGATGTCGCGCGGGGCGGCGATCCGGGCGAGTAAGGGCCGCAACATCCGCAAGGAGCTACTGTCGCGCGGCGTGATCGCGCGTTCGCGCGGGCGCACCGGCCTCGAGGAGGAGCAGCCCGACGCTTACAAGGACGTGAACGACGTGGTGGACGTGCTCCACGAGGCGGGGATCAGCCGGCGCGTCGCGCGGCTGAAGCCGGTGGGGGTGATCAAGGGGTGAGCGGGCACAACCGTCGGACGTGGACGCCACGAATCAGAATCTGGTTGCGAAAATCAAGGCGCCGTCGGGGTTTGTGCTTCGTGCCGACCTTCGGACTCTCGTATTGCTGTTGATCGTCGGCGTGTACGTGGCGTCGTGTGTGCTCGGCATCCGGTGGGGTCTGCCGTCGCGGGCGCAGGACGCGATGCTTTTCGGGGACGGTCCGGTGTGGCGCGGGGAGGATATTTACCGCCTCGCCGGGCGCGGGTGGGGCGCGGCGGACCGCGGCGCAGACGTGGACGTCGATCCGATCGTGCGAGGGACGGGGGAGCCGATCCTGCTCAATGAGTCGGCCGCTGACATCGCTCGCATTTACCTGCGTTACCGCCTGTATTCGCACCAGCCCGACGAAATGATCGTGTTTCGCGCGCTCGGCGGGATGAAGCCGTCCCAGCGGGATTTCGACCCGAAGCTGTATCAGTACGGCGGGCTTTTTCTTTATCCGGTGGGCGGGCTGCTGAAGGGGTGCGGGCGGATGAACCTCATCGACGTCGGCGGCGACATCGCGTCCTACCTCGATCGCCCGGACGAGTTCGGGAAGTTCTACGTCGTGTCGCGAGCGTACTCCGCGGCGTGGGGGCTGGTCGGGTTGCTGGCGGCGCTGGCGATCGGGCGTCGGCTGAGCGGAACGGGCGCGGGTCTTCTCGCCGCCGCGCTTTTCGCGCTGCTGCCGGTGGTGGTGTGCATGTCGCACGAGGGCAAGCCGCATCTCCCGGGGGCGGGGCTGATGCTGGTGAGTGTGGCGTTGGCGCTGAGGAGCGTCGGCGGTGGTGTGTTTGAAACGACTGAGGCGCCGTCTGATCC